>JAVEEG010000205.1 GCA_030840585.1 Frankiaceae bacterium | reverse complement strand
CAAGCCCGGCGCCGCCGCCGTACTGCCGGGGGAGACCCCGTGGACCAAGGGCGAGCTGGCCGAGATCCGCAAGGAGCTCGACGGCCAGGCCCGTGAACTGCGCGGCGAGATCAGCGAGGCGGAGTCGGCCTGGGCCGCGCTGCAGCGCGACAGCGGCGAGGGATCCGGCGACGACCAGGCCGACGCCGGCACCAAGACGTTCGAGCGCGAGCACGAGATGTCCCTCGCCGCGAACAGCCGCGACCTGCTGTCTCAGGTAGAGCGCGCGCTGCAGCGGCTGGACACCGGGACCTACGGCACCTGCGAGAACTGCGGCAACCCGATCGGCAAGGCGCGCCTGCAGGCGTTCCCCCGTGCCACGCTGTGTGTGTCATGCAAGCAACGCGAGGAGCGCCGCTAACCGCGACCGCGGGCCCGGTCGCGCCCCGGCGCATGGGTTTCCTGCTGGTCGCCGCCGCGGTCGTGCTGGTCGCCGACGTCGTCAGCAAGGTGCTGATCGTCGCCAACGTCCGCCTCGGCGAGCGGGTGCACGTCCTCGGCCACTACCTGCAGATCACCAACACCCGCAACAGCGGCGCCGCGTTCAGCGTCGGCACCCGCGCGACCGTCGTGTTCACCGCCGTCGCGGTTGTCGTCGTGGTCGTGATCCTGCGGGCCGCGGCCCGGCTGCGCAGCCGCGGCTGGGCGGTCTGCCTCGGCCTGCTCCTCGGCGGCGCGCTCGGCAACCTCGGCGACCGGGTGTTCCGCGCCCCGGGCGTGTTCCGCGGCGAGGTCGTCGACTGGCTGCAGTTGCCGCACTGGCCGGTGTTCAACCTGGCCGACTCCGCCATCGTGGTCGGCGGCGTCGTCGCCGTACTGCTGGCCAGTCGCGGCATCCCGCTCGAAGGCCGGCCGGTGCCGGAAAGTGACCAGCCGGCATGAGCGAGCACCGGACGCTGCCGCTGCCGGACGGCCTCGATGGGCTCCGGCTCGACGTAGCGCTGTCCCGGCTGTTCGGGCTCTCCCGTACGACCGCGGCGGATCTGGTCGAAACTGGGTTCGTGCGGGTCGACGGGCAGGAGGCGCTGAAGTCCGAGCGGGTGCGCGCCGGCTCGTGGCTCGACGTCGAGTTGCCCGCCCCCGCTGCCGCTCCCGACGCGGCCGCCGACGAGCCGGTCCCGGGCCTGCGGATCGTGTACGACGATGACGACATCGTCGTCGTGGACAAGCCGGTGGGCGTCGCCGCGCACCCGAGCCCGGGCTGGACCGGGCCGACCGTCATCGGTGGGCTGGCTGCCGCCGGCTACCGGATCTCGACCTCCGGCGCGGCCGAGCGGCAGGGCGTCGTACACCGCCTCGACGTCGGCACCACCGGGCTGATGGCGGTCGCGAAGAGCGAGCGGGCGTACTCCGTGCTCAAGGAGGCGTTCCGCGAGCGCGACGTCGACAAGCGGTACGCCGCCCTCGTGCAGGGCCATCCGGACCCGAGCCGCGGCACCATCGACGCGCCGATCGACCGGCACCCGACGCACGACTACAAGTGGGCCGTGGTCGCCGACGGCAAGCCGAGCATCACGCACTACGAGACCGTCGAGGCGTTCCGCGCCGCGTCGCTGCTCGACATCCGCCTGGAGACCGGCCGGACCCACCAGATCCGGGTGCACATGGCCGCGGTCCGCCACCCGTGCGTCGGCGACATCACGTACGGCGCGGACCCCACGCTGTCGGCTCGCCTGGGGCTCACCCGGCAGTGGCTGCACGCCCGCCGGCTCGCGTTCGCGCATCCGGCCGACGGCCGGCCGCTGGTCTTTGAGAGCCAGCCGCCGGCCGACCTGCAGGGCGTACTCGACCGGTTGGCGGCCGAGTCGTGAACCTGCGCGCGCTCGACGACTCGTGGCTGCCCCGGCTGGCCCGGCGGCTGCATGTGGTGCACGGCCGCACCCGGAGCCGCGTCGTGGCGCTGGCCGGACCGCACAGCGCGGCCGGCCAAGCGGCGCGGGCCGAGCCGGCGCTGGCCGGGTCGATCGCGGCGGTCGTCGTCGCGGCGCTGCTGGTCGCCACCTTCGGGCCGCACGACCCGTACGACCACGACGGCCCGCTGTCGCCCAGCGGCTCGATCGCGCCACCGCAGCAGACCCTCGGGCCGCAGCCCGGCACCAGCGTGCCGACGTACCTCACCACCGCCGCGTTCGACCTGCGGCACTTCGCCGAGGTGGCCCGGGGCAAGCCCGGGTACGCGCTGATCAGCCTGCGCCGCTACCTGTCGCCCGCCGACGTCGTGCACATGTTCACCGGGCTCAGCGTGACCCGCGCGTACGTCCGGGTGCCGAGCCCGACGCTGGCGACGAGCGTGTATCCGGTCAGCCTGCTCGGCAACTTCGAGAACCTGACCCTCGGCATGGAGTCGCAGAGCCGGTTCGCCGGGCTGAACGCCAAGACCTACGCGCAGATCGTCGCCGGCTTCCACCCGCGCACCGACCGGGAGAAGCTGGAGAAGAAGCTCTACCAGCGACTCGCGGATGCGGCCAAGTTCGAGTCGGCGGCGCTCGCCAAACCGCAGTCGTGTGCCTGCGTGTTCGCCGTGCTGGTCAAGGCCGACTTCATCCACCTCGCCGGGCTGGCCACGGTGCCGGACGTGCGGTCGGTCGACCCGGCGCCGCCGACCGTGAGCCTTGACCAGTTGTCGGTGCTGCCGCTGCGGCCGGACTTCACGACGGTCGTGCCGCGGCCGGGAGTCCTCGGCGTCGGGTGAGCGCGACCGCGCCGGGTTCGCGGCGCACGTCGCTCGCGACCGGCGCGACGTACGCCGTGCTCGCGCTGACGATGGCGGACAACACCATGGTCGGCGTCGCCGTACCTCGGATCCGCAGCGACTTCAATGCCGGCGTCACGTCGCTCGAATGGATCGTGGCGGGCTACATCGTGTCGTTCGCCGGCCTGCTGTTCACCGGTGGTGTGCTCGGCGATCGGTACGGGCGCAAGCGCGCGCTGCTGACCGGCGTCGTGGTGTTCGCGGCCGGTGCGGTGGTGGCCGCGACCGCGCCGAACGTACAGATCCTCGTGCTCGGCCGGGTGATCCAGGGCGTCGGCGCGGCCTGCTCCGAGCCGGGCACGCTGTCGCTGGTCCGCCAGCTCTACCCCGACCGGGTACGGCGGGCGCGGGTGCTCGGCGGGTGGGCCGCGGCGTCGGGTGTCGCGCTCGCCGCCGGGCCGGTAGCGGCCGGCCTGCTGGTCGCACTCGGTGGCTGGCGGGCGGTGTTCTGGGGCGAGTTCGTCGCGGCGGCGGCGGCCGGGTTGCTCGGCAGCCGGCTGCTGCTCGAGAGCAAGGACCCCGCACCCGGTCGCGACATCGTCGGGCAGGTGGCGATCGCGGTCACGCTGGCCGCGCTGGTGTTCGCGCTGATCGCCGGTCAGGACCATGGCTTCACTTCGCCGGCCGTGGTCGCGGCATGGGTCACGTCGGCGGTCGCGCTGGTCCTGTTCGTCGCGGTGGAGCGCGGGGCACTGAACCCGGTCGTCGATCTCGGCCTGCTGCGTGACCGGCAGGTCGCGGCCGGCTTGCTGGCGGCGGCCGCATCGACGTTCGCGCTCTTCTCCGTGCTGCTGCTGGTGAGCCTCGACCTGCAAGTTGTCGGCGGCTACTCCGGGCTCGCCACCGCGGCGGTCTTCACCCCGATGACGCTGGTGATGGTGCTCGCCGGTCCGGTCGGCGGCCGGCTGGTGGTGCAGCGCGGCGCCCGGGTGACGCTGGCGCTCGGTCTGCTCATCGCCGCGGCCGCGCTGGCCGTGCTGGACGCGACCCTCGGCCGGCCGGTCGACGTGGTCCTGCTCGCGACCTTCCTCACGCTGATGGGCGCCGGGCTCGGTCTGGTGGTCGCGCCGATGGTCGGGACGGTGCTGGCCCGGGTGCCGGCGACCCGGTCCGGGATGGGAGCCGCCGCGGTGACCGCCGGTCGCGAGATCGGCGGCGTCGTCGGCGTGACCGTGCTCGGCGCGATCCTGTACGCCCGGCTGTTCAGTGGGCTGACCGAGCGGCTATCGCACATCGGCATCCCGGTCGTCTACCGGTCGATCGTGATCGACTCGGTCCGCAAGGGCGCGCCGATCCCGAAGGTGGCGCCCGCGGTCACGCCGGGTGGGCACCCCGGCTTGCTGGCCCGGTTCCTCGCCCACGTCAAGCAAGCGCTGATCGACAAGACGGTCGACGCGGGAAAGTCGGCGTACGTCGACAGTGTCCGGGCCGCGCTGATCGTCGGCGTGTTCGTGCTGGCCGCCGGGGCGGTCGGCGTACTCGTCCTGCTTCGCTCCGAAGATCATCGCGGCCCGAGCGGGGACGGCGTAACGGGGAAGTAGCGACACGCGAATGCCGACACGCCCGCCACGGCCGCGGCGGCGTGTTAAACAAGATGGGTACGTCGGCCGCGCTTCCCCCGTGCCGGATTTTCGATCGTGACGTCTGGGAGTAGCTCGCGTGGCCGACTCGTTCGTGCACCTGCACGTGCACACCGAGTACTCGATGCTGGACGGCGCGGCCCGGCTGAAGGACCTGTTCGCCGAGACCGCCCGGATGGGCATGCCGGCGCTGGCGATGACCGACCACGGCAACGTGTTCGGTGCCTACGACTTCTGGAAGCAGGCCACCGCCGCGGGCGTCAACCCCGTGATCGGCTCCGAGCTGTACGTCACCCCGGGCACGCACCGGTCGGAACGCACCCGGGTGCGCTGGGCGGACGGGGGCGAGGACGACGTCTCCGGCGGCGGCGCGTTCACGCACATGACCGTGCTGGCCGAGACCACCGAGGGCATGCACAACCTGTTCCGGTTGTCCTCGCGCGCCAGCCTGGAGGGGTACTTCTACAAGCCGCGGGTCGACCGCGAGTTGCTGGAGACCTACGCCCGCGGGCTGATCGCGACCACCGGCTGCCCGTCGGGTGAGATCCAGACCCGGCTGCGGATGGGCGACTACGACGGCGCCAAGCGGGTCGCGGCTGAGCTGCAGGACATCTTCGGCCGGGACAGCTTCTTCTGCGAGCTGATGGACCACGGGCTCGACATCGAGCGCCGGGTGCATCAAGGGCTCAAGCAACTTGCCGGTGAGCTGTGCCTGCCGCTGGTCGCGACCAACGACCTGCACTACACCTACGCCGACGACGCCGACGCGCACGAGGTGCTGCTGTGCGTGCAGAGCGGCAAGACGATGGCCGACCCCAACCGGTTCCGGTTCGACGCGCGCGACTTCTACCTCAAGTCACCGGCCGAGATGCGCCGGCTCTGGGCCGAGTTGCCCGAGGCGTGCGACAACACCCTCGCGATCGCCGAGCGGTGCAACGTCACCTTCGCCGAGCGCAACCTGATGCCGGCGTTCCCGGTGCCGGACGGGCACACCGAGGAGAGTTGGCTGCGGGCCGAGGTCGCGCGCGGGCTGGCCCGGCGCTTCCCCGACGGTGTCCCCGCCGACCGGCAGGCACAGGCCGACTACGAGCTCGGCGTGATCCTGCAGATGGGCTTCCCGGGCTACTTCCTCGTCGTCGCCGACCTGTGCCGGCACGCGCGCGAGAGCGGCATCCGGGTCGGTCCGGGCCGCGGCTCGGCGGCCGGGTCGATGGTGTCGTACGTGCTCGGCATCACCGAGCTGGATCCGGTCGAGCACAAGCTGTTGTTCGAGCGCTTCCTCAACCCCGAGCGCATCTCGATGCCGGACATCGACCTCGACTTCGACGAGCGCCGGCGCGGCGACATGATCCGCTACGCGACCCAGCGCTACGGCGAGGAGCGGGTCAGCCAGATCATCACCTACGGCACGATCAAAGCGAAGCAGGCGGTGAAGGACTCCGCCCGGGTGCTCGGGCACCCGTTCGCGATGGGCGACCGGATCACGAAGGTCATGCCACCGCCGGTGATGGGCAAGGACATGCCGCTGTCCGGCGTGTTCGATCCCGAGCATCCGCGGTACAAGGAAGCCGGTGAGTTCCGGGCGCTGTACGACGCCGATCCGGATGTCGCGAAGGTGGTCGACACCGCGCGCGGGCTCGAAGGTCTCAAGCGCCAGTGGGGTGTGCACGCGGCCGGTGTGATCCTGTGCCGGGAGCCGTTGCTCGACGTCGTACCGATCATGCGCCGCGAGCAGGACGGCGCGATCATCACCCAGTTCGACATGGGCGCGTGCGAGTCGCTCGGCCTGTTGAAGATGGACTTCCTCGGCCTGCGCAACCTCACCATCCTCGACGACTGCCTCGCCAACATCGAGGCCAATCGCGGCGAGACAGTCGTCATCGAAGACATCGGCTTCGACGACACGGCGACGTACGACCTGCTCGGCCGTGGTGACACGTTGGGCGTGTTCCAGCTCGACGGCGGACCGATGCGTTCGTTGCTGCGATTGATGAAACCGACGTCGTTCGACGACGTCTCGGCGTTGATCGCGCTGTACCGCCCGGGGCCGATGGGCGCCAACGCGCACAACGACTATGCCGATCGCAAGAACGGCCGCAAGCCCGTCGTACCGATCCATCGCGAGCTCGCCGAGCCGCTCGCCGAGATCCTCGGCGAGACGTACGGGCTGATCGTCTACCAAGAGCAGGTCATGGCGATCGCGCAGAAGGTCGCCGGTTACTCGCTCGGACAAGCGGATCTTCTTCGCCGGGCGATGGGCAAGAAGAAGAAAGAGATCCTCGACAAGGAGTACGTCCCGTTCGCGGCCGGGATGAAGGAACGCGGTTACGGCGACGACGCGATCAAGACGTTGTGGGACATCCTCGTCCCGTTCGCCGACTACGCGTTCAACCGCGCGCACTCCGCCGGCTACGGCCTGGTCTCGTACTGGACGGCGTACCTCAAAGCGAACTTCCCGGCCGAGTACATGGCCGCGCTGCTGACGTCGGTGAAAGACGACAAGGACAAGTCGGCGATGTACCTGCACGAGTGCCGGCGGATGGGCATCAAGGTGTTGCCGCCGGACGTCAACTCGTCCGACTCCAACTTCACTCCGGTCGGCACCGACATCCGGTTCGGGTTGTCCGCCATCCGCAACGTCGGCGAGAACGTCGTCGCCTCGATCATCGCGGCGCGGCGGTCTAAAGGTCAGTACGCCGACTTCCCCGACTTCCTCCGCAAGGTCGAACCGATCGCCTGCAACAAGAAGGTGATCGAGTCACTGATCAAAGCCGGGGCGTTCGACTCGCTCGGCCACACCCGGCACGGTCTGTTGCGTATCCATGCCGACGCGGTCGACGCGTGCATGGAGACGAAACGCAACGAGGCGATCGGGCAGTTCGACTTGTTCGGTTCGGACGAGACATCCGAGAACGCGGATGCGTCGCCAGGGTTCGGTCTCGACCTCGTGATCCCCACCGGGGAGTGGGAGAAGACGACGCTGCTCGCCTACGAACGGGAGATGCTCGGCCTCTACGTCTCCGATCATCCGCTGTTCGGGATCGAGCATGTGCTTGCCGCGGTGGTCGACTGCTCGCTCGCGTCGTTGATGGCGGACGAACGTCCGGACGGCAGCATCCTCACCGTCGGCGGCATCCTGTCCGGGCTGACCCGCCGGGTAACGAAGACCGGCAACCCGTGGGCGCTCGCGGCGCTCGAAGACCTCGAGGGTTCGATCGAGGTGCTGTTCTTCCCCGCCGCCTACCAGACTTGCGGTATCCATCTGGCCGAGGACGCGGTGCTGCTGGTGCGCGGCCGGCTGGACCGGCAGGAGGACGTGCCGCGGCTGATCGCGATGGACGTCACGATGCCGGACACGTCGGTCGCGCCGCGCGGCCCGGTGACGTTGACGCTGCCGGCACCGCGTTGCACCCAGCCGGTGGTCGACCGGCTGAAGGAAGTGCTGGAGACGCATCGCGGCTCGACCGAGGTACGGCTGGCGCTGCAGTCGGGCGAGAAGGTCACGCTGCTGCGCCTCGATCCGCGGGTCAACCCGACCAACGCGCTGATGGCCGACCTCAAAGAGTTGCTCGGCCCCGGCGCCGTCGGTTGACCCCCACCCCGACTTTGCTCGACTTTCGCTGGTGATCATGGTCGGCGTGAGCGTGCGGGCGGCCGCGGCAACCGCAAAGGTCGAGCGAAGTGCGGGGTAAGTGGGGCGGTGGCGCCGCGCTTGCCGCGGTCGCGGCGCAGGTCGGGCCCGCAGTCACTTGGCTGCCGGCGGCGCGGCGGGCCTTAGCGCCGGGGCTGGCCGGCCGCGGGCCGCGCGGTGGGGTCGCGTTGACGTTCGACGACGGCCCGCACCCGGAAGCCACGCCGGCGATCCTCGACGTGCTCGACCGGCTCGGCTGGACCGCGACGTTCTTCGTGCTCGGCGAGCAGGTCCGGCGCTACGCGGACGTCGCGACCGAGGTGGTCCGGCGCGGTCACGAGGTGGCGCTGCACGGCGACGCGCACCGCTACCTGATCGCTCGTACGCCGCGAGCCGCGCGGGACGACCTGCACCGCGCTTTCGACACCGTCGCCGCGCTCACCGGCCAGCCGCCGCTGTGGTGGCGGCCGCCGTACGGCGTGCTGTCCGGCCCGGCACTGGTGGCGGCGCGCGGGCTCGGCGTGCGCCCGGTGCTGTGGTCGGCCTGGGGTCGCGACTGGCGGTCGGCCGCGACCGGGGAGTCGGTGGTCGCGGACCTCGAGCGCGGCGAGGTCGACGGCGGCATGTTGCTGCTGCACGATTCCGACCTCACTAGCGACCCAGGCGCCTGGCGCTCGACCGTCGCGGCGCTGCCGCTGCTGGCCGAGCGGCTCGGCGCCGGCGGGCTGGCGGTCCGGACCGTCGGGGAGCATGTCCGGCGATGAGACTGCCCAGATGCGGTTGTTGAGGCCGCGCGCCGACCCGGACGTCGGCGACATCGGCGCCGGTCTGTGCCTGCGCGGCCCGCTCTGGCTCGGTCGCCGCGACGATGCCTCGTACGCCGACGGTCGGGTGCTGATCGGCGCGGACGGGCTGGTGGCAGCGGCCGGTGCCGCGGCCGGCATCGACCCCGGCGGGGTGGATGAGATCGCGGTCGGATGGGTCGGGCCGGGGCTGGTCGACGCGCACGTGCACCTCGGGTTCGGCGAGCCGGATCACGTGCTCCGGCACGGTGTCGTCGCGGTCCGCGACCTCGGCGCGCCGCCGGCCGACGCGGCCCGCTACCGCAAGCTGACCGCGCCCCGGGTCGAGGTGGCCGGCCCGCTGCTCACCGCGCCCGGCGGTTACCCGTCGCGGTCCTGGGGGAGTGGGGGGTACGCCGCGTTCGTCGACGACCCGGAGCAGGTCGAGCGGCTAGTCGCCGGGCTGTGCACGCAGGTCGACGTGGTCAAGCTGGCGCTGGAGCCGAGCGGCGGTGCGGTGCCGACCGCTGAGGTCGCGGCTGCCGTTGTACGGGTCGCGCATGCCAACGGCCGCGAGGTCACCTGCCACGCGCTCACCGTGCCGATGGTCGAGCGGGCGCTCGACGCCGGCGTCGACGAGCTGGCCCATACGCCGATCGAGCTGCTGCCGGACGAGCTGGTGGCGCGGCTTGCCGCTGCCCGGACCCGGGTGATCTCGACGTTGCAGACGTTCGTCGCCGGCGGCTCGGGGGAGGCGGCGCTCGACAACGCCCGGCGGCTGGTGGCAGCGGGGGTGGAGCTGCGGTACGGCACCGACCTGGGCAACGCGGGCACCCGGCCGGGTGCCGATCCGCGCGAGCTGCGGCTACTCGACCGCGAGGTCGGGCTCGGCCCGGTCGGCGCGCTGCTGAGCGCGACCCGGCCGATCGTTGTGGGCCAGCCGGCCGGTGTGGTTGGCCTGAGCGCGGACCCGCTGGTCGAGCCGCGTGCGTACCGCGAACCGATCGCCGTCGTCGTCGGACGTTGCGCCGTCAGAGCGGGATAGATCCCGCCCTGACGGCGATGATCATGGGGATGGGATCCTGCGACAGTGAACACGGCGGCGGTGCGCGTCCGGGAGGTCACCAAGACCTACCGCGACGGCGCCGTGCTCGCCAACGACCGGATCGATCTCGACGTCACGCGGGGCGAGGTCTTCGGCCTGCTCGGGCCGAACGGCGCGGGCAAGAGCACGCTGGTCCGCCAGCTGGTCGGCCTGACCCGCCCGGACCATGGCGGGATTGAGATCCTCGGCCACGACGTCGTCGCGACGCCGTCGGTCGCCGGCCACCTCGTCGGCTACCTCGGCCAGGACGAGCCGGCGCTGCTCGACCTGCCGGTGCACGCCGCCGTGACGACCACCGCCCGGCTGCGCGGCGAGTCGCGCCGCGCCGCCGCCGCGCAGGCCACCGATCTGGTCGACGAGCTCGGTCTCACCGCGGTCGCCGACCGGCCGCTGGCCCGGTTGTCCGGCGGGCAGCGACGGCTCGCCTGCGTCGCATCGGCGCTGGCCGCGAGACGGCCACTACTGCTGCTCGACGAGCCCACCGCTGGCCTCGATCCGGTCGCCCGCCGCGAGGTGTGGGCCGCACTCGCCCGCCGCCGCGACGCGCACGGGGTGACCGTCCTGCTCGTCACCCACAACGTGACCGAGGCCGAGGCGGTGCTCGACCGGGTCGCCATCCTCGACCGCGGCCGGGTGATCGCGTGCGACACGCCCGGCCGGTTGAAGGCCGCGGTCAGCGACGACGTACGGCTCGACCTGGTCTGGCGGCTGGACCCGCCGTACGGCGATCCGACCGTTGCCTCGCTGGCCGAGCGCGCGGTCGTCACCGGGCGGCGCTGGACCATCCGGCTGGCCGCGGACGAGGCCCGCACCGCCCTCGGCCGGCTCACCTCCGGCGCCGCGTTCGCCGCGCTCGACGACTTCACCCTCGCCACGCCGAGCCTCGAAGACGTCTACCTCGCGCTGGGCGGCCGCGACGACGACCTGGAGCGAGCATGACCGCCGCGGCGCCGGTGGTCGCGCCGGCGGCGACTGTCGCGCTGCCCGCCCGGACGTCGTGGTGGTCCACCGCGGACGCGGTCTACCGGCTGTCGCTCGCCCGCGGCCGGATTGCCCGCGGCCCGCTGCTGTTTGTCGCCACGCTGCAATCGGTCGGCATCCTCGTGCTGCTGCGTGGTGTCGTCCGCCATCCCGACCGCGCCACCAGCGCGGCCATCGTCGCCGGGGCCAGCATCCTCGTGGTCGCGTTCGTCGCGCTCAACCTCCTCGCCCAGCGGTTCGGCGCGATGCGGGCCGGCCGGTCGCTCGACTACTTCGCGACCCTGCCGGTGCCGGTCTCCGCGGTCGTCCTCGGTACGGCTGCGTCGTACGCGACGTTCACCGTGCCCGGTGCGCTGGTGACGGCGGTCGCGGGCGCGGCGATGTTCGGCCTGCCGTTCGGGCAGCTGTGGCTGGTGCTGCCGGCGGTGGCCGCGTCCGGGGTCGCGCTGTCCGGCGTCGGCGCGGCCCTCGGGCTGTCGCTGCCGCGGGCCGAACTGGCCACCGTGGCCGGTCAGCTGGGCATGACCGCGGTGCTGTTCCTCGGCCTGATCCCCGCCGGTCACCTGCCGCTGGCGGTGCGCGGCCTGCGCCAGGCGGTCCCGTCGACCTACGCTGTGGACGTGCTCGCTGCCGGGTTGCGCGGGTCCGCCACCCCGGGCGGCGTGCTGTGGCGGCTCGCGGCATCGCTCGGGTACGGCGCCGTCACACTCGCGATCGCGGCCCGCGCCTTCCGCCGGGCGGTCGCGCGATGACCACGCCGTACGGGACCGTCCTGGCCCCGCAGCCTTATGGCACGCAGCCCCCGTGGGGCTGGCCGCAGGCGCCGCCGCCGCCCGACCCGGTCAACTGGCCCGTCGAGGTGATCGTCGCCGTCGTCGGCACCGTGTACATGGCACTGGCCGGCGCGGTCGCGGGCCTGCTGTGGGACGCGACCGCGCCGAAGTTGTCGTTCCGCGACGTCGCGAACTCGGCCAGCCAGACCTTCCGGCCGCAGATCGGCGCGGACGCGTGGTTCCTGCTGATCACCATGCTGGTCGGGCTGGTCGCCGCGGTCGGGCTGTGCCTCTTCATCCGCCGGCCGGGGCCGGGCGCCGCGGTCGCGCTCGCCGGCGGCGGGCTGCTCGGCGCGCTGGTCGCCGACCGGGTCGGGTTCGTCGCGGAGCAGCATGCGGCGGTCGCTGGTCTGCACGCGATCGGCTTCCGGGTGACCGGCGACATCGTCACGCTGGTCGACTTCCGGGTGCACGCGCTCGGTGTCATCGCGGGCTGGCCGCTGGTCGCGCTCGCCGTGCTCGGCATCTTCGTCGGCATCGACGCGCTGCGCGGGCGCTAGCTCGTGTTGGCCCGCCTCGACCTCCGCGGTCGCCGTGACTCGGATCTGCGCCGGTTGCTGCCCCGCGCCCGGCTCGACGTCGACGCCGCGGTGGCTGCGGTCCGCCCCGTCGTCGACGACGTCCGCGACCGCGGGCTCGCCGCCGTACTCGACGCGACCGAGAAGTACGACGGCGTCCGGCCGGACGCGGTGCGGGTGCCGCCGTCGGCGTTGACCGAGGCATTGGCGTCTCTGGATCCCAACGTTCGCGCGGCCTTGGAAGCCGCCACCGAACGAGCGCGGGTGGTACACGCCGCGCAACGGCGTACGGACGCTGTGGTGCAGGTCGCGCCGGGTGCCGTGGTGACCGAACGTTGGGTTCCGGTCGGCCGGGTCGGGCTGTACGTGCCGGGCGGGCTGGTCGCGTACCCGTCGAGCGTCGTGATGAACGTCGTACCGGCGCAGGTGGCCGGCGTCGGCTCACTCGCGGTCGCGTCGCCGCCGAAGCCGGCGTTCGGCGGCCGGCCCAACC
This sequence comes from Frankiaceae bacterium, assembly GCA_030840585.1. Lineage (GTDB taxonomy): Bacteria > Actinomycetota > Actinomycetes > JAFAQI01 > JAFAQI01 > BP-197. The sequence goes on along the minus strand of JAVEEG010000205.1, from coordinate 3,367 downwards.
CGGCGGTGCTCGCCGCGTGCGCGTTGCTCGGTGTCGACGAGGTGTACGCCGTCGGCGGCGCGCAGGCGATCGCGATGTTCGCGTACGGCGTGGCCGGCGTACCGCCGGTCGATCTGGTGACCGGGCCCGGCAACGTCTGGGTGGCCGCGGCGAAGCGGCTCGTCCGCGGGGTCGTCGGCATCGACGCGGAGGCCGGCCCGACCGAGATCGGCATCCTCGCCGACGACTCGGCCGATCCGGATTTCCTCGCGGCCGATCTGGTCGCGCAGGCCGAACACGACGAGCTGGCCGCGTGCCTGCTGGTGACGTCGTCGGTCGAGTTGGCCGACGCGGTCGACGCAGCGCTCGCGCCCCGGGTGTCGTCGGCGCGGCACCGGGCGCGGGTGGAGAAGGCGCTGACCGGGCAGTCGGCGACCGTGCTCGTCGACGACATCGACCACGGACTCGCGGTGGTCGACGAGTGGGCGGCCGAGCATCTCGAGGTCGTGACCCGGGATGCGGCCGCGGTGGCCGCGCGGGTGCGCAACGCCGGCGCGATCTTCGTCGGGCCGTATTCGCCGGTGTCGCTCGGTGACTACCTCGCCGGCTCCAACCACGTGCTGCCGACCGGCGGTACCGCGCGGCACACCGGCGGGCTGTCCGTGCAGTCGTTCCTGCGCGGCATCCACGTCGTCGACTACACCGCCGAGGCACTGGCCGCGGTGGCGGACCACGTCACCGCACTAGGCGGCGCCGAGGACCTGGCCGCGCACGTCGAAGCGGTTCGGACGCGTTGCCGATGACCCGGCTTGAGGACCTACCGCTGCGGCCCGACTTGCGCGGGCTGTCGCCGTACGGCGCACCGCAGATCGACGTACCGGTGCGGTTGAACACGAACGAGAACCCGTACCCGCCGCCGGTCGAGCTGGTCGCGGATCTGTCCGCGTCGGTGGCGGCCGTTGCGGCCGGGCTGAACCGCTACCCGGATCGGGAAGCGGTGGAGTTGCGGACCGCGCTGGCGGCGTACCTCGGCGGTGGCCTGTCCGTGGACCAGGTCTGGGCGGCCAATGGTTCCAACGAGATCCTGCAGCAGGTCTTGCTCGCCTTCGGTGGCGCCGGTCGCCGGGCGTTGGGGTTCGTGCCGTCGTACTCGATGCACCGGTTGATCGCGCTCGCGACCGGCACGGAGTGGATCGACGGGCAGCGGGCCGAGGACTTTGGTGTCGACGCCGATCGCGCGGTCGCCGCGATCGAGTCGGAGCGGCCGGACGTGGTGTTCCTCTGCTCGCCGAACAACCCAACCGGTACGGCGTTGCCGGCGGACGTGATCAGTTCGGTGCTCGCCGCGGCGCCGGGCATCGTGGTCGTCGACGAGGCGTACGCGGAGTTCTCGTCGGCGCCGCCCGCGCTGCCGTTGCTCGCCGCTCATCCGCGACTGATCGTGACGCGGACGATGTCGAAGGCGTTCGCATTCGCCGGCGGCCGGTTGGGTTATCTCGCCGCGGACCCGGCGGTGATCGACGCGTTGCGATTGGTGCGATTGCCGTATCACTTGAGTGCGTTGACGCAGGCCGCTGCATTGGCCGCGTTACGGCACGCCGGCGCGACGCTCGCGCAGGTCGCGGCGCTGCGGGCCGATCGGGACCGGATGCAAAATGTGTTGCGCGGCCGTGGTTTCGAGGTCGTCGACAGTGACGCGAACTTCTTGCTGGTCGGGCGATTCGACGACGAGCGCGCGACTTGGCAGGCGTTGCTCGATCGCGGTGTGCTGGTGCGCGACGTCGGCTTGCCCGGATGGTTGCGCGTCAGTGTCGGTACGACGGACGAATGCGACGCGTTTCTCGACGCGTTGGGAGAGGTGACCGGAACATGAGCCGCACCGCACGGATCGAGCGAGCCACGAAGGAGTCGACGGTCGTCGTCGCCGTCGACCTCGACGGCACCGGCTCGACTGACGTGTCGACCGGTGTGCCGTTCTTCGACCACATGCTGGCGCAGCTCGGCAAGCACTCGGGGATCGACCTGACCGTGCAGGCCACCGGCGACGTCGAGGTCGACTCGCATCATGTCGTCGAAGACGTCTCGATCGTTCTCGGTCAAGCCGTGCGCGAGGCGCTCGGCGACAAGGCCGGGATCGCGCGATTCGGCAGCGCGCTGGTGCCGCTCGACGAGACGTTGGTGCAGGTCGCCGTCGACCTGTCCGGACGGCCGTACTGCGTGCACGAGGAGCCGGATCTCGTCGAGTTGATCGGGTCCTACGACACGACGTTGACCCGGCATGTGTTCGAGTCGTTCGCCGCGTCCGCGGACGTGTGCCTGCACGTGCGGGTGCTCTCCGGGCGCAACGCGCACCACGTCGTCGAGGCGCAGTTCAAGGCGGTCGCGCGGGCGTTGCGCGAGGCGGTCGCACTCGACCCGCGGTCGCGCGGCGTGCCGTCGACCAAAGGGGTGTTGTGACGGCCGCACCGTCGGTCGTCGTCCTCGACTACGGGTCGGGCAACCTGCGTTCGGCCGAACGCGCGCTGACTCGCGTCGGTGCGTCCGTCACGGTGACCGCGGACGTCGAGGCGGCGGCGGGCTGCGACGGTCTCGTCGTACCCGGGGTTGGTGCATTCGCGGCGTGCATGGCCGGCATTCGATCGGCCGGCGCCGGCGACGTGGTTTCGTCGCGGGTGTCGAGCGGTCGCCCGGTGCTCGGCATCTGCGTCGGCATGCAGGTGCTGTACGAGGTCGGTGACGAGCACGGCGTCGTCACGGCCGGCATCGGGGTGCTGCCCGGGCGGGTGACGAAACTCGACGCCGAGGTGTTGCCGCACATGGGGTGGAACACCGTGACGCCGCCGCCGGGCAGTGCGTTGTTCCGCGGGGTCGAATCCGAACGCTTTTACTTCGTGCACTCGTACGGCGTCCGCCCCGGCGGCGCGGGCGAAACCGTGACCGTGCACGGGTCGCCGTTCGTCGCGGCGGTCGAGCGAGACGCGCTGGCCGCGACCCAGTTCCATCCGGAGAAGTCCGGCGACGCCGGGCTCGCGTTGTTAGCGAACTGGGTGGCCACGTTGGGCTGACGTGCGCTTCGCGCGACTGGCGTCGCGTTGGGCCGCATGCAGCGCGGTGTCGTCGTACGCGGCGATCTGGCTTGCCCGGCGGTGGATCTCGGAGATGCGTTGGTCGAGCAGTTCGAACGCCGCCTCGTCGTCGTCGCGATAGCTGCCGCTGCGGTTGGCGAACGCCCAGCCTTCTTCGCGTAGCTGAGCGGCCAGCGCGGCGCGTTCGGTCGCGCGGTGGCCGGGCCGAAAGATCTGGGTGATGCCGCCGGCGATCGCGACCACCAGCCGGGCACCGCCGTCGGCAGCGCATGCCTGCCATCATTGCCCCGAACGGCACAATG
>JAVEEG010000168.1 GCA_030840585.1 Frankiaceae bacterium | reverse complement strand
CCGCGCAAACGCGTGTCCTTCTGGTGCGCGAACCGGCACGAGAGCCGGCCGTCGTTCGCCGCCGAGGCGGAAATTCCGGAGCTCTGGGACTGCCCGCGCTGCGGGTGCCCGGCCAACCGCGACCGGGAGAACCCGCCCCCGACGCCGCGCACCGAGCCGTACAAGACCCATCTGGCCTACGTCCGGGAACGGCGCGACGATCAGGACGGCGAGGCCCTGCTGAACGAGGCGTTGGAAGCGCTCCGGGCTCGCAAGACCTAGTCCTTTTTGCCTACAGCGCCGTCGGGGTCGAGCCGACAGCATCTGCATGACCTTCTGGCTGGGCGTCGCCACGACGTACGCCGTCATCATCACGGTGGGTCTCGGGCTCGGGTCGCTGTTGGCGAGCCGATTCCCGCGCCGTAACGGCGGCGGCGGTTCGGACGCGCCCACGCCGGCGCCGTACGACGGCCCCAGCCTCGCGCTGGCCGACGTACCCCCGCTGGGCAGCGAGTTCGACCGCCAATTCCTGCCCGCGGCGTTCGCCGACCTGGACGCGCCAGTTCGCTGACCTGTCGCTAGCGTCGGGACCGTCAGTCCAACGACGCAGGAGGCAGGCATGGCCGATCACCCGAACGTCGAACTGCTGCGCAAGGGGTACGCCGCATATAGCAGCGGTGACATCGAGGTCCTGAACGAGCTGTTCGCCGACGACATCCTCTGGCACATCGCCGGGCGTAGCCAGTTGTCCGGCGACTACAAGGGCCGCGACCAGGTGTTCGGCTTCTTCGGCAAGCTGATGGAGTTGAGCGGCGGCACCGCCACGCTTGAGTTGCACGACGTGCTCGCGAATGACGAGCACGGGGTGGCGCTGGTCACCGGCTCGGCGACCCGCGACGGCAAGTCATTCACCGGGCCTGACGTGCACACGTTCCATCTGCGTGACGGCAAGGTCGTCGAGTTCTGGGACTCGCCGGTCGACCAATACGCCTCCGACGAGTTCTGGGCCTGACCTTCTCGCTCGCCGTCAGTTGCGCCGTCAGCGCGAGATAGATGTCGCGCTGACGGCGATGATCATGGGCGACGCGCCGGCTCGTCCACAACTTGCTCGTGGCGGGTCTCAGGGGCCGGTCCTCGTATGTAGCTTCTCGGCGTGGCGGACACCGCGCAGTTGCCGATCTGGGCGGTGTACGCAGTCGGGTTCGGGACGCCCGCGTCGGCGTTCTTCGGTGTGATGCTCACCGGCCTGCTCGGTCGGCGATCGGCGGCCGAAATCGAGCGGCGCTCGCGGCGAGAAGAAGTGATGCGCCTGATGCGCTGGTCTGCGGAGATGGCGATGGACAGCGACGAACGAAAGACACAACTCGGTGTGCAGCAGCTCCGGGCGCTCGCGTGCTCTGAGTTACTGGGCATCTCGGAGAAGCCGCTGGTCGACGCCGCGTTGGACACGGCGCTCGCCGAAGCAGTCACCGTGATCAGGCCGAAAATCGGTTACCCTTCGCATGCGCGGGTGAAGGAAGGTGGGACCGATGCCTAAGCCGATCGTCTACGTGTCCTACGCCGAACAGCTTGCCGCGCAGACCCTCGTCGAGCGCAGCGCGATCACGGGCCGACCGTTGGAACCGGCGGTCATCCTGATCGCCAATGCACGATCGCCGGAAGAGGACGACGACTCCGATCTGTCGGACGAGACAGGGTGCCGCGTAGTCGTCGTGCCCAACGGGGCCGAGTTACGGCGACGCCAGGCGGGCTAGCGATGGCGGCAACTTGCTTGCCGCCGCCCGATCCAGCAGCCACAGCGTCCGCGACCGGCCGTGCACTCCGGCCGCCGGCACCGCGGTCGCGCCGGCTCCGGCCAGCGCCATCCGCGCCGCGGCCGCCTTCTCCTCCCCAGCGGCGACCAGCCACACCTCGCGGGCCGCATTGATGGAGTTCATCGACAGCGACAGCCGGGTCGGCGGCGGCTTCGGCGATCCACGCACCGGCACCACCGCGCGGTCGTCGTACAGCGCGGGCGATCCCGGGAACAGGGACGCGACGTGCCCTTCCGGGCCGACCCCGAGTAGCAGTACGTCGAACGTCGGCACGTCGCCGTGGTCCTCCGGCCGGGCCGCCGCGGCAAGCTTGGCGGCGTAGTCCTCCGCGGCCGCGTCCACGTCGTCGCCGGCCGGCCCGTCGCTCGGCGCCATCGCATGCACCCGCTCGGGTACGACCGCGACCGCGTCGAGCAGCGCGGCACGCGCCTGGGTGTCATTGCGGTCGGGGTGGCCGGCCGGCAGGAACCGCTCGTCGCCCCACCACACATCCAGCCGCTCCCAGTCGACCGCGTCCCGGGCGGGCGACGCGGCCAGCTCGCGCAACGTCGCGACGCCGATCCCGCCGCCGGTCAGTACGACGGAAGCACTGCCACGAGCGGCCTGCGCGTCGACCAGCGCGGTCACCAGCCGGGCCGCGACCGCGCGAGCGAGCAGGGTCGCATCGTGGTGGGTGACGACCAGCGGCGGGGTCACGAGCTCGCTCCGGACCACGCCGGGTCGCGCCAGACGTGGGTGCGGACCGCCGGCCGTTCGGCGATGCCGCTGACGCCGGTCACGGCCGCCAGCGCCTCGGCGTACACCGCGTCCGGGTCCATCCGGCGCAGCTCCTCGGCGAGCAGGTCGCCGAGCTCGCGCCGGGGCAACGGCAACTGCCGCTCGCCTTCGTCGCCGCGGCGCAACGTCGCGAGCCGGCCGTCCGGGCGGCTGATCGACACCGCGTACCGCGACTCGTCGGCGCGGGTCGCGTCAATAGCCGCGGACGTGATCCCCGGGCCGGCGGTCTGGTCGATCTCGGCCCGGACCCCCAGCCGGGAGTCGAGCCACCCGCACAGCAGCGCGGCGCTCGGGTTGCCCGCTTCGGCGCCGACGGTCGCGCCGGACGGCCGGGCCTCGACCGCGTCGAGGGCCGACGCGAGCAGCGCCCGCCACGGCGTTGTCCTTGTCCAGGCGAGGTCGGTGTCGCCGGGCGCGTAGTCCTCGGCCCGCCGGCGCAGCGCCGCACTCGGGTCGGCGGCGCGCGCGCAGTCGGTGATCCGGCGGTTGGCGAGGACGCCGAGCGCATCGGTCGCGATCTCGTCCGGCGGCGCGCCGTGCCACCACGTGACCACCGGCGCGTCCGGCGCGAGCAGCGGCAACACCACCGACTCGGCGTGCAGCGCGAGCCGGCCGTACATCCGCATCACGACCGCTTCGGTGGGGCCGAGCCGGCCGCCCACCTGTACCTCCGCGTCCAGCCGGTTGTCGGCCTCGACGGAGCGCCGTACGACGACGAGAAGCCGGCACGGGTGCGCAGCCGCGGCGATGGTCGCGGCGGTCTCGGCTTCCTGCACCTGCTTCTCGTCGACGACGACAACCAGTGACAGCGCGAGACCACTCGCGAGCGCGCCCGCGGTACGCCGTTCGGACAGCAACGCGTTGACGATGTCGGTGCCGGTGGTGTCCCACAGTGTCGTCGTCACGGCCGCCTCCAGGTGCGGCCGTCGAGGGCGAGCATCTCGTCGGCCTCGGCCGGACCCCATTCACCGGCGCGGTAGCTGTGCGGCTCGGTGTCGGCCCAGAATTCTTCCAGCGGATCGATAACCCGCCAACTCGCGTCGACCTCTTCGTTGCGCGGGAACAACGTCTGATCGCCGAGCAACACGTCGAGGATCAATCGTTCGTACGCCTCGGGCGAGGACTCGGTGAACGACTCGCCGTACAGGAAGTCCATCGAGACGTCACGGACTTCCATCGCCGAGCCGGGGACCTTCGACCCGAACCGCAACGTCACGCCCTCGTCCGGTTGCACCCGTACGACGAGCTGGTTGTGGCCGAGCTCGACGGTGTCGGTCGCATCGAACGGCAGGTGTGGTGCGCGCTTGAACACGACCGCTATCTCGGTGACCCGGCGGGGGAGTCGTTTGCCGGTGCGCAGGTAGAACGGCACGCCACCCCAACGCCGGGTCTCGACCCCGAGCCGAACGGCGGCATAGGTCTCGGTGCGCGAGTCCTTTGGCACGTCCTTCTCGTCGCGGTACGCCGGCACCCGTTGGCCAGCCAGCCAACCCTGGTCGTACTGGCCGCGGATGGCGTAACGGGACTTGTCGTCCGGGAGCGAAATTGCGTTGAGGGCCTTGAGTTTTTCGATCCGGATCGACTCGGCGTCGAACGACACCGGCTCTTCCATCGCGGTCAACGCGAGCAGTTGCAACAGGTGGTTCTGCAGCACGTCGCGGGCCGCGCCGGCGTTGTCGTAGAACCCCGCCCGCCCGCCGATGCCGACGTCTTCGGCCATGGTGATCTGGATCGAGTCGACGAAGTGCGAGTTCCAGATCGGCTCGAACAGCGTGTTCGCGAACCGCAGCGCGAGCAGGTTCTGCACCGTCTCCTTGCCGAGGTAGTGGTCGATCCGGAACACGTCTTTGGCGGTGAAGACCTTGTCGACCAACGTGTTCAGTGCGCGCGCCGATTCGAGATCGTGCCCGAACGGCTTCTCTACGACGACCCGCCGCCAGCCACCGCGTTCGGCGTTGTCGGCCATCTTGGTGCGTTCCATCTGCTCCAACACCATCGGGAAAGCCGGCGGCGGAATCGACAGGTAGAACGCGGCGTTGCCTTTGATGCCGTGGCTGTCCTCGAGCTCGATCAGCTTTGCGGCGAGCGCGTCGAACGCGTCGTTGTCGTCGAACGATCCCGGCAGGAAGCACAACGAATCGGCGATGCGCCGCCAGACGTCCTCGCGGAACTCGGTGCGCGAGTGTTGTTGCGCGGCATCGCGCGCCAACGACTCGAACTCGCCGACGTCCCAGTCGCGCCGAGCGAAGCCGAGCAGCACGAAGCCGGGTGGCAGCAGGCCGCGGTTGCCGAGGTCGTACACCGCCGGGATGAGCTTCTTGCGGGCGAGATCGCCGGTGACGCCGAAGACGACCAGGGCACACGGGTCGGGAACCCGGGGCAGCCGCCGGTCGCGCGGATCACGGAGCGGATTGCTGCTCGCGGTCACCCTTGCCCCCATCGGTCGTGATCATGGCGTTGTGCGGCTGCGAACGCCATGATCACGCGCAAAAACGCTGCGAACGCCATGATCACGCCGAGTGGGCAGCGGTCGCGGCGGCGGTTTCGCGGAGTTGGCCGAGACCGGCGCCGCGGTCGACGAGATGCAGCCGCAGCACCGGCCGGTCCCGCGACTGCAACGCCTGCAAGTCGCCGAGGGCTTGGGCCAGCTGCAGCCGGCCCAACGTGAACGGCTGCCCGGGCACGTCGAGGTCACTTTCGTGTGTCGCCGTCACCTGCAGGAACGCGCCGACCTGCGGACCGCCCTTGTGGTACTGCCCGGTCGAGTGCAGGAACCGCGGCCCCCACCCGAACGTCACGGCGTGCGGGATCCGCTTGGCGAACGTCCGGCGCAGGTCTTCTGCCTCGGGCTCGTAGAGTCGGTCAAGGTAGGCCATCACGGCGAGATAGCCGCGGTCGGGGACGGCGCGGAGCAGCGCCGTCAACGCGTCCGCGACCGTCGAGGCACCGTCGAGCAACGCGCGGTCGCCGTGCACTTCGATCGCGCCGTCGACGAACGCGGGGTCGCCCTCGGGCAGCGGTCCGTCGCCGGCCTTTTCCAACACGGCCTTGGTGTTGTCCTTCGACTCCTGCACGTTCGGCTGGTTGAACGGGTCGATCTTCAACGCCCAGCCGGCGACCGCGGTCGCGAACTCCCAAAGCAAGAACTGCGCGCCGAGCGGCCCGTCGACCGTCGTGTCCGGCGAGACCGAACCCGGCCCGAACGCAACAACGTGCTCGTCCGCGCGGGGCACGTACGCCGCCGCGTCCACGCGCGGCTCCACGACTACCGGAAGCAGGCCACGGCCGTTCTTGCCGGTCGACTCGGCGACGAGCTGTTCGGCCCAGTTGCCGAAGCCCGGGATGCCGGAGCCGGCGTCGACGAGGATCAGCTTGTCGTGCCCGGCGTTGCCGTAGCCGCCAAGCGCGGCGCCGAGCGCGACCGCCGGGCCGTCGTCGGCCGCCAGTGAAGGCGCAATCGCCGCGGCCTGGTCAAGCAGTTCCTCGACCGGAACGCCGGCCAGCCCCGATGGCACCAGCCCGAACGCGGTCAACGCGCTGTAGCGACCGCCGACATTCGGGTCGGCGAGGAAGACCCGGTAGCCGGCCTCGCGGGCGGTGGCTTCCAGCGGCGAGCCGGGATCGGTGACGACGATGATCCGCTCGACCGGATCGATGCCGGCGTCGCGGAACGCCTGCTCGAACACCCGTCGATGGCTGTCGGTTTCGATCGTGCCGCCGGACTTCGACGACACCACGAGCACGGTCCGATCCAACTCGACCAGCGCGGCCGACACCTGCGCGGGATCGGTCGTGTCGAGGACGACCAGCGGGGTGCCGTACGTCGACGTGATGACCTCGGGGGCGAGCGACGAGCCGCCCATGCCGGCGAGCACGACGCGATTTACCCCGCGCTCCTTCAAAGCCAGGCGCAGTTCCGCGATCGCGCCGACGAGTGGCCGCGACACCTCGAGGCAATCGAGCCAGCCGAGCCGGCTCGTCGCCTCAGGGGTCGCCTCGGGACCCCAGACCGTGGAGTCCTTCGACGCGATCGCCGCCGCCAGCCCGCGTTCGGCCGCCGCGTCGAGCAGCTGCGCGGTCGCGGCTTCGACGGCAGGACTGGCGAGCGTCACCGTGACGCCGCCCTGGGTGTAGCTACTTGGCATCGAGCTCGCCCTTTACCGACGCAATGAGCTCCGACCACGCGGTCTCGAACTTCTCGATGCCCTCGTCTTCGAGTACCTGTACGACGTCGTCGTATTCGACGCCGAGCTTGGCGAGCTCGTCGAGAACCTGATGCGCTTTGGGGTAAGAGCCGCGCACCGTGTCACCGCGGAACTCGCCGTGGTCGATGAGTGCGGTCAACGTCGCCTCCGGCATCGTGTTGACCGTGCCCGGCGCGACCAGATCGAGGACGTACATCGTGTCGTCGTACGACGGATCTTTGGTCGACGTCGAGGCCCACAGTGGCCGTTGCGGCTTGGCGCCCGCGTCGGCGAGTGCGCGCCAGCGTTCGCTGCCGAACTTCTCCTCGTAGAGCTCAAACGCGAGTTGCGCGTTCGCGATGGCAGCCTTGCCGCGCAACGCTTTCGCCTCCTCGCTGCCGAGCTTGTCCAGCCGCGCGTCGGCCTCGCTGTCGACCCGCGAGATGAAGAACGACGCGACCGATCCGATCCGAGACAGGTCGTGGCCGGTGGCGCGGGCCCGCTCCATGCCTTCGAAAAACGCGTCGATGACTTCGCCGTAGCGGGTCAGCGAGAAGATCAGCGTGACGTTGATGCTGATGCCTTCGGCGAGGCACTGCGCGATCGCCGGCAGACCCTCTTTGGTGCCCGGGATCTTGACGTACATGTTGGGCCGGTCGACCAGCCACCACAGCGCGCGGGCCTCGGCGACGGTGCGTTCGGTGTCGTGCGCGACGCTCGGCTCGACCTCGATCGACACCCGGCCGTCGACGCCGTCGCTCGCGTCGTAGCAAGGCCGCAACACGTCACAGGCCCAGCGCACGTCGTACGTCGTGATCGCCCGCAACGCCTCGCCGACGTCGACCCGGCGGCGAGCGAGGTCACGGATCTGGTCGTCGTAGATCTCGCTGCCGGTGATCGCCTTCTGGAAGATGCTGGGGTTGGTCGTGACACCAACCACGTGCTTGTCGCGGACCAGCTCGGCGAGCGTGCCGGTGACGAGACGTTCACGGGACAGGTCGTCTAGCCAGATCGCTACGCCGGCGTCGGATAGTTCTTTGAGTGTCTGAGTGCTCACGTTGACTCCGAAATCAGTTGCCGGTGGTCGATCCTTTGGTGGCGCCGACTTTCGACAGCGCTGAGTGCGCTGCGGCGACGGCGCGCTCCGCCGTCAGCCCGAACTGCTCGTACAGGATTTGGTACGGCGCGCTGGCACCGAAGTGGTCGAGGCCGAGCGACTCGCCGTGGTCACCGACGATGTCGCGCCAGCCGAACGGTGTCGCCGCTTCGATCGACACCCGCGCGCGCACGTTGGGTGGCAACACTTCCTGCCGGTACGACGCGTCCTGCGCGTCGAACCATTCGCGGCACGGCATCGACACCACCCGGGTCGGGGTGCCCTCGGCCTCGAGCAGGTCGCGGGCTTCGAGCGCGATCGGCACCTCGGATCCGGTGGCCACCAGGATGACCTTCGGGCTGCCCTCGCCGGCCTCGGCGAGGACGTACGCACCCTTGGTCACGCCCTCGGCCGGCCCGTACACCGTCCGGTCGATGACCGGCAGGTTCTGCCGGGTGAGGACCAGCGCGGTCGGCCGGTCGGTGTGCTCGATCGCGGTGCGCCAAGCGACGGCGGTCTCGGTCGCGTCCGCGGGACGGACGACGTCGAGTCCAGGAATCGCGCGCAGCGCGGCGAGGTGCTCGATCGGCTGGTGCGTCGGCCCGTCCTCACCGAGACCGATCGAGTCGTGCGTCCAGATGTAGATGACCGGCAGCTTCATCAACGCGGCCAGCCGGACCGCCGGGCGCATGTAGTCGCTGAACACCAGGAACGTGCCGCCGAACACGCGCGTCCCGCCGTGCAGCGTGATGCCATTCATGATCGAGCCCATGGCGTGCTCGCGGATGCCGAAGTGCAGGATGCGGCCGTACGGCGACCCGCCGTGCGCGTCCGGCAGGAACGACTCGGCACCTTCGATCTCGGTGTTGTTGCTCTCGGCGAGGTCGGCCGATCCGCCCCAGAGTTCGGGCAGCATCGGCGCGATCGCGTTGAGACACGCGCCCGATGCCTTGCGGGTCGCCATCGGCTTCTCGCCGGCGAAGTCCGGCAGCTTCGCGTCCCAACCCTCGGGCAGCCGGCGGTTGCGGATCCGGTCGAGTTCGGCGGCGCGGTCGGCGTTCGCTGCCGTCCACTCGTCGAATTTGGCCTGCCACTGCGCGTGCAACGCCCGGCCCCGGTCAATGACCTCGCGGGTGTGCGCGAGCACCTCGTCAGGGCAGTAGAACGCGACGTCCGGCGGGAAGCCGAGGACTTCCTTCGTCGCCTTCACCTCGTCGGCGCCGAGTGCGGAACCGTGGGCCTTGCCGGTGTTCTGCTTGTGCGGCGCCGGCCAGCCGATGATCGTGCGGACGCTGATGATGCTCGGCCGGGCCGTCTCGTCGCGGGCGTTGACGAACGCGGCGTGCATCGCCTCGATGTCGTTGACATCCTCGACCCGCTGCGTGTGCCAGCCGTAAGCCTCGTAGCGGGCGAGCACGTCCTCGGACAGCGCGACCCGAGTGTCACCCTCGATCGAGATGTGGTTGTCGTCGTACAGCAGGACGAGGTTGCCGAGTTGCTGGTGGCCGGCGATCGAGCTCGCCTCGCTGGAGATGCCTTCCTCGATGTCGCCGTCGGAGGCGAAGCACCAGATCGTGTGGTCGAAGACGCTCTCGCCGGCCTTGGCGCCCGGGTCGAACAGACCGCGCTCGTAGCGTGCGGCCATCGCCATGCCGACCGCGTTGCCGATGCCCTGGCCGAGCGGGCCGGTCGTCGTCTCGACGCCGATCGTGTGGCCGTGCTCGGGGTGCCCTGGTGTGCGGGATCCCCACTGGCGCAACAGCTTCAGGTCCTCCAGCGTGAGGCCGTAGCCGGACAGGAACAGCTGGATGTACAGGGTGAGGCTGGAGTGCCCGCAGGACAGCACGAACCGGTCGCGACCGAGCCACTGCGGATCGGTCGGGTCGTGGCGGAGCAGTCGCTGGAACAGCAGGTACGCCGCGGGCGCGAGGCTCATCGCCGTACCCGGGTGACCCGACCCGGCGGCTTCCACGGCGTCCATGGCAAGGCCGCGGGTGACGTCCACCGCAAGCTTGTCGGTGTCGCTCCACGTGAACGTGTCCGGCATGGACCCGACCCTTCATGAGGTGATCACCAGCGAGCCTATGCCGCTGCCTTCTGGTGCGGCCTACCCGTTCCGGGCCGGGCCGACGAGTCCAACTAGACTCGCCGGGTGACCACGGTGGCGGTGCTGCGTGCTTACGTCGCGCTCACCAAGCCGCGGATCATCGAACTGCTGCTGGTGACGACCGTGCCCGTGATGGTGCTGGCCGCGCGTGGCTGGCCGTCGACGTGGACGCTGCTGGCAACCCTCGTCGGCGGCACCCTCGCCGCCGGGTCGGCCAACACGATCAACTGTGTCGTCGACCGCGACATCGACGCCG
>JAVEEG010000129.1 GCA_030840585.1 Frankiaceae bacterium | reverse complement strand
TGATCTCGCCGCCGCCGCATCACGACATCTACTCGATCGAGGATCTCAAGCAACTGATCCACGACCTGAAGAACGCCAACCCGGACGCGCGCGTGCACGTGAAGCTGGTCGCTGAGGTCGGTGTCGGCACCGTCGCGGCTGGCGTGAGCAAGGCGCACGCCGACGTCGTACTGATCTCCGGCCACGACGGCGGCACCGGCGCGTCACCGTTGACGTCGCTGAAGCACGCCGGTGCGCCGTGGGAGCTCGGCCTCGCTGAGACCCAGCAGACGTTGTTGCTCAACGGATTACGCGATCGGATCGTCGTACAGGTCGACGGCCAGATGAAGACCGGACGCGACGTCGTGATCGCCGCGCTGCTCGGTGCGGAGGAGTACGGCTTCGCGACCGCGCCGCTGGTGGTGAGTGGCTGCATCATGATGCGGGTCTGCCACCTCGACACCTGCCCCGTTGGTGTCGCGACGCAGAACCCGGAGCTGCGCAAGCGGTTCACCGGCAAGCCGGAGTTCGTCGTCAACTTCTTCCAGTTCCTGGCCGAAGAGGTGCGCGAGAATCTCGCCGCGCTCGGCTTCCGCTCGCTCGACGAGGCGATCGGACACGTCGAGCTGCTCGACACCGCGAAGGCGGTTGCGCACTGGAAGGCGAGCGGGCTCGACCTCGCGCCGATCCTGCACGCGCCGGATGTCGAGGGTCCGCGCCAATGCGTGACGACGCAGGACCACGGCCTGGACAAGGCGCTCGACAACACGTTGATCCAGTTGTGCGAGGGCGTGCTCGACGCGGTCGATGCCGGCGCGGTGCCGCCGGTCCGGCTGGAGCTGCCGATCCGCAACGTCAACCGCACCGTCGGCACGATGCTCGGGCACGAGGTCACGTTGCGGCACGGCGACGCGGGCCTGCCGGACAACACGATCGATCTGACCTTCACCGGTTCGGCCGGTCAGTCGTTCGGTGCGTTCGTCCCGCGCGGGATTACGATGCGGCTGGTCGGCGACGCGAACGACTACCTCGGCAAGGGCTTGTCCGGCGGGCGCATCGTCGTCCGGCCGCATCCCGATGCGCCGTTCCGGGCCGAGGACAACATTCTCGCCGGCAACGTGATCCTCTACGGCGCGACGAGCGGCGAGGTGTTCCTGCGCGGGGTCGTCGGCGAGCGGTTCGCGGTTCGTAACTCCGGCGCGGTCGCGGTGGTCGAAGGCGTCGGTGACCACGCGTGCGAGTACATGACCGGCGGCCGGGTCGTCATCCTCGGTCCGACTGGGCGCAACGTCGCCGCCGGGATGTCCGGCGGGTTCGCGTACGTGCTCGACCTCAACGAGCAGCGGCTCAACACCGAGATGGTCGACCTCGCCGACCTCGATGCCGACGATCGCGCCTTCCTTCGCGAGATCGTCACCCGGCATGCGGCGGAGACGGCATCGACGGTCGCGGCCGCGTTGCTGGCCGATTGGGACGACGCGATAACGCGATTCGCGAAGGTGTTCCCGCGCGATTACAAGCGGGTGCTCGACGCCGCGCGGGTCGCGGCCGAGGAAGGGCTCGACGTCGACGAGGCGATCATGGCGGCGTCCCATGGCTGACCCCAAGGGCTTTCTCACGACACCGCGCGAGACGCCGGCCCGCCGGCCGGTCGACGTTCGGATCCGTGACTGGAACGAGGTCTACACCGAGTTTCCGCACTCCTCGCTGCAGAAGCAGGCCGGTCGTTGCATGGACTGCGGCATCCCGTTCTGCCACCAGGGCTGCCCGCTCGGCAATCTGATCCCGGAGTGGAACGACCTGGTCTGGCGGGAGGACTGGCGCGAGGCGATCGAGCGGCTGCACGCGACCAACAACTTCCCGGAGTTCACCGGCCGGCTCTGCCCGGCGCCGTGCGAGACCGCGTGCGTGCTGGGCATCAACGCTGATCCCGTCACGATCAAGCAGGTCGAGGTCGAGATCGTCGACCGGGCGTGGGACGAAGGCTGGATCAGCCCGCAGGTGCCGGATCGGTTGTCCGGCAAGACGATCGCGGTGGTCGGGTCCGGCCCCGCCGGTCTCGCCGCGGCGCAGCAGCTGACCCGAGCCGGGCACACCGTCGCGGTGTTCGAGCGCGCGGATCGGATCGGCGGGCTGCTGCGCTACGGCATCCCCGAGTTCAAGATGGAGAAGCGGCACCTCGACCTGCGGCTCGCGCAGATGCGGGACGAGGGCACCCGGTTCCGTACCCGGGTCAACGTCGGCGTCGACATCACCGCCGAACAACTTCGCAAGCGGTACGACGCGATCGTGCTTGCGGGTGGCGCGACCAAGCCGCGGGACCTGCCGGTGCCCGGCCGCGACTACGACGGCATCCACTTCGCGATGGACTACCTGCCGGGATCCAACCGGGTGCAAGAGGGTGATCTGGACGCGCCGCCGATCAGCGCGGCCGGCAAGGACGTCGTCATCATCGGCGGCGGCGACACCGGCGCCGACTGCCTCGGTACCGCGTTGCGTCAGGGCGCGCAGTCGGTCACGCAGTTGGAGATCCTGCCGACGCCGCCGCAGTCGCGGACTGACGCGATGCCGTGGCCGACGTACCCGATGATCTACCGGGTCTCCAGCGCGCATGAAGAGGGCGGCGAGCGCGTTTTCGCGGTGTCGACGAAGGAATTCCTCGGCGACGCGGACGGCGCCGTACGCGCGCTGGTGCTCACCGAGGTGGACGAGAAGTTCCAGCCGATCGAGGGAACCGATCGGGAGATCCCGGCCCAACTCGTGCTGCTCGCGATGGGGTTCGTCGGCCCGGAGCAAGGACCGCTGCTGATCGACCTCGCGGTCGACTACGACGAACGCGGCAACGTGGCGCGCAACGCGAGCTGGTCGACGAATCAGCCGGGTGTGTTCGCCTGCGGCGACATGGGCCGCGGGCAGTCACTCATCGTGTGGGCGATCGCCGAAGGCCGCTCGTGCGCGGCCGCGGTCGACCGGTGGTTGATGGGCGACACGCAACTGCCGGCGGCGGTGCTTCCGACGGATCGCCCGATCGCCTGACAGTGAGGGACTAGTCCGCGCGTGTCATGACACGCGATCTTGCTCGGCGCACCCTGCCGGTGACGGCCGGAATCCCTGCCGGCCTTGAGCCAGGGGAGTGCCCATGTCTCAATCCACTGTCTCCGAGCGAAGCTGGGAGCGGTACGGCGCGGCCACCGGCGTCGCGTTCGGTGTCCTGCTCCTCGTCGCCATCTTCGCCGCGCCGCAGCCGCCGCACATCGACGCGAGCGCGCAGAAGATCGCGGCGTACTACGCGGATCACCGGCACGCGGTGCTGACCGCCGGCGTGTTCGGCGCGTTCGCGACGGTTGCCGCGGTGCTGTTCATCGCGCACCTCCGGCACGTGTACGACCGAGTCGAGAACGGCATCGAAGGCCTGTCGACGGTGATCTATGCGTCGGGCATCGCGGCCGTCGGCGCGAGCGTGTTCTACGCGATCACCTCGACGACGCTCGCGTTCATGGCGGCGCAGCCGGGCGGGCTCGGCGACGCCGGAATCGTGCGCGCGATGTACGACGTCGGCTACATCGGCAACGGGTTCACGTTCCTGATGAGCGCTGTCTTCCTCGCCGCGAACGCGGTCGGCATGGTGCGCGGTGAAGTGGCGAACCCGGCGCTCGGTTGGTTCGCGGCGCTGGTCGGCGCGGCCTCCACCGTCGCGGCGATCGGTTCGTTCACGGTGAGCAGCTACAGCGCAGCGTGGTCGACGATCGGTTTGGTGAGCATCCTCGGGCTCGCGGCCTGGGACATCACTGCCGGCAGCCTGATGCTGCGCCATCCAGAAGCCGAGGCGGTCGCGACGCACCGCTCCCTGATCGTCCCCGCGCACTAACGCGCCCCGCCGACTGCCTCCACTTCGGAGGCCTGGTGACCACTTTCGTCGGCTTCCGTCGGCGTGTCGTGGTCACCAGGTCTCCGAAGTCGCGACTTCGGTCTTTCGCCGCGCCGGATTCGACACTTCGCGTCTGTCGTGCCCCGAGTCGGATTCGAACCGACACTGGATGGGTTTTGAATCCATGGCCTCTGCCGTTGGGCTACCGGGGCGTCCCTTCCACAATAATCGTTCGGTTAGCCTCTCGACCGTGACGACGACGTCGCGTCGGGTCCTCATCGCCGAGGACGAGGCGCTCATCCGCCTCGATCTCAAGGAGATGCTGCAAGAAGAGGGCTACGACGTCGTCGGCGAGGCGGCCGACGGCGAGCAGGCGGTCAAACTCGCGACCGAGCTCGAACCCGACCTCGTCATACTCGACGTCAAGATGCCAATCCTCGACGGCATCTCCGCGGCCGAGCGCATTGTCGCCGCCCGCATCGCCCCGGTCGTCATGCTGACCGCGTTCTCCCAGCGCGAGCTGGTCGAGCGAGCGGTCGACGCCGGCGCCATGGCCTACCTCGTCAAGCCGTTCGCCAAGAGTGACCTGCTGCCGACGATTGAGGTCGCGGTCGCCCGGCACGCGCAGGTCACCGCGCTGGAAAGCGAGGTGGACGACCTCACCGAGCGGCTGGCAACGCGCAAGCTGCTCGACCGGGCCAAGGGCCGGCTGCAGACCGAGCACCGGATGTCCGAACCCGATGCTTTCCGATGGATCCAGAAGACCTCGATGGATCGCCGTACGTCGATGCGAGCGGTCGCCGAGGCCGTGCTCAGCGGCGAGGAGCGCCCGGCGCGGCCTGCGTCGAGTTGATCACTCTCGGTTACGACACGGGATCGGTCATTCACCACAAGCGCCAAACGCGCTAGGTTGCCCTCGCCCGGATCCGCATGTTCCGGCCGGGCCATCGGCACAGGAGGAGCGACAGGTGGAAATCAAGACGATGGTGCGCGCGGCGGTACCGCTCGCGTTGGGCGCGGTCGTGCTGGCGGGCTGCGGCAGTAGCAGCAGCGGGGGGACCAACAACGGTGGCGGCAAGAAGACGTTCGCCCTCGCCTACCAGGGCCCCCTGTCCGGCGACAACGCCCAGCTCGGCATCAACATGGACAACGCCGTGAAGCTCGCGGTGAAACAGGCGAACGACAAGGGCGACCTGCCGTTCAACCTCAAGTTCGTCGACGCCGACGACCAGGGCACGCCCGACGGCGGCCCGCCGGCCGCGCAGAAGCTGATCGGTGAGGCCGACGTCATCGCGGTGATCGGGCCGGCGTTCTCCGGCGCGACCAAGGCGTCCGAGCCGATCTTCAGCCAGGCACACCTGCTGTCGGTCAGCCCGTCGGCGACCAACCCGCAGCTGACCAGCCTCGGCTTCTCGACCTTCTTCCGCGTGGTCCCGCCGGACGACGCGCAGGGCAAGGAAGCCGCCAACTACCTCGCCAAGGTCATCAAGGCCAAGAAGGTCTACTCGATCGATGACAAGAGCGAGTACGGCGTCGGCCTGTCCGGCGTGCTCGAGCCGCAGCTGAAGACTGACGGCGTCAGCGTCGTCCACGACGGCATCCCGCCGACCAAGGACTACAGCGCCGAGGCGCAGAAGGTCTCCGGCGCGCACCCGGACGCGGTCTACTACAGCGGTTACTACGCCGACTTCGCGCTGTTCACCAAGGCGCTCAAGGCGGCCGGTTACAAGGGCCCGCTGATGGGTGGCGACGGTGACAAGGACACGCAGTACGTCGTCCAGGCCGGCGCGGCCAACGCCGAGGGCACGCTGTTCAGCTGCCCGTGCTCGGACGCGACCGTCGACCCCAAGGCCAAGGACTTCGCCGCGGCTTACAAGGCGATGTTCAACGCCGACCCGGGCACCTACTCGCCCGAGTCGTACGACGCGGCCAACTCCGTGATCAGCGTGCTGAAGACGCTCGGCAAGGACGCGACCCGGGCGAAGCTCGCCGACGCGTACAAGTCGGTCGACTTCCAGGGCCTGACCAAGGAGATCAAGTTCGCCCCGAACGGCGAGGTCGCCGGCACGACCATCTTCATCTACCAGGTGAAGGCTGGAAAGATCGTTGTCGTCGGCACCACCGCTGATCTGATCAAGTGACGTGATCGCCCGGCCGGGGCGCCCCGAACAGCGGGCGCCCCGGCCGTCGGCATATTCCGGTCGACTCGACTTTTCGCAAGGGGCGCCCGCATGTGCTTCACGCACAACTTCTGGCAGCTGACGATCTCCGGGTTGTCCGACGGCTTTCTCTACGCACTCATCGCCCTCGGCTACACCCTGGTGTACGGCGTCCTGCAACTGATCAACTTCGCGCACAGCGAAGTGTTCATGTCCGGCGGCTTCGGCGGGTTGTTCGTCGTACAGGCTCTCGTCGGCAGTAAGACCCCGCACGGCATCAGTTCGGTCATGCTGGTGCTGCTTGGTGTCATCGTCGGCGCCCTCGTCGGCGGAGCGGTCGCGTTCCTGCTCGAACGGGTCGCCTACCGGCCGCTACGACGAAGAAACGCACCAAAGCTCGCGTTCCTGATCAGTGCGATCGGTGCGTCGTTGTTCCTGCTCAACATCGCCGGCAAGGAGTTCGGCCGGCAGGCCATCCCGATGCCGGATCTCTACACCAACGGCAACGTCTTCAGTGTGTTCGGCGCGCAGGTGCAGACCAACTACGTCGTCGTCGCGATCGCGGCCGCCGTGATGCTGGTCTTCCTCGACCGGCTGGTCGCCAAGACCCGGCTCGGTCAGGGCATCCGCGCGGTCGCGCAGGACGCCGACACGGCGAGCCTCATGGGCGTCAACATCGACCGGGTCATCTCGCAGACGTTCGTGATCGGCGGCCTGCTCGGCGGCGCCGCCGGGTTCCTGTTCGGCATGGTCTTCAACGTGCAGAACAACATGGGCTTCATCCCCGGCGTGAAGGCGTTCACCGCAGCCGTGCTCGGCGGCATCGGCAACATCCGCGGCGCCGTACTCGGCGGGTTGGTGCTCGGTGTCGTGGAGAACCTCGGCGTCTCCTGTGTCGAGTCGGCCTGGCGCGACGTCATCGCGTTCGGCATCCTGGTGCTCGTGCTGTTGTTCCGGCCGACCGGACTGCTCGGGGAGCGGTTGGGACGGTCGGCATGACCGTTCGCAAATGCATCGCCTGGCTACGCGGCACCGACGGCCGGCGGCTCGGCGGCTGCATGTTCGGCGCGATCCTTGTCGCGTTGATGACCGGCTCGTCCGGCAACGCGCAACATCTGACCGCCGGTGTCACCGGCTCGCTGTTCAAGCCGCGCGTCATCGTGTTCCTGCTGTTCGGCCTCGCGCTGTGGCTGGCGATGACGTCGTGGCGCCGCTATGCCGACCGGATCCAGACGGCGCTGGCACCGGCGCGCAGCGCGCGCGCGACCGTGGGCAGCAACCGCTTCGCCCAGTACGGCGGTTACCTCGCGGTGCTGCTGGTCGCGATCCTGCTTCCGCCGCATCTTTCGGTGTTCTGGCAACAGGTCATGGTCAGCGAGATCGGCATCTACGTGCTGCTGACGATCGGCCTCAACGTCGTCGTCGGCTTCGCCGGCCTGCTCGACCTCGGCTACATCGCGTTCTACGCGATCGGCGCCTACACCGCGGCGTACTTCACCGGGTTCCCGGACGCCAACCGGCGCGGACACATCTCGCCGCTGCCGGCGCACCCGCCGTTCCACCTGAACCCGTTCTTCGTGTTCCCGCTAGCGGTGCTCGCCTGCCTCATCGCCGGCCTGTTGCTCGGCGCGCCGACGCTGCGGCTCCGCGGTGACTACCTCGCGATCGTCACCCTTGGGTTCGGCGAGATCGTCCGGATCACCGCCAACAACAGCGAGAGCATCACCAACGGCCCGCGTGGCGCGTTCGGCGTCCCGCACTTCTCCGCGTTTGGCTATCACTGGACGCTGGATCTGATGCCCTACTGGTACTTGTTACTCGGGATCATCGTCGCCGTCTTCATCCTGTTCCGGCAGCTGGAGAACTCCCGGGTCGGGCGGGCCTGGACCGCCATTCGCGAAGACGAGGTGGCGGCCGCCGCGACCGGCATCCCGACGCTGAAGTACAAGCTGATGGCATTCGCGATCGGCGCATCGACATCCGGGCTCGCCGGCGTCATCTTCGCCAGCCAGGTCGGCTCTTTCGCGCCGGACAACTTCAGGCTGCTCAACTCGTTGCTGGTGCTGGTCTACGTCATCTTCGGCGGCATGGGATCGCTGCCGGGCGCGGTGGCCGGCGCGTCCATCCTCATCTGGTTGCCGGAAGCGTTGCGTGACCACGTCAACCCGCAGGACCGGTTCGTCTACTTCGGCGCGCTGCTCGTCGTGATGATGATCTTCCGGCCGCAGGGCGTGTTCCCGTCGCGCCGGCGCGCGCGCGAGATCGGCCTCGCTGAAGCGGGTGCCGGCGGGGCGGACGCGATGGCCGCGCCGGGTGGGGTGTTGCAGCAATGACCGCGCCGCCGGTCGAGCAGATCGACGCCGTCTCCGGGGTCGAGGATCCCGTCGTACGGGTCAGCAACCTGACGCTGCGGTTCGGCGGCGTGACCAGCCTCGCCGACGTGTCCCTCGCCGTGCAGCGCGGCGAGATCCTTGCCGTCATTGGCCCCAACGGCGCCGGCAAGACGTCGCTGTTCAACTGCCTCACCGGCGTGTACGTCGGCGAGTCCGGCACGATCGCGTTCCTGCCGACGCCGGGGGAGTCGGTCGAGTTGGCCGGCCGCAAGCCGCACCGGATCACGCAGTTCGGCGTCGCGCGGACGTTCCAGAACATCAGATTGTTCAACGCGCTCACCGCGATCGAGAACGTGAAGATCGGGGTCGAGTCGCGCCAGCACACCGGCCCGATCGGCGCGATGCTGCGGCTGCCGCGGACCCGCCGGGAAGACCGCGCCAGTGACACCCGCGCCGCCGAGTTGCTCGAGTTCGTCGGGCTGCACGCGCAGGGCAACCGGCTCGCCGCCGCGTTGTCCTACGGCGAGCAGCGCCGGCTCGAGATCGCCCGCGCGCTGGCCACGCAACCCGCGTTGCTGTTGCTCGACGAGCCGGCGGCCGGCACCAACCCGGCGGAGAAGACCGACCTCGAACGGCTGATCCGCCGGATCAACGTCGAGATGGGCCTGTCGGTGCTGCTGATCGAGCACGACATGCGGCTGGTCATGTCGGTCGCCGCGCGGGTCGCCGTACTCAACTTCGGCCGGCTGATCGCCGCCGGCACACCCGCCGAGGTGCAGCGCAACCCCGCGGTCATCGAGGCCTACCTCGGTGTCGCCGAGGTGGAAGGGGGTGAGCCCGATGCTGCTCCGGGTTGACGGCCTACGGGTGAGCTACGGTGCGATCGAGGCGCTGCGCAACATCAGCTTCGAAGTCGACGAGGGCGAGATCGTCACCCTGCTCGGCGCGAACGGTGCCGGCAAGACGACGACGCTGCGCACGATCTCCGGGCTGCTGCGGCCCAAGGGCGGCACGATCGAGTTCGACGGCCGCCAGGTGGGCGGCATCGCGCCGCACGACATCGTCGCGGCCGGCATCGGCCACGTCCCCGAGGGACGGCGGATCTTCCCGCGGATGAGCGTCTACGAGAACCTGCAGATGGGCGCGTACCGCCGCCGCGGCGACATCAGCGCGGACGTCGAGCGGGTGTACGACCTGTTCCCGGTGCTGCGCGAGCGGCACCAGCAGGAGGGCGGCACGCTGTCCGGCGGTGAGCAGCAGATGCTCGCGATCGGCCGGGCGCTGATGAGCCGGCCCCGGCTGCTGCTGCTCGACGAGCCGTCGATGGGGCTCGCGCCGCTGATCGTGCTGAAGATCTTCGAGATCATCCGGGAGATCAACGAGGCCGGTACGACGGTGCTGCTGGTCGAGCAGAACGCCGCCCAGGCGCTGCGGCTGGCGACCCGCGGCTACGTCCTCGAGACCGGTGAGGTGGTCATGACCGACACCGCCTCGGCGCTGCTCACGAACGACCGCGTCCGCGCCGCCTACCTCGGCGACGACGCGGCCTAGCCAGGAGCAGAGGCAATCGCGCGCTGGTTCGCATAGAAGCGAACATGCGCGCGATTGCTGGGGACGGGGGCGACGAATCGGGACACTTGCGGCGTAACCGGCGCACCCCCGGGTGAGCGGGGTGTCACGGGCAGCGACAATGTGCCCGCCGACAGTGCACAATCGCTCTGCCGCGGACCCCAACCGACGCGGCCAGTGCCAGCCCAGCCGTGAGGAGCCCGCGTGCCGAGGTCCCCGGTCAGCACCCGCTTGGCGACGACGGACGACATCCCGGTCCTGGTCGCGCTGTGGCACGAGCTGCGCCAACTGGGTGGTCGAGCCGAACGCGCGATGAACCCGGTGGCCATCCCGGACATCGCGATGCGGCTGCGGCAGGCGATCGTCGACGACAACTGCCACGTGGTGCTGGCCTCCGCCGACGGCGAGCCGGCCGGCATGGCGATCTACCGGCCGATCCGGCCCGACCCGCTGTCCGACAGCCTGGTCCTGCAGATGACGCACGTGATCGTCGCGACGGGCAAGCGCCGCCGCGGTGTCGGCCGGGCGCTGCTCGCGGCCGGCGCGGACATCGCCGACAGCCTCGCGGTCGAGCACGTCGGCGTCGGCATCTACCCGTCGCTGCGGGACGCCAGCCGGTTCTACGCCCGGCTCGGCTTCGCGCCGGTGCTGGTGCAGCGGATCGCGCCGGTCGGCGTGCTGCGCCGCCGGCTCGGCGGTACCGACGGCACCGTGGCCCGGGTCGAGGACCTGGTCCGGCGGCGCAACCGGATCCGCCGGCCGCTGCCGGCCCCGCGTCCACCGCGCCGTACGCCGGAAGCCGTCGCGCCGACCGGCACCGACCCCCGCCGCTAGCCAGCCGGAGCGTCGCGGAGCATGCAGGTGAGCCGGGCCGTACAGATCCGGCGGTCCTGCTCGTCCGTGATCACGATCTCGTAAGTCGCCGACGACCGGCCCCGATGGACCGGCGTCGCGACCCCGGTCACGACCCCGCCGGTCAGCGCCCGGTGATGGGTCGCGTTGATGTCGACGCCGACTGCGATCCGGCCCTCGCCGGCGTGCAGTGCCGACCCGACCGAGCCCAGCGACTCGGCCAGCACGCACGAGGCACCGCCGTGCAGCAGCCCGTACGGCTGGGTGTTGCCGGCGACCGGCATCCGGCCGACGACGCGTTCGGGGCTGGCCTCGACGAGTTCGATGCCCATCCGGTCGAGCAGGGTGCCGTGCGGGTCGATGCCGCCGGGAAGATCAGGCGCTGTGGTCACGAGAACCTAGGATGCCGTTCGTGCCCGCAGCAGCCGACAGCCACCCCAACCGGCTCTTGCTGCTCGACGGGCATTCGCTCGCGTATCGCGCCTTCTTCGCCCTGCCGGTGGAGAACTTCGCGACCACGACCGGCCAACCCACGAACGCGGTCTACGGCTTCACCGCGATGCTCATCAACGTCCTGCGCGACGAGGAGCCGACCCACATCGCGGTCGCGTTCGACGTCGGCCGGCAGACGTTCCGCTCGGAGATGTACGCCGAATACAAGGCCGGCCGGTCCGAGACCCCGACCGACTTCCGCGGCCAGCTCAGCCTGATCAAGGAAGTGCTGGAAGCACTGGCCATCCCGATGGTCGAGGCGCCGGGGTTCGAAGCCGACGACGTGATCGCGACGCTCGCGACCCAAGCCGAGGCCGACGACATGGACGTGCTCGTCGTCACCGGCGACCGGGATGCGCTGCAACTCGTCGACGACCGCGTCACCGTGCTGATGACCCGCCGCGGCATCAGCGACATGACCCGGTTCACCCCGCAGGAGGTCGCGGCGAAATACGACCTCACCCCGACGCAGTACCCGGACTTCGCGGCGGTGCGTGGCGACCCGAGTGACAACCTGCCGTCGATCCCCGGCGTAGGCGAGAAGACGGCGTCGAAGTGGATCCGCGAATTCGGTTCGCTCGACGCGCTGATCGACCGGGTCGACGAGGTGAAGGGCAAGGCCGGCGACGCGTTGCGCGCGCACCTGTCGTCCGTCGTACGCAACCGCCAGCTGACCGAGTTACGGCGCGACGTACCGCTGCCGGTCGGCCCGCACGACCTGCACCTCGGCCAGTGGGACCGGGAGGCCGTGCACACCCTGTTCGACACGTTGCAGTTCCGGGTGTTGCGCGAGCGGCTCTACCAGACCTTGTCGTCGGTGGAGCCGGAGGCGGACGAGGGCTTCGAGGTCGACGGCACGGTGCTCGCGCCCGGCGACGTCGCGCAGTGGCTGGCCGAGCACGTGTCCGGCTCCGGGCAGCGGGTCGGTGTCTCGGTGGCCGGTTCGTGGGGCCGCGGCACCGGCGTCGTAACCGGCATCGCGCTGGCGGCTGCCGACGGCACCGCGGCGTACCTCGAACCCGAGCAGTTGACCGAGGAGGACGACCGCGCGCTGGCCGCGTGGCTGGCCGACCCGGACCGGCCGAAGGCGTTCCACGACGTGAAGGGTCCGATCCTCGCGTTGGCCGCGCGCGGCTGGACGGTCGACGGGGTGGGCAGTGACACGGCGCTGGCGGCGTACCTCGCCCTGCCCGGTCAGCGTTCCTTCGACCTCGCCGACCTCGCGCTGCGATACCTGCGCCGCGAGCTGCGGGCCGAGTCGAGCGCGGCCGCGGACGGCGCGCAGCTCACCCTCGACGGCTCGGCCGAAGAGGACGCGGCGCAAGCGGAGATGGTCCGGGCGCGCGCGATCCTCGATCTGTCCGAGGCACTGGAGGCCGACCTCGAACGCCGCGGCGGATCCACGTTGCTGCGCGACGTCGAGCTGCCGCTGACCGCGCTGCTCGCCGAGATGGAACGCACCGGCATTGCTGCCGACATGGAGTGGCTGATCGATCTGGAGTCGCGGTTCGCCGGCGAGGTGAAGCGGGTCGCCGACGAGGCGTACTCGTGTGTCGGCCGCGAGTTCAACCTCGGTTCGCCGAAGCAGCTGCAGGAGATCCTGTTCGGCGAGCTCGGGCTGCCGAAGACGAAGAAAATCAAGACCGGTTACACCACCGACGCCGACGCGCTGACCTGGCTGGCGACGCAGACCGAGCACCCGCTGATCGGGCACCTGCTCCGGCATCGCGACGTGTCGCGGCTCAAGACGGTCGTCGACTCGCTGATCCCGATGGTCGACGACAGCGGTCGGATCCATACGACGTTCAACCAGCTGGTCGCCGCGACCGGGCGGCTGTCCAGCCAGGACCCGAACTTGCAGAACATCCCGATCCGTACGGCGGACGGCCGCGAGATCCGCAAGGCGTTCGTCGTCGGCAAGGGCTTCGAGTGCCTAATGACCGCCGACTACTCGCAGATCGAGATGCGGATCATGGCGCACCTGTCCGGCGACCAGGCGCTCATCGAGGCGTTCGCGTCCGGTGAGGACCTGCACACCTTCGTCGCGTCGAAGGCGTTCGGCCTGCCGATTGACGAAGTCGTGCCGGAGATGCGCCGGCGGATCAAAGCGATGTCGTACGGCCTCGCGTACGGGCTGTCGCCGTACGGGCTCGCGCAGCAGCTCGGCATCACGCCGGAAGAGGCGCGCGAGCAGATGGACGTGTACTTCGATCGGTTCGGCGGCATCCGCGACTACCTCACCGGCGTCGTCGCGCAGGCGCGCAAGGACGGGTACACCGAGACGATCCTCGGTCGCCGGCGCTACCTGCCGGACCTGACGAGTGACAACGGCCAGCGGCGGCAGATGGCCGAGCGGATGGCGCTGAACGCGCCGATCCAGGGCAGTGCCGCGGACATCATCAAGGTCGCGATGCTCGGGGTACGGCGGGCTCTCGGTGAGGCTGGGTTGCGCTCTCGGATGCTGCTGCAGGTGCACGACGAGCTCGTGCTGGAGATCGCTCCGGGGGAGCGGGAGCAGGTCGAGCAGCTGGTCTGCCGGGAGATGGGTTCGGCGTACGACCTGGGCGACGTGGCGCTCGACGTGAGCACCGGCTACGGCGACACCTGGGACGCCGCCGGCCACTGAGGCAATCGCGCGCTGGTTCGCATAGAAGCGAACAGGCGCGCGATTGCCGCGATGGCCGCAGGTCAGTCGGTGGTTCTCGGCATTTTGCGGTCGACTGCGAGCGCGGCGCCTTGATAGACGCAACCGGCGTTCCAGAGCAGGAACGAGCCGATGTGATCCGCGCGGGCGGCGAGGATCTGAGCCGCCACCTGCGGTACGCCGTAGTGCACGCCGAGGGAGAAGTCCTGCAGCCACGGCATGACCTGCGCGGTCGTGCCGGCGACCTTCTTCTGGAAGTCCTTGAGCGACCGGTTGACGATGGCGTACGGCTGCGCGTTCGGGTTGCCGACGCCGTACTCGCCCGGACCCCAGTGCGACGGGTAGACCATCGGCGCGACGTAGTCGACGTACCGGGCCATCGCGCCGATGTCCTGGCCTACCTCCTTGGGCCGGGTGGCCGAGACGCCGAACACCGCGAGGCCGAGGTACGCGCCGCCCGCACGGACCGGGCCGCTCGCGTCGCGGACGAAGTTGGCCACCCCGACCGGCGCGGTCGTCCGGCCGGCGCCGGGGAAGCGCATCGTGTTCAGCGGGCCGTCGGGCCGGCGGACGTAGTCGAACATCACGTCGTCGAACCCGAGCTTCGCCGCCTCCGTGGCGAGGGCGATGTTGTAGGCCTGCACCGCCGGTGAGGCCCAGTTGGTGAACGCGGCGCCGCCGTACTTCGCGCTCTTGTACGGCGCCTTGCCACCCGGCGCCTGCACGTCCCAGTCGCGGTGGTGGTGCACCCACGCCCACGCGGCGAGCTTCGGATCCCGGAAGCAGACGATGCGGCCGACGACCCGCACGCCCATCTTGTGCAGCAGCGGGATCACCTTGCGCGGGTCGTACAGCACCCGGACGCCGCCGATCCGGTGCGCGAGCCCGACCTTCGTGTTGAAGTCGACGTAGCCGTCCTCTTCCTTGACGTCGAGCTCGACGGTGTTGATCCGATGCTGGCGGGCCAGCCGGAGCACGGGGTCGCGGAGGAAGTCGGCGTTCCAGCCGTAGCCGGTGAGGTGCACGCCGCGCATCAGCGGGTGAAGCACCGAGACCGACACGACCTTGACCGCGACGTTGCCGGCCGCGTCGAACGCGCGCACCTTCAGCGCGGCCGGCGGGGTGGGCACGGTGACGCTGAAGTGGCCGCCGGTAACGGGGACCACCTGGGTGCCCGCCTCGACCTTGGTCGCGCCGTCGACCGTTCCGGTCAGCGTGACCGGCGACCGCAGCGAAGGCGCCGTCGGCGGTGCCGCAACGGTGAGCGCCGGCGGGGTTGCATCGACGGTGAACGTGCGAGTGAGTTTCGCGCCACCGGCCCGTACGACGATCGTGTGCGGGCCGTCCGGCAGCGCACCCGGCGTGACGTCGATCGTGTTGCCCTCGATCGTCACCTGCACCGGACGGCCATCGACGGTCGCGGTCGCATTCTTCGCGCTACCGCCGTGCGACGCGACCCTTACGACGAGTGCCGCGGCCGCTTTCGCATTCAGCACGGTATGCGGGCCCAGGCCTTGGACGGTGAGTGTCGTCGTCGCACCGCAACTGACGGCGGACGCTCCCGTGGCGATGGCGAGCGTGCAGGTAAGCAAACGACGACGGGCGAGTGACAAGGCTGCCTTTCGATTCAACGGGTGAGCTTCTCGTCTACCCGACCGGCGGCGTCGATGCAACTTTTTCTTTCACCGCAACGAAGATCACCGTGCCCGGCATGAGCCGTCCGCGCAGCGGGCTCCACTGCGCCCAAGCCTCGTCGTTGTCGTCGGGCCATTCGGGCTCGACCACGTCGACCAACGTCAGTCCGGCCGCGACAATGTCGCGCACCCGGTCGCCGAAGGTGCGGTGATGTTCGACGTACGTCGCGTTCCCGTTCTTGTCCTGCTCGACGTACGCGCGCCGGTCGAAGTACGACGCTTCGACGACGAGGCCGCGCTGCCCGGGGTCGTCGCGGAAGCACCAGCGCATCGGATGTGTCGTCGAGAACACCCACCGGCCGCCGGGCCGCAACACCCGCGCGGCCTCACGCATCAGCCCGGCCGAGTCGGCGATGAACGGGACCGCGCCGTAGGCCGCGCAGATGACGTCGAACGACTCGTCCGCGAACGGCAGGTGTTGGGCATCGGCCTGGACCAGCGGCACGTCGATGCCGGTCTCGCGGTTGAGCCGCCGGGCTTGGGTCAGCTGGCCGTGGGAGACGTCGCTCGCGACCGCCTGGGCGCCTCGGGTGGCCAGCCAGCGGGCGCACTGCGCTCCGCCGCAGCCGATCTCCAGGACGTCGCGGCCGGCGACGTCGCCGAGCAGCCCCGCCGCACCTTCCCGCAGGCCCTCGGGGCCCCAGAGAAAGTCGACGTCGCCGAGGAACTCGCCGTGCTCGACGTAGTAGCCGGGCGCCTGGCGGTCCCACCAGCCGCGGGAGGCCCGGGCGGACTCGGCCGGGTCGGCGTCGCGCCGCAGGACCGGCTCGACGCCCCGTCCATCGACACTGGCCACGCTCAGCATTAGACTCCATGGCGCGTTGTAGGTCTGCCATGCCTCGACCAGGAGCAGGCTTGCGCTCGTAGGTGATCGGATCACATCCAGTCGGCCACTCGCGAAACGGACCTTCCGCGCGTCCGGCCGACAGTTACCCGCCTACGAGCCCCTGTCCGTTCCGAGAAGAGTCCCGACTAGATGAGCAGTGCCACCACCACCTCCGCCGGTCCCGCCCAGGTCGCCATCAACGACATCGGCACCGCCGAAGACTTCCTCGCCGCGATCGAAGGCACGATCAAGGAATTCAACGACGGCGACATCGTCGAGGGCGTGATCGTCCGCGTTGACCGCGATGAGGTCCTCCTCGACATCGGGTACAAGACCGAGGGCGTGATCCCGAGCCGCGAGCTGTCGATCAAGCACGACGTCGACCCCAACGAGGTCGTCACCGTCGGTGATGAGGTCGAGGCGCTTGTCCTGCAGAAGGAGGACAAGGAAGGCCGGCTCATCCTGTCCAAGAAGCGGGCGCAGTACGAGCGCGCGTGGGGCACGATCGAGAAGATCAAGGACGAGGACGGCATCGTCACCGGCACGGTGATCGAGGTCGTCAAGGGTGGCCTCATCCTCGACATCGGCCTGCGTGGCTTCCTGCCCGCGTCGCTGGTCGAGATGCGCCGGGTGCGCGACCTGCAGCCGTTCGTCGGCAAGGAGCTCGAGGCCAAGATCATCGAGCTGGACAAGAACCGCAACAACGTCGTGCTGTCCCGCCGCGCCTGGCTGGAGCAGACGCAGAGCGAGGTCCGGCAGAACTTCCTCACCCAGCTGCAGAAGGGCCAGGTCCGCA
>JAVEEG010000123.1 GCA_030840585.1 Frankiaceae bacterium | reverse complement strand
AGGCCTATGCCGAAGGCTGGGAGCTGCTCGAGACCACGGATCTCGTCACCGACGTGCGTGAGGTGTTCCGGTCCTGGCAGACCGGCACCGTCATCCGGTCGTGGCTGCTCGACCTCGCCGTCCGCGCGCTCGACGACGATGAGCACCTCGATGCACTGCGCGGGTACGCCGAGGACTCCGGCGAGGGCCGGTGGACGGTGCAGGCGGCGATCGACCACGCGGTGCCGCTGCCGGTGATCACCGCGTCGCTGTTCGCCCGGTTCGCCTCCCGGCAGGACGACTCGCCGGCGATGAAGATGATCGCCGCGCTGCGTAACCAGTTCGGCGGCCACCCGGTCACCGCCGCGGCGGGCATGGTGGAAAAGGGTGTCGGCGAGGCCGGCGCCGACGCTCCCGGCGCCGAGCCGGATCCCTCCGCGACAGCCAGGTAGCTGCCGGCAGATGTACGTCAGGCACCTGTCGGTCACCGACTTCCGCTCCTACGACGAGGCGAGCCTCGACTTCGAGCCGGGCGTCACCGCCCTGGTCGGCCCGAACGGTCAGGGCAAGACGAATCTCGTCGAGGCGATCGGCTACCTCGCGACCCTGGGCAGCCACCGGGTCGCGCTCGACGCGCCGTTGGTCCGGGCCGGCGCGGAGCGGGCGGTGGTCCGCGCGGTCGTGGTCCGGGACGGCCGGGACAACGTGGTCGAGGTCGAGATCAGCCCGGGCCGGGCCAACCGGGCGAAGCTCGGCGGCGCGCCGGTGCCCCGGCCGCGCGAGATCCTCGGCGCGCTGCGGACCGTGCTGTTCGCGCCCGAAGACCTCGCGCTGGTCAAGGGCGACCCGAGCGACCGGCGCCGGTTCCTGGACGAGCTGCTCGTGGCGCGATACCCGCGCTACGCCGCCGTCCGGGCCGACTACGACCGGGTGCTCAAGCAGCGCAACGCGTTGCTGAAGTCGGCGGCGGCGGCCCGGCGGCAAGGTGGCTCCGCGCTGCGAACGCTCGACGTCTGGGACCAGCACCTGGCCGAGGCCGGCGCGGCGCTGTTGGCCGGCCGGCACGACCTGGTCGAGGGGTTGCGGCCGTTGCTGGACAAGGCCTACACCGCGGTCAGTCGCGGCGGCGGGCCGGTGGGGGTGTCGTACAAGTCGTCGCTGCCGGATGACGTCGCCGCGAGCGCCGACCGGGAGTTGCTCTCCGCCGCGCTCGCGGCCGGGCTGGCCGCGGTCCGGGAGCAGGAGCTCGACCGGGGCATCACCCTCGTCGGCCCGCACCGCGACGACCTGGTGCTCACCCTCGGCGAGTTGCCGGCGAAGGGGTACGCGAGTCACGGCGAGTCGTGGTCGGTCGCGCTGGCGCTGCGGCTGGCGGCGTACGACCTGCTCCGCAGCGACGGCGGCGAGCCGGTCCTGATCCTCGACGACGTGTTCGCCGAGCTCGACGACTCGCGCCGGACCCAGCTTGCCGAGGTCGTAGCGCCGGCCGAACAGGTACTGGTGACGGCGGCGGTCGCGGCCGACGTACCGGAGGCGCTGGCCGGTGCCCGGTTCGACGTCGAGGGCGGGCGGGTCACCCGTGTCCGATGACCCGATCGAGCCCGGTCCGGCTGAGCCCGGTCCCAGTGAGCGGGGCCGGCGGTTGCTCGACCGGGCCCGCAAGAGTGCCCCGCGCCGGACGCCGGCGCGGCGCCGTACCGATCCGGTTGACCAGCCGTGGAGCGGGGCCGGACCGGACCCGCGTGACCCCGCGCCGCTGGCCGCGTCGGTGGGCGACCTGGTCCGCGAGCGCGACTGGGAGGACACCCTGCGCAAAGCCGGGATCCCGGCGCGCTGGCCGCAGCTCGTCGGCGCCGAGGTCGCCGATCACTGCCGGCCGGAGCGGCTCGAGGCCGGCGTGCTCACCTGTGTCGCCGAGTCGACCGCGTGGGCGACCCAGCTGCGATTGCTGGCCCCGACGATCCTCACCCGGTTGCGCGCCGACCTCGGCCCGGGCGTGGTGAAACAGCTGCGGGTGCACGGCCCGAGCGCGCCGGACTGGCGGCACGGCCCGCTTCGGGTGACCGGCCGCGGCCCGCGCGACACGTACGGCTAGGAGCGGCTGCGCTCGCGTGGGGGGACATTGTCCCGACACCGGCGGCACGCCACGCGCGTCCACAGGTACCCGCGAAGGCCGATTCTGGTCGGGTTCCGGCATAGACTTGGGGCACACCCACGCCTGCGCGCACCGCTGACGCGCGTCTGGGCGCGCCGACGCTTTGGAGTCTTGTTGTCCTACGACGCCAAGTCCATCACGGTTCTCGAAGGCCTCGAAGCGGTTCGCAAACGCCCTGGTATGTATATCGGGTCTACCGGTGAGCGCGGTCTGCACCACTTGGTCTACGAGGTCGTCGACAACGCCGTCGACGAGGCGCTGGCCGGCCACGCCGACACGATCACCTGCACCCTGCTCGCCGACGGCGGCGTCCGGGTGGTCGACAACGGCCGGGGCATCCCGGTCGACCGCCATCCGGTGGAGAAGCGCCCGGCCGTCGAGGTCGTGCTGACCACCTTGCACGCCGGCGGAAAGTTCGACGGCAAGTCCTACGCCGTCTCCGGCGGCCTGCACGGCGTCGGCGTCTCAGTCGTCAACGCGCTGTCGCAGCGGCTCGAGATCGAGATCAAGCGCGACGGTCACTTCTGGACGCAGACGTACGGCGACGGCGGCAAGGCGCTGACCGCGCTGAAGAAGGGCCAACCGACCAAGGAGACCGGCACGACGGTCACGTTCTGGGCTGACCCGACGATCTTCGAGACGACGACCTACTCGTTCGAGACGCTGTCCCGCCGGCTGCAGGAGATGGCGTTCCTCAACGCCGGCCTGTCGATCACGTTGCGGGACGAGCGCGACGAGGTGCCGACCGAGATCGTCTACCACTACAAGGGCGGCCTCGAAGACTTCGTCAAGCATCTGAACGCGACCAAGAGCGCGGTGCACGACTCGGTGATCCACTTCAACAACGACGGCGACGGCATGGCGCTCGAGGTCGCGATGCAGTGGAACGGCACGTACGCCGAATCGGTGTACACGTTCGCCAACACGATCAACACGCACGAGGGCGGCACCCACGAAGAGGGCTTCCGCGCAGCGCTGACCACAGTGGTCAACAAGTTCGCGCGGGACCAGAAGATCCTCAAGGAGAAAGACGACAACCTCACCGGTGACGACATCCGCGAGGGTCTGACCGCGATCGTCTCGGTGAAGCTGGCGCAACCGCAGTTCGAGGGCCAGACGAAGACGAAGCTGGGCAACACCGAGGCGAAGTCGTTCGTGCAGAAGGCCTGCAACGACTGGCTCGGCTCGTGGTTCGAGCGCAACCCGCGCGAGGGCAAGATCGTCGTGTCGAAGGCGGCGCAGGCGGCGCAGGCGCGGATGGCGGCGCGCAAGGCGCGCGACCTCGCCCGTGGCCGCAAGGGGCTGCTCGAGTCGGCCGGCCTGCCCGGCAAGCTGGCCGACTGCCAGTCGACGAACCCGGAAGAGTGCGAGCTCTACGTCGTCGAGGGCGACAGCGCCGGCGGGTCGGCCAAGGGTGGCCGCAACCCGATGAACCAGGCGATCCTCCCGATCCGCGGCAAGATCATCAATGTCGAGAAGGCCCGGATCGACCGGGTGTTGCAGAACACCGAGGTGCAGGCGTTGATCACCGCGCTGGGCACCGGCATCCACGAAGACTTCGACGAAGCAAAGCTGCGCTACCACAAGATCGTGCTGATGGCCGACGCCGATGTCGACGGCCAGCACATCCGCACGTTGCTGCTGACGCTGCTGTTCCGCTTCATGCGGCCGCTGATCGAGCAGGGCTACGTCTACCTCGCCCAGCCGCCGCTCTACAAGATCAAGTGGAACAAGCCGCAGGCGCCGGACTACGCCTACAGCGACGCCGAGCGCGACGGGCTGATCAAGGGCGGCACCGAGGCCGGCAAGAAGCTGCCGAAGGAAGACCCGGTCCAGCGCTACAAGGGCCTCGGCGAGATGAACGCCGAGGAGCTGTGGGAGACCACGATGAACCCGGCCACCCGGGTCCTGCTCCAGGTCACTCTCGACGACGCCGCGACCGCCGACGAGCTGTTCAGTGTGCTGATGGGCGAGGACGTCGAAGCCCGCCGTTCCTTCATCACCCGCAACGCGAAAGACGTGAGATTCCTTGACATCTGACGTGACCACGCCGCCGCCTGGCGACCGGATCGAGCCCGTCGGGCTCGAGATGGAGATGCAGCGCAGCTTCCTCGACTACGCGATGTCGGTCATCGTGTCGCGCGCGCTGCCCGACGTACGTGACGGCCTCAAGCCGGTGCACCGCCGGGTGCTCTACGCGATGTACGACGGGGGCTACCGCCCCGACCGCGGCTACTACAAGTGCACCCGCGTCATCGGCGAGGTGATGGGCAACTACCACCCGCACGGCGACGCCCCGATCTACGACACATTGGTCCGGCTCGCCCAGCCGTGGGCGATGCGGCTGCCGCTGGTCGACGGGCAGGGCAACTTCGGCTCGCCCGGCAACGACCCGCCCGCGGCGCCGCGCTACACCGAATGCCGGATGGCGCCGCTGGCGATGGAGCTGCTGCGCGACATCGGCGAGGAGACCGTCGACTTTGCCCCCAACTACGACCAGCGCGGCCAAGAGCCGGTCGTGCTGCCGAGCCGGTTCCCCAACCTGCTCGTCAACGGCTCGGCCGGCATCGCCGTCGGCATGGCGACCAACGTCCCGCCGCACAATCTCGTCGAAGTGTCCGCCGCGGTGCAGTGGTTCCTGGAGAACCCCGGCGCGAGCGACGAGGAGTTGCTCGAAGCATGCGTTGAGCGGATCAAGGGCCCGGACTTCCCGACCGGCGCGCTGATCGTCGGCCGCGACGGGATCGACCAGGCGTTGCGTACCGGCCGTGGATCGATCCGGATGCGCGCGGTGGTCGAGGCCGAGGAAGACAAGCGCGGCCGCCAGCAGCTCGTCGTCACCGAGCTGCCCTATCAGGTCAACCGCGACGCGCTTGCGGAGAAGATCGCCGACCTCGTCCGCGACGGCAAGGTTGGCGGCATCGCCGATGTCCGCGACGAGTCGAGCGCGCGGACCGGCCAGCGGCTCGTCATCGTGCTCAAGCGCGACGCGGTCGCGAAGGTCGTGCTGAACAACCTCTACAAGCACACCCAGCTGCAAGACACGTTCGGCGCCAACATGATGGCGCTCGTCGACGGCGTGCCGCGGACGCTCAATGTCGGCCAGATGGTCCGTTACTACGTCGCGCACCAGATCGACGTGATCGTCCGCCGTACGCAGTACCGGTTGCGCGAAGCCGAGGCGCGCGCCCACATCCTGCGCGGCCTGCTCAAGGCGATCGACCGGATCGACGAGGTCATCGCGCTGATCCGCGCGAGCGAGTCGGCCGCCGCGGCCCAGACCGGCCTGATCGCGCTGCTCGACATCGACGAGATCCAGGCCCGCGCGATCCTCGACATGCAGCTGCGCAAGCTCGCCGCGCTGGAGCGCCAAGAGCTGCAGAACGAGTACGACAAGTGGATGGAGAAGATCGACGAGTGCAACGCGATCCTCGCCAGTGAGGAACGGCAGCGCTCGATCATCGGCGAGGAGCTCGGCGAGATCACCCGTAAGTACGGCGACGACCGGCGCACCCGGCTCACGGCGTACGAGGGCGACATGTCCATGGAGGACCTGATCGCCGAGGAAGACGTCGTCGTCACGATCACCCGCGGTGGTTACGCGAAGCGGACGAAGACCGACCTCTACCGGTCACAGCGCCGCGGCGGCAAGGGCGTGGCCGGCGCGACGCTGAAGCAGGACGACATCGTCGACCACTTCTTCATCACGACGACGCACCACTGGATCCTGTTCTTCACGAACAAGGGCCGGGTCTACCGGGCGAAGGCGCACGAGTTGCAGGAGTCCGGCCGGGCCGCGCGGGGTCAGCACGTCGCCAACATCCTCGGCTTCCAGCCGGACGAGCGCATCGCGCAGGTCATGACGATCAAGGACTACACCGCGGCGCCGTACCTCGTGCTCGCGACGAAGTTCGGGCTGGTGAAGAAGACGGCGCTGACCGACTTCGACTCCAACCGGACGGGCGGCGTCATCGCGATCAACCTGCGCGACGGCGACGAGTTGATCTCGGCCGCGCTGATGTCCGCCGAGGACGACCTGCTGCTGGTGTCGCGCAAGGCAATGTCGATCCGATTCCACGGAGACGACGAGACGCTGCGGCCGATGGGCCGGCAGACGTCCGGCGTGATCGGGATGCGGTTCGCCGAGGGCGACGAGCTGCTGTCGATGGACGTCGTCGCGCTGGGTTCGGACGAGGGGGAGGTCGATCTGCTGGTCGCGACCGACGGCGGGTTCGCCAAGCGGACCCGGGTCAAGGAGTACAGCCCGCAGGGTCGCGGCGGCCGCGGTGTGTTCACCGCCAAGATCGTGTCCACGCGCGGCCAGCTCGTGGGCGCGCTCGTCGTCAAGCCGGAGGACGAGCTGTTCGCCATCCGGTCCGACGGCGGGGTCATCCGCACCACCGCCGGAGAGGTACGGCGGACCGGGCGGCAGACTATGGGCGTGCGGCTGAT
>JAVEEG010000118.1 GCA_030840585.1 Frankiaceae bacterium | reverse complement strand
TGCCGGAGTGGATCGAGCTCGACGAGTGGGGCTATCCGATCCTCGACGGCGACGAGCTGCCGGGCCAACTGGTCGCGCATGCACGGCGGGCGGCGAAGGCCTGCCCGACGCTCGCGATCGTGCTGAGCGGCGAATGAGCTAAGGGAGAATGGGCGGATGAGACGGCGCAGTCACAGCAGCGACCGCGATCGCGCGCGCCGTTCGGTGTGGGCCGCGACCGCGGTCGTCGGCGCCGGCTCGATCGCCGGCGCGGTCGCCTTGGTGAGCGCCGTCACCGGCACCGGGCTGGCCACCCAGTCGACCGCCGCGGACCCGGTGACCGTGACCCCGCCGCCGACGCCGCCGCCGCCCTCGCTGCTGCCCACCCCGTCGCGGCCGAAGCCGAAGCCGAAGCCCAAACCGAAGCCGTCGGCGCGTCCTACGCGGACGCCGCTGCCGGTACGGACGACCACCCCGCCCCGGCCGATCACAAGACCCACCCCGACGCACAGCACCGCACCGAGACCGTCGCCTACGCCCACGCCGGTGAGCAGCTCGGGCGGCTCCGGCGGGCACTGAGTCCGCGCCTTACCCGTCGACCTCCGCGAGGGCCCGTGGGAGCTCGTCGAGCAGCTCGCGGGCGAGGTAGCCGAGCCGGCCGATCCGGGCGGACAGCCGCTCGCCGGCGCGGGCATGCAGGTGCGCGCCCCACACCGCGGCCTGCGCCGGGTCGGCGCCGCGGGCCAGCAGGCCGCCGATCGCACCGGCGAGCACGTCGCCGCTGCCGGACGTTCCCAGCCCGCTGTCGCCGCCTTGCTCGATCCACTCCCGGCCGTCGGGCGCGGCGATCCGCGAACGGAGGGCTACGACGGCGGCAAGCCGCTCGGCCAACTCCGCCGCCGCCTTGGCCTCGTCGTCCGGCTCGCGACCGAGCAAGAACCCGGCCTCGGTGCGGTTCGGCGTGGCCACGATCGTGCCGCGCCGGCCCTCCAGCGCGCCGCAGGTCACCGCCATCGCATCGACGACGACCGGCCGCGCACCCGCCGCGTCGAGCACTCCCGCCACGAACTCTCGACTGTCGTCCGGATCCCGCAGCCCGGGCCCGATGACGATCGCGTCGGCGTTCTCGACGAGGTCGGTCGCGGCCGCACCAGCCGCCGCGCCGAGCGCGCCGCCGCTGGTCACTGGCAAACCCTGGACGGCCGCTTCCGGCACCGCGACGGCCAGCACTGCCGCGGTCGCGGGGACCGTCGCGATGGTCAGCGTTCCGGCGCCGACCCGCAGCGCGGCGAGACCGGCGAGCAACACCGCGCCGGGCGTGTCCGCCGCCCCGCCGAGGATCAGGACCGAGCCGCGCGACTCCTTGCCGCCGTCCTCACCGGGGCCGGGCAGCGGCCAGCCACGTAACACCTCCGTCGTCACCACGACCGGTTCACTCATGTGCTCGTCACCGCGGCGATCGTGCCCCGCTACGGCGCGCCGTACTCGGCGGTGATCCGGATCGTCATCGGTTGACGTGCCTCGACCGCGAACCTGCTCGGGTAGCGGCTCGACGCGTTCAGCGACGTGGCCGCGATTCTTGACGACGTCATCGTGGACGCGCGGCCGCGCGGGTCACGGTGCACGGCCGGCACACCGGCGACGTGCAGACACCGGTGGTGGTGACCGTCGGATCCGGTGGGAGTCGGTCTAGCGGCCGACCCGGAGTGGCACGGCCTCTACGTCGCCGGTCGCGCTGACGGTGATTGCGCCACGGCCGCCGCAGTTCGCGGTCTTGCCGCCCGGGCCGCGCACGTAGTCCTGAATCACCGGGACCTCGACCGAGCCATGCGCGATCGTCTTGCCCCCGGCTGTGATGTCGAGGGTGACCGGCACCTGGAGCAGCTGCTGGTGGTCGTCGAGGGTGAAGAAGAATCCGACGCTTGTCTTGAGCGTGCTGTTCCTCGGGGCGTCGGCCGTCACGCATGGCTGCTTCTGGATGCAGGCCTTGACCTTCAGCGGCAGCTTCGTGTCGAGTGCGTCGAGGCGCACCTCGATCGACTTGTCCACGCCCCGGTGGCAGAGCGTTGCCTGCGCGGACGATGGCGACGACGAGGACGAACATGCGGTTAACGCGGTCAACGCGGCTACACAACCCAACACCCGGACGCCATTCGCAACGGTCACGCGGCAAAGCTAGCGCCGCTCGACCCACAGCGAAAACCACCGAGCGACCCGGAGACAATGGCCGCGGACGACGATCCGCGTGCGCCACTGGAGGAGCGAACCGATGGCCGAGCCCACACTCGACGCGTTACTGCACGAGTCCCGGCGCTTCGAACCACCGGCCGACCTCGCCGCCGCCGCGAACGCGCAGCCGGCCCTCTACGACGCCGGCAGTGTCAACCGGATCGCGTTCTGGGAGGAGCAGGCGCGCTGGCTGTGGTGGGACCAACCGTGGACGACACCGCTCGTCTGGGATCCGCCGTACGCGCAGTGGTTCGTGGGCGGTCGGCTCAACGCGTGTGTGAACGCGGTCGACCGGCACGTCGTCGCGGGCTTCGGCGACAAGGTCGCATTCCATTGGGTTGCCGACGCCGAGGCGACCACCCGCACGATCACGTATGGCGAACTGCAGCGCGAGGTGTGCAAGGCGGCGAACGGTTTGCTCTCACTCGGCGTTGAAGCCGGTGACCGCGTCGCCGTCTACATGCCGATGATCCCGGAGACCATCTTCACGATCCTCGCCTGCGCGCGCATCGGTGCGCCGCACAACGTGGTGTTCTGTGGCTTCTCCGCCGACGCATTGCGCGGACGCATTCTGGACGCCGACGCACGCGTCGTCGTGACGACGGACGCGCAGATGCGCCGCGGCAAGTCCACGCCGGTGAAACCTGCTGTCGACGAGGCCGTCGCGCAGTGCCCGGATGTGCGGACCGTAGTCGTCGTACGCCGCACCGGTGAGGACGTCTCGTGGACCGAGGGACGTGACGTGTGGTGGCATGACGTTGTCGACACGCAACTCGACACGCATCAGCCGGAAGCGTTCGACGCCGAGCATCCGCTGTTCATGATGTACACGTCCGGCACGACCGCACGGCCGAAGGGCATCCTGCACACGACCGGCGGATACCTCACCCAGGTCGCGGCGACGCACCGTTACGTGTTCGACCTGAAGCCGGATCGGGACGTGTACTGGTGCGCCGCCGACATCGGCTGGATCACCGGGCACTCCTACATCGTGTACGGCCCACTCTGCAACGGCGCGACGTCGCTGCTCTACGAAGGCACACCGCATCCGGAGGACCAGGACCGGTGGTGGAAGCTGATCGAGAAATACAAAGTCACCATCCTGTACACCGCCCCGACAACGATCCGCACGTTGATGAAGTGGGGCCACGAAATCCTCGAGCCCTACGACCTGTCGTCGTTGCGGGTGCTCGGATCCGTCGGCGAACCGATCAACCCTGAGGCGTGGGTCTGGTACCGCACGTACGTCGGTGGCGGCCGCACACCCGTGGTCGACACGTGGTGGCAGACCGAGACCGGCGCCATCATGATCACGCCGCTGCCCGGTGTCACCGCGACCAAGCCCGGGGCTGCAATGACACCGTTCCCCGGCATCAGCGCGGACGTCGTCGACAACGACGGCAAACCGGTGCCCGACGGCGGTGGCGGTTTCCTGGTGCTGACCGAGCCGTGGCCGTCGATGTTGCGCGGCATCTGGGGCGACGACACCCGGTACCGCGAGACGTACTGGTCGCGGTTCGACAACGTCTACTTCGCCGGCGACGGCGCGAAGAAGGACGAGGACGGTGACATCTGGCTGCTCGGCCGGGTGGACGACGTGATGAACATCTCCGGGCATCGCATCTCGACGACCGAGGTCGAGCACGCGCTCGTCGGCCATCCCGCGGTCGCCGAAGCCGCGGTTGTCGGCGCGACCGATCCGACCACCGGTCAGGCGATCGTCGCGTTCGTCACGCCGCGCGGCAACGTCGCCGAGGACGAGAGCAAGGGCGACGCGTTCGTGCAAGCGCTGCGCGCGCAGGTCGCGAAGGAGATCGGCCCGATCGCGAAGCCGCGGCAGATCCTCGTCACACCGGAACTGCCGAAGACCCGCAGCGGCAAGATCATGCGTCGGTTGCTGCGCGACATCGCCGAGAACCGCGAGCTCGGCGACGTGACGACGCTGCTCGACCCGACGGTGACGGACATGATCCGCACCAACCTCTCGGAGTCCGGCGGCGCCGGCGGCGACGAGGCGTGATCGATCCGGCCCGGCGGGCGATCGCCGACGCGGCCAAGGGATTCCTACCGCCCGCAGAGGCCGAAGCGCTGTACGACGTCGCCTGCACCCTCGCGCCGGCCGGGCCGCTGCTCGAGGTCGGTACCTACTGCGGCAAGTCAGCGGTCTGGCTGGGTGCCGCCGCGGAGCAGCGCGGCGGCCAGCTGTTCACCGTCGACCACCACCGTGGGTCGGAGGAGAACCAACCGGGCTGGGAGTGGCACGACCCGGAGCTGGTGGATCCGCAGAGCGGCCGGATGGACACGTTGCCGTTCTTCCGCCGTACTGTCGCCGCCGCTGGGCTCGAAGACGTCGTCATCGCGATCGTCGGCCGCTCGGCGACAGTGGCGAGTCTCTGGTCGGCACCGCTCGCGATGTTGTTCATCGACGGCGGGCATGCGGTCGAGCACTGCATCGCCGACTACGCCGGCTGGTCCGGGCACGTGATGCCCGGCGGGATCCTGGCGATCCACGACGTCTTCGTCGATCCGGCCGAGGGTGGCCAGGCGCCGTACGAACACATCTACCTGCCGGCCCTCGCGGACGGTTTCGTCGAGCTGCGGCAAGAAGGGTCGTTACGCGTCTTGCGCTGCCCGAACCACTGAACCGCAGCCACAGCCCGGGCCGGGGATCTCGGTGACCGTCGGCAGCCCGTCGCCGCGGAAGATGCCGTTGGCCGGCGTCGTCCGGGACAGCGCGTCGGCCGCGAGGATCACCGCGGCCGCGGTCCAGGTCGAGTGCTCGTCCGGCCAGAAGACCCGGTGCGCGAACTGCCAGCCGGTCCAGTAGGAGCCGTCCGGCTCGCGCAAGTGCTGGATGTCGGCAAGCAGTGCGAGTGCGGCGTCGGAGCGGCCGGCGTTGTCGAGCGCGAGCACAAGCTCCGACGACTCCGCGCCGGTGACCCACGGCTGGTCGTTCACGCAGCGCGCGCCGAGGCCGCCTACGACGAACTCCGACCACCGTGCGTCGAGGTCGGCCCGGGCCCGCGAGCCGGTCAGCCAACCGCCGAGCACGGGGTAGTACCAGTCCATCGAGAACCGGCTCTTGTCGAGGAAGTAGCCGGGGTGCGCGGTCAGCGCGTGCAACAGCTCGCAGGCGGCGAGCTCCCACTCCGGCTGCTCCT
Organism: Frankiaceae bacterium; assembly: GCA_030840585.1. Classification (GTDB taxonomy): domain Bacteria; phylum Actinomycetota; class Actinomycetes; order JAFAQI01; family JAFAQI01; genus BP-197. Next base: position 7,971 of record JAVEEG010000118.1, on the reverse strand, counting down.
CCCCGAGCAGCTCGGCCAGCGCCAGCGCGCAGCGCAACGACTGGTACGTCGACGACGAGCCGGTCAGCAGCGCGCCGTCCGCGCGGCTTCCGTCCGCACCGACCGCCCAGGTGAACGTGCCGCGGTCGTCCTGCTGGCCGACGACGAAGTCGATCGCGCGCCGTACCGCCGGCCACAACCGAGCGGCGAACGAGGTGTCGCCGGTCACTCGCAGGTGGTGCCACACGCCGACCGCGATGTACGCGCACTGGTGCGGCTCGCGGTGCGCCTCGACCACAGTGCCGGCGACGACCTTGGCCGGCCACGAGCCGTCCGGCGACTGGGTCCGGGCCAGCCAGTCGTAGGCGCGAACCGCCTCGTCGCGACGGCCGCACGCAGATAGCGCCATGGCGCACTCGACGTGGTCCCACGGGTCGGTGTGCCCGCCCGGGAACCACGGGATCGCACCGCTCGGCTCTTGCGCCGCCGCGATCGTGGCCGCGGTCGCGAGCAGGTCGTCGGCGGTCAGCAGACCCGGCAGGGCGGGGATCTCAGGCCGCGGCATCGACCGCTCCGGACGCCGCGCCCGCGGGCTTGTCGGCGTAGAGGACCAGGCTCTTGCCGAGCACCGGGTTCAACGTGTGTTCCAGCGTCCGGGTGAGCCACGGCCGCTTGACGATGTCCCAGACCAGGATCCGGTGGTAGGCCCGCGCGGGCAGGCTCTCCCGGCCGATCGCGCAGTTGATCCACCAGTACGGCGAGTGCAGCGCGTGGGCGTGGTGCCGGCCGTTGACGGCGAGGCCGGCGTCGGTGAGCCGCTCGGCGAGGCCGTCGGCGGTGTAGATGCGGACGTGCCCGCCCGGCTCGGTCCGGTAGGACTCCGAGAGGGTCCAGCACACCCGCTCCGGCCACCACCGCGGCACGGTTACGGCGACCCGCCCGCCGGGCCGGACCACCCGGGCGATCTCGGCGATCGCGTCGGCGTCGTTCGGGATGTGCTCGAGCACCTCGGACGCGATCACGGTGTCGAACGCGCCGCCGGGGAACGGCAGGGCGGTCAGGTCGGCGCGCACCGCGCGCGCCAGCTGCGACGGCGACGCCTCGCCGGCGGCGACCATCGCGCCGAACATCTTGGTGACCTCGGCGACCTCGTCAGCGCTGCGGTCGACCGCGACCACGTCGGCGCCGCGGCGGAACGCCTCGAACGCATGCCGGCCGAACCCGCAGCCGAGGTCGAGCACCCGCTCGCCAGGCGTGATCGGCAACCGGGCGAAATCAACCGTGAGCACGGGCACTCCTGATGGCGTCGGCGTACACCTCTGCGGTCGCGGCGGCAACGTGCGCCCACGAGTACTTCTCGCACACCCGCTCGCGCCCGGCCCGGCCCAGCCGGTCGCGGAGCGCGGCGTCGTCGAGAACGTCGGCCAGCGCCAGCGCCAGCGCGCCCGCGTCGCCGGCCTTGACCAGCACGCCGCAGTCGCCGACGACCTCCGGCAGCGCGCCGGCGCGGGAAGCGACGACGGGCGTCGCGCAGGCCATCGCCTCGACCGCCGGGATGGAGAAGCCTTCGTAGAGCGACGGGACGACGGCTACCTCGGCCGAGCCGAGCAGCGCGGCGAGCGCCTGGTCGGACAGGCCCGACACGAACCGGATCCGGTCGCCGATGCTGAGCTGGTCGATCAGCTTGGCCACCGGGCCGTCCTCCTTGGGCCGGCCGACCATGACCAACTCCACGTCGCGTTCGGTGGCGAGCTTGGCGACCGCCTCGACCAGCACCCGGGCGCCCTTGAGCGGGCTGTCCGAGCTGGCGACCGAGACGATCCGGCCGGGCACCCGCGGCTCGGCTGGCGGCCGGAACACCTCGGTGTCGACGCCGACGGGAACGACCGTGACGGCGTCGCGGGCGACGCCGAACTCGCGGACGATGTCGGTCGCCGAGTTGGCGGAGACCGTGACGATCCGGGGGAGCCGCTGCGCGACCCGGGCCTGCATCCGCGCGAACGCGTACCACCGCCGCAGCGACAGCCGCTTGAGCCGGGTCGGCGCCGCGGCGATCTCGAGCTCGCGGTCGATCGTGATCGGGTGGTGGATGGTCGCGACGATCGGCAGCCCCCGGCGGTGCAGCGCCAGCAGGCCGTACCCGAGCGACTGGTTGTCGTGAATCACGTCGTACGGCGGTTCCGCCCGGCTTACCGCCGCCGCCGCGCGCAGCGAGAAGGTCAGCGGCTCGGGGAACCCGCCGGTCCACATCGTGGCGACCTCGAGCGCGTCGATCGCGCCGCGCCACTCGGAGAGCTTCGGGGTCCGGAACGGGTCGTCGTCGCGGTAGAGGTCGAGGCTCGGCACCGTGACCAGGCGCAGCGTGCCCGCGCCCGGTTCGGCGGAGAGGTCATCGAGTTCGGGGTAGGGCTGGCCGCTGAAGACGTCGACGTCGTGGCCGAGCCGGGCCAGCTCGCGGCCGAGGTGGCGGACGTAGATGCCCTGGCCGCCGCAGTGCGGCTTGCTGCGGTACGACAGCAGCGCGATCCGCAGCGGTGACAAGCTGTTCCTCCCGGCAAGCGAATCGTGTTCGGAAATGGTATCCAGCGGTCGTCACGGCCGCCGGAGGGCCCATAAGGCATAGCCCCTCGGCGACTGGCGTTGCCGGATGTATGAGTTCCCTTCGACGTTGGAACCGTTTTGCCTTCCGTTTCTTCGGTCCGCCCAGCGTGGGCCGCTACGACGGGCCCTATCCCGCGGTCGATCCGGACCCGGCCTGCCCGCATTGCGGCAACCGCGAGTCTGCGCACGCGGGCTACCGCAGCGCCGACGGCAAGGCGCTGCGCACCTGCCCCGCGTCGTCCCTCACCGGTTGAGTGCGACGTATTACGTCTTTTCAGCCGCTGAGAAGGCGAAGAACGTCGCACTCGACGCGGGGACGGAGTCACAGCCAACCGTGGCGGGCGGCTTGCAGGCCGGCCTGGAACCGGGTGGTCGCGCCGAGCTTGGTCATGATCCGGTCCATGTAGCGGTTGATCGTGCGGCTGCTCACCTCGAGCTGGCGCGCGATCGCCTCGTCTTTCACCCCGGCGGCGAGCATCCGCACGATCCGCCGTTCGAGCGACGAAGGCCGGCCCTCCGGCTCGGGTCCGGGGCCGGCATCGGCCGTCGCCGGGTCCAGCACCGCGCCGCTGAGCGGGACCGCGCGGTCCCACAGCCCGTCGAAGCAGGTCAGCAGCGATTCGACCAGTGACGACCCGCGGACGATCGCGCAGTCGTGGAACGACGGCTCGTCGAGGTGCAGCGGGACGATCGCGACCTCGGCGTCGGCGATCAGCAGCTTCACCGGCGCGTCGGTGAGCGACCGGGCCATCTCGCCGGCCTCGACGTAGCGGAACAGGTCGGCGATCCGGGCCGGGGCGGCCAGCAGGGCGGCGTCGTAGATGCATCGGTAGCGGACGCCCCGGCCGAGCCCGACCATCTCCTCGTCGTTGAAGCGCGGGTCGCCCCCGACGTACGGGGGGCGGTCGACGATGACCACCTCGCGCCGGGCCGCGCGCTGGACCTGGATCGCGTGCTGGCGGACCGCCTCGGCGCCGCGGACGACCTGCACGACCGAGCTCTCGTCGGTGCGGTCGGCCGCGGCCCAGTAGCGACGGGCGAGGGCGACCGCATGGGCGCGCAGCTGCTCGAGCTCGCCGTGACGGCGCAGCACCAGCCCCTCGATGGCGAGATCGGGCGGGGCCGGCGCGTACCGCTGCGGGTTGCCCGTGCCGCGGGTGACGAGCCCGCTCGCCTCCAGCCGCTCGAGGGCCTGGGTGAGCAGGACGGACGGCTCGGGCCGGACCCTGGACAGCTCGTCGAGTGAAAGGACCTGCGTGTCGAGCAGAAGGTCGTAGACCTCCTCCTCGAGCGCGCCCAGGCCCGCAGCCTCGAACACCGACCCGGTCCTCGCTTTCCACTCACCAATGGCGGCGCTTCGATGCGCAGCGGATGAACGTCACAGCGGCGGACCGCACCGGCAAGGACCCAGAACGACGGTGTGGACCGGGCGGACACCGACGTCCTCTTGTGCACGGTGCGACTGGTGTGACGAGCGCTTGCGGCATCGAGTCTTGATGTCGTCACCGTCGATACGGAAGGAATGCGGGTGTCGAAGAGCGGACGTGGCGACTGCCAGCCATCACGGATCCGGCGCATTCACGGCCTTTTCGGACCCCCATCCGGGGCCGAGATTGGTCCGGTCCGGCCGAGAGGGATTGCCGCTTCGACGCCGAAGCCACGCCCGAAGGCGCCGGGCCGACCCGAGCGCCAAGGGTTCGCTGTTAGGCGGGAGTGGCGATGTCGCGTCGAGTGCCTGTTCGCACTGCTCTGTTGTCCGGCGTGGCCGTGCTCGGCACGGTCCTGCTGACGGCATCTCCGGGCGCCACCGCGTCCGCCAACCACCAGCGGTGGTCGTTGACGAACGTGGGCGCCTACGGCGGTGAGCCCTCGCTCGCCTCCGACCCGCACGGCGTCCTCTACGACGTCACGCCGTCCGGTGGCATGGTCGGTTACCGCTCGGTCGACCACGGCAAGACGTGGAAGCCCACCGCGGTCGCCGACGGCAGCAGCGGCGACGACTGCGTCACCACCGACCAGACCGGCGCCATCTACGAGTGCAACCTCGCCGGCAGCACCGAGAACGCCCCGCTGCAGGCCGACGTTTGGAAGTCGACCAACGGCGGCAAGTCGTGGGTCCGCGGCGAGACCAACACGCCGGGTCTGAAGGCCAGCGACTGCGCCACCAGCTGCTCACCGTTCGGCGTCGACCGGGACTGGCTCGCGGCAAGCGTGAGCAAGAAGGGCGACCCGACCAGCAAGGCCACGGTCGTGCTGATGTACCACGACTTCTACGGCCCGACCTCGATCTGGGTGAACATCTCCACCGACGGTGGCAAGACGTTCTCCAAGGTCGACAACGTGATGGCGACGCCGGCGGTCACCCCCGGCGCGGTCACCGGCTCGCTCGAGGCCGAGGGCTACACGTTCTGCAGCACCGTGCCGGCCGGTGTCGGCATCGTCCCGCCGGGCCACCCGCACGCCGGCCGGATCATCGTCGGCTGGATCGCGTCGGACCCGGCCGAGGACGCGGCCGGCTGCAACATCAGCCAGTACGAGTCGTTCCACACGATGTGGGTGTCGTACTCCGACGACAACGGCGCAACCTGGACCCCGCAGCTCGCCTACGACGCGGGTGTCGGCCACGACACGTCGACGCCGTTCGTCGCCTTCACCCTCGACTCGGCCGGTAACCCCTACTTCGCCTACGCCACCGACGGCGAGGGCAACGCGGGGCTCTGCGGCGCCGAGTCCACCGCCGGCACCGTGCAGAGCGACCCGTCGTGCGAATACAACATGTACGTCATCTGGTCCAAGGACGCAGGCGCGACCTGGGACGGCGGCGGCGGTGTCATCCCCGGCAGCGCGGCCGCGGCGTACCGGGTGAACTCCTCGCAGGAGCCCGGCACGCACTGGTTCCCGGCGATCGCGGCGGACAGCCCCGGCCACGTCGACGTCGCGTACCTGCGGACGCCGACCATCCTGCCGATCGGTCCGACCGGCAAGGCCGACCCGGGCGGTTGCGCCGGCAACAAGAGCGTCCCGACGTACCCCGCGCCGTGCAAGTGGGCGCTGTACGCCGCGCAGTCGGTGAACCTGACGCTGCCGCCGGGCAAGGCCACGTGGACTACGAACAACCTCACCGGCAACGTGCCGATGCACGTCGGCGACATCTGCAACCTGGGTATCGCGTGTGTCGGCTCGGCCGGTAGCAACCGGCACCTGCTCGACTTCATCCAGGAGGTCGTCGACCCGGTCACCGGTTGCGCGCACATCGCGTACGCCGATGACAACACGTTCAACCGGCTGCGGATGGCCAACCAGACGTCGGGCTGCTTCACCCGCGCGCACCGCTAGTCGCGTCGCCCTCGTCGACTGTGACGTTCGAGGCGATATCGAGCGCTGATAACGCTCCGAACGTTGCAGTCGACGCGCGTAGGTTGGCCGGATGAAAGCTCTGGCCATCCCGCAGCGTGATGCCGCGCCCGCGGTCGTCGAGGTAACCGATCCGGTTGCCGGCGACGGCCAGGTGCTCATCCGGGTCGAGGCCGCGTCGGTCAACGGCTTCGACCTCGCGATCGCCGCCGGCCGGATCTGGGACTCGATGCCGGCGGACTTCCCGGTCGTGCTCGGGCGCGACTACGCGGGCACCGTCGCCGCGGTCGGCCCGGGTGTCGAGGGGTTCGCGGTCGGGCAGCCGGTCGCGGGTGTCGTGACCGGACCACGGCTCGGGCCCGGTTCGATGGGCGAGCTCTACGTCGCGCCGGTGGAGAAGGTGACCGCCCGGCCGGCTGCGGTGTCGGCGGTCGATGCGACCGCGATCGGGCTGGCGGGGGTCACGGCCGCAACCGCGATGGACGCGCTCGCTGTCGGGCCGAACGACACGTTGCTAGTCAGCGGCGCGACCGGTGGGGTGGGGTCGTTCGCCGTACAGCTCGCGGTTGCATCCGGGGCGCGCGTGGTCGCGACGGCGGCGCCTGGCGAGGCGAGCGAGTTCGTGTCGTCGCTTGGTGCGCACGAGGTGGTCGACTTCGCGGGTGACCTCGCCGCGGCGGTGCGTTCGGTCGCGCCCGATGGCGTTACTGCGGTGCTGCACGCGGCCGGTGACGCGACCGTTCTCGGCGGGCTGCTTGCCCCCGGTGGCCGGTTGGCCTCACTGGTCGGCGCGACGTTGGAACAGACCGGTCGCGACGAAATCACCGTGATCCCGATCCAGGCGGCTTACACCTCGGAGCGGATGGGCCGGCTGCTCGACGCGGTGGCCGCGGGGCGGCTGTCGGTCGCGGTCGGCGCGACGTTCCCGCTGTCTTCGGCGACCGAGGCGCTGGAGTGGTTCGCCGACATGCGACACCTCGGCAAGGTCGTCATCACGATCTAACCGCAGGTCGCGGTCGCGGTCTTTACGACACCGTGCGCAAACAGCGGCCGCTTCTGCGTGCCAAGTCGGCATCTGCGCACGGTGTCGTGACGCTAGATGTCCGGGTCGTCGTCGTCGAGGCGCGCGAGCCAGGTCGCCAGCCGCTCGACCGGCGTTTCGAACTCCGGGTTCAGGTCGACGAAGGTCTGCAACTGCTGCGCCAGCCAGTCGAAGGTGACACTCTCCTCGCCCCGCCGTGTCTGCAGTTCTTCGATGCCGCGGTCGGTGAAGTACATCGTCAGTCGCCGCCTGCATGTGCGTTGTCGCGTGACCGGCCAGGCATCAGCCGAAGAGTTCGGCGAGCAGCTTGGTGTGCTCGGCGTCGTGCGCGGTCTGCGACCCCGCCGCGGGTGACGCGCTCGCCGGACGGGTCGCCGAGCGCAGCTCGACGCCAGCGGGCAGATGCTCGGGCAGGTTGAGCGCGACGAACGGCCAGGCACCCTGGTTCGCCGGCTCCTCCTGCACCCAGACGACCTCTTCCACCGACTCGTACGCCGACAGCGCGGCCGTCACCTCCGCGCCGGCCAGCGGGTAGACCTGCTCCAGCCGCAGGATCGCGGTGTCACTGGCGCCGGTCGCCTCGCGCTTCTTGTCGAGTTCGTAGTAGACCTTGCCGGCGCACAGCAGCACCCGCCGTACCGAAGCAGGATCCGGCTCGCGCGGGTCGGTGAGCACCGGCCGGAAGGTGCCGGCGGTGAACTCGGCCGGGTCGGACGTCGCGGCGCGCAGCCGCAGCATCGACTTCGGGGTGAACACGATCAGCGGCTTGCGCCGGCCGGACAGCGCCTGCTGGCGGAGCAGGTGGAAGTAGCTCGCCGGAGTCGACGGCACCGCGACCGTCCAGTTGTCCTCCGCCGACAGCGCGAGATAGCGCTCGATCCGCGCCGACGAGTGGTCCGGACCTTGGCCTTCGTAACCATGCGGCAGCAGCAGAACAAGGGACGACCGCTGGCCCCACTTCGCCTCGCCGGCCGAGATGAACTCGTCGACGATCG
>JAVEEG010000111.1 GCA_030840585.1 Frankiaceae bacterium | reverse complement strand
CGCGCTGTCTCGCGCGCCGTTCGACCGCGCGGCCGAACGGCGGCGTGATCCGGACTGGCTGGCCACCGCGTGGGCAACCGGCCGGCTGCTCGTGCTCGACGAGGAAGGGCGCGCGGTCGTCGGCGACGACGGCCTCGTGCTCGTGCCGACCGAGGGTCGACCCGCCGAGGGCTACTTTCTCGGCGTCGACGCCGACGGGGTCGCGGTGTTCGCGGCCGTCGGTGAGCTGCCGAGGTCGCTGGGCGCGCGGTCGGCCACGTTGCGCGACGTCGGGGCGTTCCTGCCGGCCCGCGACGCCGGGCTGCTGGTGTGCGCGGTCGCGCTGGCCAACTGGCACGCGACCCACACCCACTGCCCGCGCTGCGGCGAGGTCACCCAGGTCGTCGACGGTGGCTGGGTACGGCGCTGCCCGGCCGACGGCACCGACCACTTCCCGCGTACCGATCCGGCGATGATCGTGCTGGTGCACGACGGCGGCGACCGCTGCCTGCTCGGCCGGCAGCCGGCCTGGCCACCGGGCCGCTACTCGACCCTCGCCGGCTTCGTCGAGCCGGGGGAGTCGCTGGAGCACGCGGTCATTCGCGAGGTGGTCGAGGAGTCCGGGGTGCTGGTCAGCGAGGTGGTCTACCGGGGCAGCCAGCCGTGGCCGTTCCCGGCGTCGCTGATGCTCGGCTTCGAGGCCCGCGCCGTCGGCGGCTCGCTCGGTGACGGCGACGACGAGTTGGAAGACGTCGCGTGGTTCAGCCGCGACGACCTGCGGTCCGGCCGGCCGCTGCTGCCGCCGCCGGCCTCGATCGCGCACTGGCTGATCACCGGCTGGCTCGACCGCCCGGTCACCTGAGCAATCGCGCGCTGGTTCGCCTAGAAGCGAACAGGCGCGCGATTGCCGGCGTAACTAGCGGGCGAAGAGACGCTTCGTCGGCCGCGGCGCGAGTGACGGCAGCACCTGCGGTACGGCGACCTCCATCGCGTCGTCGACCGACTGGCGTTGGGTCGGTACCCCGGCCGGTGGTTCGAGCCGGCGCCCGTGCAACTCCAGCGCCGTATCGGCTGGGACCGGCCGGCTGAGCAGGAAGCCCTGGGTGTAGTCGCACTGGTGCGCGCGCAGGTACGCCAATTGCTCGGCGGTCTCGACGCCTTCCGCGACGACGGTCAGCCCGAGTCCGTGACCCATCGCGATCGCCGCGTTGAGGATCGTCTCGCGGGTGCCTTCCTTGCCGATTCCGTCGACGAAGAACTTGTCGATCTTGATCTCGTCGATCGGCAGTTCGCCGAGCCGGCTCAGTGACGAGTACCCGGTGCCGAAGTCGTCGATCGACAGCTTCAACCCGAGCGCGCGCAATCGGGTGAGTACGTCGACCGCCATCCGCATGTCGTCGACCAGCAGGCTCTCGGTGATCTCCAGTTTGATCCGGCGCGGGTCGACGCCCTGGCGAAGTACGGCGACGCGCACCCGCTCGACGACGTCGGGATCCGACAACTGCCGGGCGGACAGATTGACCGCGACCATCACGTCGATGCCGTGCTCGTCCCGCCACACGCGCTGCTGCCGGCAGGCTTCCTTCAACGCCCACAAGCCGATGTCGACGATGTGTCCGGAACTCTCGGCGACCGGGATGAACTCACTCGGCGGCACCGCACCCCGGCTCGGGTGCTGCCAACGCATCAGCGCTTCGACCGCGGCGACGTCACCGGTCATCGTGTCGACGAGCGGTTGGTAGACGAGGTGCAACTGCCCGGACGGCAGCGCCTTGCGCAGGTCTTCGTCGAAGATGCGGCGTTGCTCCGTCTCCTCCTCGATCCGGGTCTCGAACGACACGCACGCATTGCGCGAGGTCTTCGCCGTACGCAACGCCAAGCCGGCGCGGCGCAGCATCTCGGTCGCGTCGATTCGTTCGTCCGGCGCCGCAGTCACCAAGCCACACGCGAACGTGGTGACGACCAGCCGGCCGTCGATCTCGTACGAACTCTGGATCGTGCGCAGGATTCGTTGCGCGACATCCATCGCGGCGGTCGCGGCGACGGTCTCGAGCAGTACGGCGAACACGTCGCCGTCAATCCGGGCAAGGATGTCGCCGGGTCGCAACGCGGCACCGATCCGCTGCGCGACCTGGATCAGCAACTCGTCCGACAACGTCGGGCCGAGCGAGACGTTGAGGTCGGCGAACCGGGAGATGTCGAGGAACATCACCGTCACCGGCGGCGCGTCCTCGGGGTCTTCCGGCCGCGCCTGCAACGACGTGTCGAGCAGTGCCGCGAACGCGTCCCGGTTGAGCAACATCGTCAGCCGGTCGTGCGATGCCGAGTGCTCCAGGGCGCGGACGAACGACGCGCGTTCGCGCGCGACGTCGATCTCCGTCGAGCTGCGCTCCGACAGCATGTGCGCGACTCGCAGGTCGCGGCTCACGATCGCCGACGTGGCCGCGCGGATCACGAGCAACAGGCCCGCGACCACCGCGCAGGTCACACCGATCGCGGCGTACGGCGACCATAGCGGCGCGGCCAGCGCGACGCCGACGAGGACGAACGTGCCGCCTCGCGCGAGCCGGCGGCCGCGGCCGCCGGTGTGTGCGTGCAGCACGGCGGACACCCAGCCGCCGGACGGCTTCACGTCTGTACTCGGCACCGGGCACCTCCCTCGGCCGCGCTCACTCGTTGCTCGGGCACCGGCGAGATCGGGCAGACCCGCCAGCGGCTCTTGCCCGCCTTCTTTGCGTCGTACAGGGCGTGGTCGGCGGCCTGGAACAGTTCCTCGAACGAATGTCCGTGCACGCCCCACTGCGCGATGCCGATGCTCGCCGAGACAGACACGGTCTGGTCGAAGACGACGAACTGCTCGGACAACCGCTGGATCAACCGCTCCGCCACCGTGATGGCGGGCCGTAGATCCGAACCGCCGGTGACGAAGACGGCGAACTCGTCGCCGCCCAGCCGGGCCGCGGTGTCGTTGATCGACACCGACGACATCAGCCGGCCGGCAACCGCTTCGAGCAGTACGTCGCCGCCGGCATGACCGAGCTTGTCGTTGACGGCCTTGAAGCCGTCGAGGTCGACGAACAGCAACGCGCCGGACTCGGTCGAGTCACCGTCGCGCAGCAACCGGTCGCGCAGCATCGACCGGTTCGGCAAACCGGTGAGGGCGTCGTGGGTCGCGCGGTAGGCCAACTCCTCGCTCTTGCGCCGGCTGTTGTCGTACAGCCGGGCTTTCGCGATCGCGGCGGCGGCGTACTCCGCGAAGGCGCGCGCGGCTTCGAGGTCGCGATGGTTGAACACATGTGTCGCCGGCGCGGCGACGTTGAGTACACCGATCAGTTGGTCGCGCTCGATCATCGGGACGCTGATCGCGCTGTCCACCCGGTTGCGGCGCGGCCGCAGTCCTGGGAACGCGCCGTCGCTCGCCTCGCCGTTGATGAGCAAGGCGTTGCGGACGAACGCGACCCGCCCGGCGATGCCCTCGCCGAACGCGACACAGGCGCCGAGCACGCGGTCGTTCCCGACCGACGCGACACCGCGCAACTCGTCGTCCTCGACGAGCATGACCGAGCCGGTCTCCGCCCCGAGCATGTCGACGACACCGTTGAGGATCGTGTGCAGCACGTGGTCGAGCTCGTGCGCCGAGTTGACCGCGCGTCCGGCGTCGTGCAGCCGGCTGACGACGCGCAGCCGCTCGTCGAGCACATCGGCGCGGCCTTGTTCGGCGACGACGCGATGGCTCAGCCGACGGAGCCGCAGCTGCCCGGCGACGGCCCAGCCGGCGCACAGCGCAGTGAGCAGGCAGGCAAGGAGCAGCGGCACGTCATTGACATCGACCGCCGGTCGCGACTTGAGCATGCTGCTGTCGGCGCAACTTCCCGCGCCGCCGCTGGCTACGAATGACTAGATTTGCTCTTCCGCGCGGGCTAGATTCCGCCGCTCCGGGTCGGTGGTCGTCGGCGCACCGGCAAACGCTTGCGCGACGCTCATCCATGCGCGTGCGGTGTCGCCCTCGACGATGAGAGCGGTGTCGCCGGCCAGCCTTCGCTGGGTGACGACGAGGGCGAAATCCAGCGCCGTACCGGTGACGCGGTCGGTAGCTTCGGCGTCACCCCACGTCCACCGATCGCCGTGCGGACCGGTGACCTCGACGCGTACATCGGCATCCGGCACCGCGAGCCCGCGTACGGCGAACGAGAAACCTCGGGTGCGCACGCCGAGGTGGCAGATGTGCCGCAGCCGGTCCGTCGGCGCCCGCGTGACGCCGAGGCCGTCGGCGATGTCCTGGCCGTGGGCCCAGTACTCCATGAGCCGCGCGGTCGCGAACGACGGTGGTGACATCGGCGGTCCGTACCACGGCACCTTCGCCGCCGGGTCGACATCGGCCAGCGCGGCCAGCAACGTCGCGCGCGCGGCCCGCGCGGACTCCGGCAGCGCCGTACCGAGTGCGCGGGCCTCGTCGAGATGCGCGTCCATGTACGCACCGATGTCGGCGGCGATCCGTTCCAGTCCGGCCATGAACGCGTCCGGATCGACCAGCGCCTTGGCTGCCTCGCGGTCGAAGAACCAGAGATGGCCGAGGCAGTCGCCGACGGTCCAGCCGGCCGCGGCGGACGGTGCGGCGAGGTCGCGCCCGTCGACCAGTGCATCGACGTCGGCGTGCTCGGCGGCCAGATCGTCGAGCAGCGCGGTCAGGTCGGCGGGCACGGCCGGACCGTAACATCGAGCGTGCTCACGGACTCGGATCCTCGGTTGTGGTGGGAGCAGTCCGGCACCGGCGATCCGCCGCTGCTGCTGATCCAGGGCCTCGGCTACACCGCCGACATGTGGCATCGCGTCCTCCCGTCGCTGAGTGCGACCAGGCGAGTGATCCGGTTCGACAACCGCGGGGTCGGCCGTAGCGACCTGCCTGACGACGAATGGTCGATGGAGGTCATGGCCGACGACGCCGTACGGGTGCTCGATGCGGCCGGCGTCGAGACGGCGTACGTGTTCGGGGTCTCGATGGGCGGCGTCATCGCGCAGGAAGTAGCGCTGCGGCATCCGGGCCGGGTCCGCGCGCTGGTCCTCGGTTGCACGCACCCGAGCGGGCGCGACGCGGTCCGCGCCTCACCCGAAGCGGTGGCGATGCTGTTCGACCGCACGCCACGGTCGCCGCGCGAAGCGATCGAGGCGTCGCTGCCGTTCGTGTACGCCGACGACACGCCGCGCGACCTGATCGACGACGACGTGACGGTCCGGTTGCGTTGGCCGCTGCGGGCGAAGGCGTACTGGGGCCAGCTCGACGCGATGCGCCAGCACGACGGATTGCTCGAGCGGCTGCGCGGCCTCGACGTACCGACGCTGGTGATCCACGGGACGGCGGACGGGCTGGTCCAGCCGGACAACGCGCGGCTGCTGGCCGAGGCGATCCCGGGTGCGCGGCTCGCCTGGATCGATGGCGCGAGCCACATCTTCTGGACCGAGCGACCGGACGAAACCGTCCGGCTGATCGATGATTTCTTAGCGCCGGCCGGCTAGCTCCGGCGGTAACGGCACCGAAGGATCGTTCACCGACGCGACGACCATCCGGGCGAGCTCGTGCACCTTGCGACCGCGTGACCGCGCGGCCTTGCGCAGCCGTTCGAACGCCGCGCGCGGGGCGACGTGCTGCCGTTCGGCGAGTACTCCGATCGCCTGCTCGACGGTGACCCGCGCGGTGAGTGCGTGCTCGAGTTGGGTGACCGCGGCGCGCAGCCGGGCGATCTCGTCGGTGTCGTCGTGGCGCGCCGGCCGGCCGGCCGGTTCGCCGCCGTCGGTGAGCAGGTCGGCGAGCACCATCGCGCTGGTCAGATCCGGTTCCT
>JAVEEG010000039.1 GCA_030840585.1 Frankiaceae bacterium | reverse complement strand
TGCCGCCGGTGAAACCGAGGTAGGTCGATCCGGTCCACGCCGACAGGTTCGCGATGGTGCGCTGCGCGGTCGGCGTCGACGGCTTCGGCGTGTTCATGTCGGCGGTGTAGAGCGACAGCTCGTGCGTAACCGCGTCGTAGTCGATCCAGGCCTGCTCGAACGTGCCGTCGTGCGGATCGACGTACGTCGCGCCGCTGTCGGTCAACGTGCCGTTCGTGCCGTCGAGGATCGCGTTGCCGTCGGCGGCGTCGAAGCCGTACGCCTCAGAGGGAGTGATCGCGCCGTTCGCGTTGCACGCGGAGGCGGCGTAACCGAGGCCGGCGCCGCACGATCCGAGGGCCGATGTACCGGCGTTGTCGATGGTGAAGGTGAAGCCGTTGCCGGGCGAGCCGGTGCCGGCGACTGTCTGGTAGCGGAAGTGGCTGGCGAAGTCGCGGGTGGTGTCGATCGGCGTGGTCAGCCAGAACGCGCCGGCCTGGTTGCCGTCGGTGTTGTTGGTGAGTTGCAGCGCGCTGCCGGCACCGACCGACGTGGCGCCGACCATCGACAACGAGCTGACGTCGCTGAAGTCGGCGAAGTCGACGTTGACCCCAGTTGTCGGGGTCGCGAGCGCCGTACCTTCGCCCGCCACAAGGCACGCGGCCACGGCCACGGCGACGCCGATCCCGGCTACCAGGCGCATAACTATCGAACAAACCACACCGCGGGGTAATTGTCCGGGCTTCACCCAACCTCACAGCAGCCGCGCGCTCGATAGCCTGCCTGGCGTGCAGGCCCGCTCCGCGTTGTTCGACCTGTACGGCGACCACCTGCGCAGCCGCGGTGGCGCCGTGCCGGTCGCCGCGCTCGTTCGGCTGCTCGGCCGGCTCGACATCGCCGCCCCGGCGGTGCGCACCGCGGTGTCGCGGATGGTGCGGCAGGGGTGGCTGACTCCGCAGAGCACCGACCTCGGGCCGGGGTACGCGCTGACCGAGCGAGCCCGCGGCCGCCTCGACGAGGCCGCCGTACGGATCTACCGGCACCAGCCGCTGCCGGACTGGGACGGCCGGTGGTCGCTCGCGCTGATCACGCACTCGCCCGACCGGGTTCGGCGGGAGCGGGTGCAGCGCGGGCTCGAGTACCTCGGCTACCGGCAGGTGCAGCCGGACAACTGGATCGCCCCGCGGCACTCCCCCGAGCTCGTCAGCATCGCGTCGTCCGAGGGGCTGTCGGTCACGCACTTCCGGGCCGAGTACGACGGCGACGACGCGGCGCTGATCGAGCGGTTGTGGCGGCCGGCCGAGCTGGCTTCGGCGTACCGGAGCTGGCTCACCGACGCGCGCGAGATCGTCGCCGCCGAGGCCGACGACAGCAGTGACGACGGGGCGTTCGCGGTCCGCAGCCGGCTGCTGCACGAGTGGCGCAAGTTCCTGTTCACCGACCCCGGCCTGCCGCGTTGCCTGCTGCCCGACGACTGGCCGGGCGACGCGGCGGCGGCGTACTTCGACGAGCAGACTGCCCGGCTCGCCCCCGGCGCGACGAGGTTCGTCGACGCCTGTCTAACCCGGAGGGACCCATGAGCGACACCATCCGTTACGACGTCAACGGTGGCGTCGCCACCATCACGATGGCCCGGCCGGACGCGCTGAACGCGTTGACGGTGGAGATGAAGCTGGCGCTGCTCGACGCGCTGGGCCGGGCGGCGGAGGACGACGTCCGGGCGGTGGTGCTGACCGGCGAGGGGCGGGCGTTCTGCGTCGGCCAGGACCTGCGCGAGCACGCCGACGCGCTGGCCTCGGGCCGGACCGATCTGGACACGGTGCGCGAGCACTACAACCCGATCGCGCGGGCGCTGATCGGCCTGGCGAAGCCGGTGATTGCGGCGGTCAACGGGACCGCGGCCGGGGCCGGTGCGTCACTCGCGTTCGCCTGTGACCTGCGGCTGGCCGCGGACAACGCGTCGTTCCTGATGGCGTTCGCGCGGGTCGGGCTCGGCCCGGACACGGGTGCGTCGTGGACGCTGCAGCGGCTGATCGGGGCGGGGCGGGCGACCGCGATGCTGATGCTGGCCGAGCCGGTCGCGGCGCCGCAGGCGTTGGAGATGGGGCTGGTCAACGCGGTGATCCCGGCCGCTGACCTGGCCGCCGCGGCGGCCGAGTTGGCGGCCCGGCTGGCGGCCGGCCCCACTCAGGCTTATGCGGCGATCAAGCGCACGGTCGCGGCGGCGGCGGTGAGCGATCTGGATGCGGCGCTGGAGGCCGAGGCGGCGGCGCAGGCGGCCTGCGGCGCGACCGCCGACCACCAGAACGCGACCCGCGCATTCCTGGCCAAGGAACCGGTGACCTTCACCGGCCACTGACCCCCTCGTCCACTGCAACGTTTGAGGCGTTATGGCGGCCGGTTAACGCCTCGAACGTCACAGTCGACGCGGTTAGCGGGACGAGCAGTCGGCTAGGTGGTCGTTGACGAGACCGGTCGCTTGGAACAGCGCGTAGAGCGTCGTCGGGCCGACGAAGCGGAAGCCGCGCTTGCGCAGATCCTTCGCCAGCGCCTCGGACTCCGGTGATGTAGCGGGTACGTCGCTCAACGCGCGCGGTGGCTTGCGCTTGCCGCGCGGCGCGAAACCACTGACGTGCTTGAGCAGCCCCCCGTCCAGCTTCAGCGCGGCCTGCGCGTTGCCGATCGACGCCTCGATCTTCGCCCGGTTGCGCACGATGCCGGCGTCAGCGAGCAGCCGGTCGACATCGCTCGCGCCGTACGCCGCCACCCGGCCGAGGTCGAAGCCGTCGAACGCGCTACGGAAGCCGGCGCGCTTGCGCAGGATCACCAGCCACGACAGCCCGGACTGGAACGCCTCCAACGTGAGCCGTTCGAACATCGCCTGGTCGCTGGCGAGCGGCCGGCCCCATTCGGTGTCGTGGTAGTCGACGTACTCGGGCGCGGACAGCGCCCACGGGCAGCGCAACCGGCCGTCGGGACCGGCGACTGCGGTCACTTGGTGACCTCGTCGGCCTTCTGTTCGGCGGCCCACAGTGCCGCGTGCATCGCGGCCATCGCCGCGTCGACATCCTCCATCCGGTAGCCGCGGATCGCCGTACGGAACTGCAGCGTCGCGACGTCGGAGCTGGTCAGCAACCGGTCGGACGGCAGCACGGGATCGTTGGTGTCCGGGTGCGCCGGCGGCAGGCCGGTGTCGACCGCAGCGAGCAGCAGCGCGACCGCGAGGACGGCGAGCACGCCGAGCACGACCTCGACGACGAACACCGCCCACCTCCCCACGAGCACAAGACGCTGTGAGGCATCGTGTCACGGTGACCTTGCGCCTCGGACGACGTACCTGCGGCCCCGACGAGCTGCTCGTCATGGCGATTCTCAACCGCACGCCCGACTCCTTCTACGACCGTGGCGCGACGTACGACGACGAGCCCGCGCTGGCGGCCGTCGACCGGGCCGTCGAGGCGGGCGCCGATATCGTCGACATCGGCGGGGTCAAGGCCGGTCCGGGGGACGAGGTCGATGCCGCGGAGGAGGTGCGCCGGGTCGCACCGTTCGTCGCCGCGGTACGGGAACGGCATCCGTCGCTGGTCATCAGCGTCGACACCTGGCGCGCAGCTGTTGCCGATGCCTGCCTCACCGCTGGCGCCGACGTGGTCAACGACGCATGGGGCGGCGCCGACCCGGAACTCGCCGCGGTCACCGCTGCACACGACGCGGCCATCGTGTGCACGCATGCCGGCGGCGCGACGCCGCGCAGCCGCCCGCACCGGATCGGCTACGACGACGTCGTCGCCGATGTCATCGCGACGACGACATCGCTCGCCGAACGCGCGGTGTCGCTCGGCGTCGACCGGCACGCGGTGCTGATCGATCCGGGCCACGACTTCGGCAAGAACACCTACCACTCACTCGAGGTGACCCGCCGGCTGGGCGACTTGGTCGCGACCGGCTGGCCGGTGCTGGTGTCGTTGTCCAACAAGGACTTCGTCGGCGAGACGCTCGACCGGCCGGTGCCCGAACGCCTGGTCGGCACCCTCGCTACCACTGCGGTCAGCGCGTGGCTCGGCGCGCGAGTGTTCCGCGCGCACAACGTCGCGGAGACCCGGCAGGCGCTCGACATGGTGGCGAGCATCCGCGGCACCCGACCGCCCGCAGTCGCGCGCCGCGGTCTCGCGTAGATCAGTCGTCGATGTCAACGGCGGGCTCGGCTTCGAGCACTTCCTCGCGACTCGGCGGCAGCACCGGCCGCGCGCGCTCCAGCGCGTCGAACGCATCGCCGACCGTCGTCACCCACACGACGGCGTCGCGGACCGACGGCCGGGCGAAACCCCGTCGTACCAACAGATCCACTTGTTCGCGCAGCGGTGCGAAGACGCCGTCGGGATCCAGTACGACGACCGGCTTGTCATGCATCTGCAAGACCCGCGATACCCAGATCTCCATCAACTCTTCGACCGTGCCGACGCCGCCCGGCAAGGTGAGGAATGCGTCCGCACGGCGATCCATCTCGCCCTTGCGCACGCGCATGTCCTCGGTGACGACGAGTTCGTCCGCGTCGTGATCGACGATCTCGGTGCGGGTCAACGCTTCGGGGATCACACCGACCGTCCGTGCACCGCCGGCCCGGGCCGCGCGCGCTACCGCACCCATGCAGGACACACTGCCGCCACCGCTGACGAGGTCGTGCCCGCGGCGGGCGAGCTCGGTGCCGACGGCGTAGGCGAGGTGGACGTACGACTGATCGATGTGCTCACTCGACGCGCAGAAGACGCAGATCGTCGCCATCAGTGGCGGTCAGGGCGGTGCGTGCCGGCTTCGACGATGATGCGCACGGCCTCGTCGACGTCGTCGGTGAGCTGCAACAGATCCACGTCGACCGCGTTGATCGCACCCGCGTGCAGCATCGTCTCGCGCAACCAGTCGAGCAGCCCGCGCCAGTAGTCGACACCGAGCAGCACGACCGGGAACGACGTGACCTTGCCGGTCTGCACGAGGGTGAGCGCCTCGAACAGCTCGTCCATCGTGCCGAAACCACCGGGCAGTACGACGAACGCCTGGGCGTACTTCACGAACATCGTCTTGCGGGCGAAGAAGTAACGGAAGTTCAGCCCGACGTCCACCCAGTCGTTGATTTTCTGCTCGAACGGCAACTCGATGCCCAGGCCGACCGACAGCCCGCCGGCTTCACAGCAGCCCTTGTTGACCGCTTCCATCAAGCCGGGGCCGCCGCCGGTAATGACGGCGTAACCGGCTTTTGCGAGGGCCGCGCCGAGCCGTTCGCCGGTCGCGTACTCCGGTGTCTCCGGCCGGATCCGCGCGGACCCGAACACGCTGACCGCGCGCGGCAGTTCCGAGAGCAGGCCGAAACCCTCGACGAACTCGGACTGGATCCGCAACACCCGCCACGGATCGGTGTGCACCCAGTCGTTCGGCCCGCGCGAGTCGAGCAACCGCTGATCGGTGGTGCTGCCCTCGACCGCTTGCTGCCCGCGCAGCGTGACCGGCCCGCGTTGCTTCTCCCGGGCGGGGCGGTGTCGCTCCGGCGCCTGCTCGGCGGCCGTGTTCGGGGTTGGGTTCTGCGGCGGGCGGTCGGGATCGACGGGTTGGACCATGTCTGGAAGTTATCTCGGCCCAATTAGCCAGCGAGGTAGCCGCGTAACACTCGCTCGCACTCACCGATGCGCGGTATCTCGACGTACTCCTCGCGGGTGTGCGCGAGGTTCGGATCGCCGGGGCCGAAGTTGACCGCCGGGATGCCGAGCGCAGCGAACCGCGCGACGTCGGTCCAGCCGAGCTTCGCGACCGGCTCGCCACCGACTGCGGCAACGAACTCGGCCGCGGCCGGCTCACCCAACCGCGGCAACGCGCCGGGCGAGGAGTCGGTCGGCACGACCTCGTACGGCGCCAGCATCTCCTGCACGTGCGCGAGCGCGTCGGCTTCGTTGCGGTCCGGCGCGAACCGATAGTTCACCGTCAATGTGCAGCGGTCGGGTACGACGTTGCCGGACACGCCGCCTTCGATCCGGACCGCGTTGAGCCCCTCGCGGTACTCGCAGCCGTCGATGACGACCCGGCGGGCTTCGTAGGTCGCCAGCCGGATTAGCAAGTCGCCGGCTCGATGGATCGCATTGTCGCCGAGCCACGATCGGGCCGAGTGCGCGCGCCGTCCCGGGATCACGACGAGAGCCCGCAGCGTGCCTTGGCAGCCGGCTTCGATCCGGTTCGCGGTCGGCTCCATGAGCACGGCGAGGTCGGCGGTCAGCCACTGCGGGGTGTTGCGCGCGACCCGACCGAGACCGTTGCGGGCCGCTTCGACTTCTTCGTTGTCGTAGAAGAGCCAGGTCACGTCGTGCCGCGGTGTCTCCAGCCCGGCCGCAACTTTGAGCATGACCGCGATGCCGGCCTTCATGTCCGACGTACCGCAGCCGAACAGCCGGTCGCCGTCGCGGCGGCTCGGCAGGTTGTCGGCGATCGGGACGGTGTCGAGATGGCCGGCGACGACGACCCGGTGATCGCGTCCGAGCTCGGTGCGCGCGGCGATTGCATCGCCGTCGCGTTCGACGACGAGATGCGGCAACTCGCGCAACGCCCGCTCGACCTCGTCGGCCAGCCGGCTCTCGCCACCGGACACGCTGGGTACGTCGACGAGGCTCGCGGTCAGCGCGTCACCGGGCAGGGTGAGGTCGATCATCGGCTCCCACCCTATGGTGGCGGGCGATGAGCGTTCGGGACGAGCCTGCGGTCGCGGCCGGCATCGCGACGTATGCCGCCGACGGCCGGGTGCTGGACGCGTGGTTTCCATCGCCGTCGTTGGGCTCCGGTTCGGTTACGCCGTTGGACCTGCCGACCGGCGCGGACCCGTTGTGCGGCGTGTCGACGGAGCCGGTCGTCGTAGGGATCGAGTCGTTGGCGGCGGCGCCTGCGGATGCGCTCGACGTGTACCTGCGGCTGCATCTGTTGTCGCACAGGTTGGTGAAGCCGCACGAGGTTTCCCTCGACGGGCTGTTCGGGTTGCTGACGAACGTCGCGTGGACCTCACTCGGCCCGGTGCCGGCCGAGGACGCCGACGCGGTGCGACTGCGAGCTCGCGCCGCCGGTCACCGGCTCGAGGTGTACGGCGTCGACAAGTTCCCGCGGATGACCGACTACGTCGTACCGTCCGGCGTCCGGATCGCTGACGCCGATCGGGTGCGGCTGGGTGCGTACCTGTCCCCGGGTACGACGGTGATGCACGAGGGCTTCGTCAACTACAACGCCGGGACGCTCGGTACGTCGATGGTCGAGGGCCGGATTTCGGCCGGCGTGGTGGTGGGTGACGGCACTGACATCGGCGGCGGCGCGTCGATCATCGGGACGCTGTCCGGCGGTGGCTCGATCGTGGTGTCGCTGGGTGAGCGATGCCTGCTCGGCGCCAATAGCGGAATCGGGATTCCGCTCGGCGACGACTGCGTCGTAGAGGCGGGGTGCTACGTGACCGCGGGGTCCAAGGTGACGCTGCCCGATGGTCAGGTTGTCGCGGCCCGAGAGTTGTCCGGCGCCGACAACCTGTTGTTCTGGCGCAACAGCGTGACCGGTGCCCTGGAGGCGCGGCCGCGATCCGGGACGTGGGGCGGCCTCAACGCCGCGCTGCACGCGAACTGACCCCGGACTTTGCTTGAGTTTCGCCGGAACTGGGCGGATCCGCACGCTTGGCGAACCGCCTCCGACTCGTAAAGGTCGGGCAAAGTGGGGAAGATGGCCGAGGTGAAGATCGAGGCGGTCAGCGCGGCGTCGGTCGAGGCGCGGGTGCTCGTCGCGCTCTACGTCGACGAGATCGCCGCCGCCTTCCCGGCCGGCTTCGACCCGAAGGCCTCGGTCTCCGCCGACCCCGACGAGCTGACGCCGCCGAACGGCATCTTTCTCGTGGTCCGCGCCGACGACGGCAACCCGATCGGCTGCGGCGCGGTCAAGCTGCTCGACCCGCAGACCGCCGAGATCAAGCGCATGTGGCTGGCCCCGGAGGCCCGCGGCCAGGGCGCCGGCCGGCAGTTGCTCGACGCGCTGGAGAACGCGGCCCGCGAGCTCGGCGCGACCGAATGCCGGCTCGACACCAACGAGATCCTCGCCGCCGCCATGACGCTGTATCGCAAGGCCGGCTGGGCGGAGATCCCGGCGTACAACGACAACGCCTACGCGACCCACTGGTTCGCCAAGAAGCTCTAGGCCGGCGGCTCCGCGGCGCGCTCGGCTTCCCAGGCGGTCAGTTGCTGCTCCAGCGCCTTCATGATTTCGAACACCTGCGACGGCGGAATGCGCACCCGCGCCACGACGCGCGCCATGAACTGCGCCGCGGTCACCGGCTGCGCGAGAACGGCGAAGTCGAGCACGAACGCGTCCTTGCTGTGCCACACGCTCACGAAGTCGGCGTAGGTGCCTTCGATCTGCTCGTCCGGCACGTGCAAGTGCGCGTGCGGCTGATCCGGGACTTCGGTCACGACGCCTCCTTGAGTCGCGCGACCGCCGCCGCGATCCGCTCGTCGGTCGCGGTCAACGCGACCCGCACATGTTGCCCACCGGTTGGGCCGTAGAACTCCCCCGGCGCAACCAGGATGCCCAACTCGGCGAGGTCGTCGACGGTACGCCGGCAAGGCTCGCCGCGAGATGCCCAGAGGTACAGGCTGGCGTCGCCGCCGTCGACCACGAAGCCGGCTCGCTCCAATGCCGGCAGCAGCGCCGCCCGCCGCGAGGCGTACAAAAGTCGTTGCGCCGCAACGTGTTCGTCGTCATCGAGCGCGGCCGCCATCGCCGCCTGGACCGGCGCGGGCACCATCATGCCGGCGTGCTTGCGGACGGCGAGCAACCGAGTGATCAGCGCCGGATCACCGGCAACGAACCCGGCCCGGTAGCCGGCCAGGTTCGACCGCTTCGACAACGAGTGCACCGCGAGCAGCCCGTCGAGCGAGCCGCCGCACACCGACGGCGAGAGCACCGACACCGGCGGCTCGCCGTCGTACCAGAGGTCGGCGTAACACTCGTCGCTCGCGACGACGCAGCCGCGCTCGCGGGCCCAGTCGACGACCTTGCGCAGGTGTTCGGGCGGCAGCACTCGACCGGTGGGGTTCGACGGCGAGTTGATCCAGAGCAGGTCGAGCCGGTCTGGTCCGAGCGACACGAGCGCGTCGACCGGCACCGAACGCGCGCCGGCGATCCGGGCACCGACGTCGTACGTCGGATACGCCAACGACGGGAAGCCGACCGAACCGGCGCCGAGCAGTGTCGGCAGCCACGCGACGAGTTCCTTGGTGCCGATCACCGGCAGCACACCCGTGTCGGGTGGCACTTCGGCGCCGAAGCGGCGCCGCAGCCAACCCGCGGCCGCCGTGCGCCAGGCAGCAGTGCCGGCGGTCAGCGGGTAGCCCGGCGCGTCGGCGGCGTCGGACAACGCGCGCTGGATGAACGCCGGTGTCGGGTCGACCGGTGTGCCGACCGACAGGTCGACGATGCCGTCGGGATGCGCGCGGGCGCGGGCAGCCGCGGCGGCGATGGTGTCCCAGGGAAAGTCCGGGAGCGACCCGATCAGTGTTTGCCCTCGTTGATGTCCGGCGGCAAGCCCTCGATCAGCGGGTGGTCCTTGTCGATCTTGCCGATCTTCGACGCACCGCCGGGCGAGCCGATGTCGTTGAAGAACTCGACATTGGCCTTGTAGTACTCCTTCCACTGCTCCGGGGTGTCGTCTTCGTAGAAGATCGCCTCGACCGGGCAGACCGGCTCGCACGCGCCACAGTCGACACACTCGTCGGGGTGGATGTACAGCATCCGCTTGCCCTCGTAGATGCAGTCCACGGGGCATTCCTCGATGCACGCCCGGTCGAGCACGTCCACGCACGGCTCGGCGATGACGTAGGTCACGGTGCTGTCCTCCTCCAGAAGATGGCGCGGTTCCTAGTATCGCCGAGGTGGAAGTCGGCGAGACGGTCAGCCTCCGCGTCGCCACCGCGACCGGTGCGACGGAGATCGTCGGCGTCGTCCTGTCCCGGACCGCGGAGACGTTGGTGGTACGGCGCCGCGACGGCCGGCTGGCGGACGTACCGGTCGCCTCGATCACCGCCAGCCGGGTGGTGCCACCGGGGCCCGCGCGCCGGATCAGCGCCACCGACCTCGAACTCGTCGCGGCCGCGGGTTGGCGCGCCCTGGAAACCGCCGCGCTCGGCGACTGGTTGCTGCGCGCGTCCGGCGGGTTCACCGCGCGGGCCAACTCCGCGCTCGCGGTCGGCGACCCCGGAATTCCGCTGGACGAGGCGGTCAGCAGCGTCGAGAAGTGGTACGCCGACCGCTCGCTGCCGGCCCGGATCCAACTCGTCGGGGACAATCCCGAATTGGCGCAAATCCTCAGCAATCGCAACTGGATCGACGGCGGTGTCGATGACGTGCTGACCGCCGAGATCGCGCACGTGTTGCGGCCGCTCGGCACCGGCGACGGCCCGCCGATCCGGATCGACGAGATCCCCGACCCGGAGTGGCTGGCGGCGTACCGCACCTCCGACGGACCGCTGCCAGCCGTCGCAACCAAGGTTCTCAGCAACCATCCGGCGGTCGCGTTCCTGTCCGCGCGGGGCACCGCAGCGGGCTGCGACGCGATCGCGCGGGTCGCCGTGGACGGCCGTTGGGCCGGGCTGTTCGCGGTCGAGGTCGCGCCGCGGGCCCGGCGGCAAGGACTGGCCCGAGCGATCTCCGCGGCGGCGCTGCGCTGGGCCACCGGCAACGGCGCCCGGCACGCGTACCTGCAAGTGGCCGCCGGCAACGACGCGGCCCGCGCGCTATACGAACGTCTCGGTTTCGCGGTCCATCACCACTACACGCACTGGGTAGCGTCGGCAGGTGAGTGAGGAACGCCGCGGCACCGTGCTCGGGTTCGCGGCGTACTTGCTCTGGGGCCTGTTCCCGCTCTACTGGCCGCTGCTCGAACCGGCCGGCGCGGTCGAGATCCTCGCCCACCGGGTGCTGTGGTCGCTGGTCCTCGTCGGGCTGGTGCTGCTGGTCCGATCCCGATCACTGCGGACACTGCCGCGTGGCCGGCGGCCGCTGCTGTTGCTGGTCGCGGCCGCGGTGCTGATAGCGGTCAACTGGGGTGTCTACATCTGGGGCGTCAACAGCCATCACGTGGTCGAGACGTCGCTCGGCTATTTCGTCAACCCGCTGGTGTCGGTGGCGCTCGGCGTCGTCGTACTCGGTGAACGGTTGCGCCGTAACCAATGGGCCGCGGTCGCGCTCGCCGCGCTGGGTGTCATCGTCCTCACGATCGACTCGGGCCGGCTGCCATGGATCGCACTCGTGCTGGCGAGTAGCTTCGGCACGTACGGGCTGGTCAAGAAGATCGTCGGTGTCCCGGCGGTCGAAGGGCTCGTCGTCGAGACCGCGGTGCTGACCCCGCTCGCACTGGTCTACGTCGTGACCGGCGCGTTCGTCGGTACGACGACCTTCCGCAGTCACGGCGCGGACCACGCGGCGCTGCTGGTCTCCGCCGGTGTCGTCACCGCGATCCCATTGCTCGCGTTCGCCGGCGCCGCCGCGCGGGTGCCGTTGAGCCGGCTCGGGCTCATGCAGTACGTGACGCCGACGATGCAGTTCCTGATCGGTGTGCTGGTCCGGCACGAACCGATGCCGCCGGGCCGTCTCGTCGGCTTCGTGCTGGTCTGGATCGCGCTCGCCTGGTTCACCGTCGACACGGCGGCGAATCACCGGCGGCAACTCGCCATCCCGGTCGCCCCGGCGTAGACCCATAGGGTGGTTCACGTGCTGCGGCTGACCGACACGATGACGCGGCGGCACGAGGACATCGCGCCGTCGCGGGATCGGCTGCTGACGCTGTACGCGTGCGGGCCGACGGTGTACCGGTCGCAGCACGTCGGCAACCTGCGCACCTTCGTCCTCGGTGACCTGATCGCGCGGACCGGCGAAGTGCTGCACGGCTGGCGGACCAAGCTGGTGCAGAACATCACCGACGTGGGGCACCTGGCCGACGACACCGGCATCGAGCTCGCCGGTGAGGACAAGATGCTGCTGGCCGCGCGCGAGCAGAACCGCGATCCGTTCGAGATAGCGCGGCACTACGAGGCGGAGTTCCGGACCGACTGCAGCCGGCTCAACATCCACCCGGCGGACCACTACCCGCGCGCCTCCGAGTGCATCGACCTGATGATCGAGCTGATCGCGAAGCTCATCGAGACCGACCACGCCTATGTCGGCGACGACGGGTCGGTGTACTTCGCCGCGCAGTCGTTCCCGTCGTACGGCGCGCTGTCCGGTAACCGGCTGGAGGACCTGCGCGCCGGCCACCGGCAGGACGCGGGCGAGCTCAGCGCGGGCAAGCGGTTCCACGCCGACTGGGCACTGTGGAAGCACGCCGGCAGCCAACGGCAGATGGTGTGGGAATCCCCGTGGGGCAAGGGTTTTCCGGGGTGGCACATCGAGTGCTCGGCGATGTCGCTGCACTTCCTCGGCGACACATTCGACGTGCACACGGCTGGGGTCGACCTGCGCTTCCCGCACCACGAGGACGAGCGCGCGCAGTCCGAGTCCGCGGTCGGTCACGAAGTGGTACGGCGCTGGGTGCACGGCGAGCACCTGCTCGCCGACGGCCGCAAGATGGCGAAGTCCACCGGCAACGTCGTGCTCGTCGACGATGTCGTCGCGCGGGGCTACGACGCACTTGCGGTCCGGCTGTTCTTTCTCACCGGCCGCTACCGCCAGCAGATGAACCTCACCTGGGATGCGCTAGCCGGCGCGGACCGGCGGCTCGGGCGGTGGCGCAGCCGGGTCGCCGAGTGGGCCGAGGCACCGTCGGCACCGATGCACGCCGAGACCGTCGCGCGATTCACCGCGGCGTTCGACGACGACCTCGACACCCCGAGTGCGCTGGTCGCGCTCGGCGAGCTGGAGAAGAACGACGGCGTCGCGCCCGGAGCGAAGTTCGAGACGTTCGCGTGGGCCGATCGGCTGCTCGGACTTGATCTCGTCCGCGACGTCGGTCGGCCGCGCAACGACGCCGCCGACCTCAGCGACGATGCACGAGCCTTGCTCGACGCCCGGGCCGCGGCACGGGAGGCTAAGGATTGGGCGATGTCGGATCGGCTCCGCGATCAGCTGGCCGGTCTCGGTGTCGCCGTCGTCGACGGACCTGGTGGACAGTCGTGGTCGCGAACCGGAGGTACTCATGAGTGACCTGCCGCCGTACGGCGGATACCAGCAGCCGGGCGGTTACCCGACCCCGCAACAGAACGGGCTCGGCACCGCCGCGATGGTGCTCGGGATCATCGGGCTGGTGCTGTTCTTCACCGTCTTCATCGGCATCGTCTGCGGCGTGCTCGCGATCATCTTCGGCATCATCGGCCGCAATCGCGCGCGCCTGGGTCAGGCGAGCAACCACGGCCAAGCGACGGCCGGGCTGGTGACCGGGATCATCGCGGTGGTGTTCTCGATCGGACTCATCCTGCTGGTGACACAGGGCCACTACTGCGCGCACATCGGCACCGGCCCCGACCCGTGCCAGGAAGGCTGACATGAGCGATCAGTACGTCGCACCTGGTTCGGCGCCGCCGCAGAACGGACTCGGTACGGCGGCGATGGTGCTCGGCATCGTCGGGCTCGTGCTGGTGATCACCGTGATCGGCGGGTTCATCTGCGGGCTGCTGGCGGTCATCTTCGGGTTCATCGGCGCGAGTAGGGCGAAGCGCGGCATCGCGACCAACCGCAGTCACGCGATCGCCGGCGTGGTGACCGGGATCGTCGCGATCCTCGCGTCTGTCGTGGCGTTGTACTTCTACTTGCCGCGCGGCTACCACCACAACTGCGCGCTCGGGAACCAGCCGAGGTCGTGCATCCAGAAGTAGGTCAGCGACGCGATGCGCGCACGGTGAACGCACCGCCACCGATGAGCACCATCGACAACGCCAGCAACTTCATCGCGTCGTCGTAACCGGTGACCGGGAGCACCGGCTGCGCGCCGGTCTCGCCTGCCGATCCGGAACCGCCACCACCACCAGGCGTCGCAGCCGGCGTACTGGCCGTCGGCGTACTGGCCGCCGGTGTACTGGTCGACGGTGCGGTGGAGTTGACCGGCGCCGATGTCGTCGTGCGCGGCGCCGGTTGCGCGTTCGGTCGCGACGAGTGCGAATCGTTGTCCGCGGCCAACCGGATCGCGACGCTGAGCAACGCGACGGTCAACGTGACGAGCAGGCTGAACCGGATCACTTCCACCCGAAACGCACTCGCCTGCACGACGTAACTGCACCATGTGCGGCGCATGAGCGCCGAGATTGCCGGCGGAGTGTCGCGAAACGGGCGCCCTAAGCGCGGTAATCGCTGCGGAAATACAGCAACGGCGGCCGCTCCGGCCCCACTTCCATGCTCACGACTTCACCGACGACGATCGTGTGGTCGCCGCCCGCGTACGTCGCCCAGGTGCGCAGCTCCATCCACGCGAGCGCACCGTCGAGCAGCGGTGCCCCGGTAACCGGGCCCGGCCGGCAGGGCCAGCCGTCGAACTGATCCGTTCCGGCTGGACCCGGTCGCTCGCGGGTGGCGAAGTACGCCGCGGCCGGCTGCTGGTCCGCGGCCAGCACCGAGACGGCCCACGTGCCGGACCGCGACAACGGCTCGTGCAGCGCCGCGTCCAGCGCACAGCCGAACATCGCCAGCAACGGTTGCAGTGACAGCGAGGCGAACGAGTTGACGGTGAGGCCGTGCCGCCGGCCGTCGACCACCGTGGACACCACCGTGATGCCAGTGGCGTACTGACTCATGACGTGCCGGAACCGCGATCGATCGAGACCGCGCGGGTCGAGCACGCAACCGAGGCTAGCCGTCAGGTCGCGCGTACCTGCGCGAGCCGCGCGTTGTCGATGACGATCGCGGCCGGGCCATCGATCAGCCGCAGGGTCGCGAGCGCGGTCTCGCCGAACGCGTTCTTGCTGCCGCTCGACAATGCGAGCAGCCCGACGATCCGCCCGCCGTGACCTTTCAACGGCATCGACAGGAACGTCGACATCCGCGCCTCGTCGTCCTCACCGAGCAGCTCGTCGACATCGGCGAGCTTCACGTCGAGACCGTTCACGGTGACCTCGATGCCGCTGGCTTGTGTCACCGCATCGGCGACCGCGGTCACGTGCTCGGTGTAGTGCTGTTGCGACGTACCCTGCGCGACACCGACGTACGCCGTCCGCTCTTCGAGCAGCAGCACCGAGGCGAGGTCGTAGTCGACGAATCGCTTGAGGATGTCGAGGATTCCGGCGACGGTGTGCTCGAACCCGTGCGTCGTCGCGGCGAGCGAGGTCACGTCCGCGGCGACCTGTGTCTCGAACAGCTTGCGGTCGAGCAAATCGCAGACCCGCGACATGACGTCGTCGGCGGACAACTCAACGGGATCCGGCCGCAACGCCGGCCGGCCACCGCGGGCCGCCTCGCCGGCCGCGATCGTCTCGCGAACGGCTTCGACGAGCTGCGGTGCCTCGAAGTCCTTGGTGAGGTAGCGATCCGCACCGGCGTGCGCGCCCCAGTAGCGATCGCTGGCCGCGTCCAATGAAGTGAGCAGCACCACCGGGATGTCCGCGGTCTGCCAGTCGTCCTTCAGCAACCGCGCGGCGACGTAACCGGAGACCCGCGGCATCTGCACGTCGAGCACGACCGCGTCCGGCATCGTCCGGAGCACGGCCTGCACCGCCTCGACGCCGTCCTCTGCCTGTACGACGTCGAACCCGTCGCGGGTCAGCACGGACGACACGATGCGGCGCAGCGTGGGGCTGTCGTCGGCGATCACGACGGTCGGCATGGTCTCGACTCCTAACGCCCGATGAGACGTCGTACCGTCTCGACGAGCTGGTTCTGGTCGAACTCGGTCTTCAGCAAGTACGCGCTCGCGCCGGCGTCCAGTCCAGCACGCTGGTCATCCTCGCTGCCGCGCGAGGTCATGATGACGACCGGGACCTGCTCCCAACCGCGGGTACGGCGGATCGTGCGAGTCAACGTGTAACCGTCCATGCCGGGCATCTCGACGTCGGAAACGACGAGGTCGGCGGGGTCACCGGTGAGCCGGGACGCGCCGTCGAGACCGTCGACCGCGGTCACCACTTCGTAACCGGCGCCTTCGAGGATCACCCGCTCGAGTTCACGGACGCCGACCGAGTCCTCAACGACGAGCACCCGCGGCTTGCGGCCGACCGGCTCCCGCCCGGGTGCCTCCGCCGTAATGGCCGGCAGCGCCACCGAAGCGGTGGTGACAGTGGCCAGCTGGCGCAGGTCGACGAGGCACAAGACGGTGCCGTCGCCGTCGATCGTCGCGCCGCTGATCAGCGGCAGCCGGCCGAGGAACGGGCCGAGATCCTTGACCACGAGTTCCAGCTCGCCTTCGAGCCGGTCGACCGCCCACGCGACCTGGCGGTCCGCGTGCCGGACGACGACTGCGGCCCGCGGCTCCCGCTCGCCAGTGACGCCGAGCGCGGCACCGAGGTCGAGCAGCGGCAGTGTCGCGCCGTGCCGCACGACGACCGGGCTGCCGGCGAGCGCGTGCACTGTCGCGTCCTTCAGCGACACCGACTCGACCACGCCAGGCACCGGCAGCGCATAGCGCTCGTTGCCGACCCGAGCGATGAGGCAACGCAGCACGCCGAGCGTGACCGGCAACGTCAGCGTGAACGTCGTACCGGCGCCCGGTGTCGACGACACGTCGACCGCACCGCCGAGTGACTCGACCGCCGTTCGCACTACGTCGAGGCCGACGCCGCGACCGGATGTCTCGGTGACTTCGGTGCTGGTCGACAGCGCGGGCTGGAACAGCAACTGCCACAGCGCCGGACCGGACAGTGTCGTATCGCTCGGCAGCAGCCCACGGCGGATCGCCACGGCACGCAGCGCGTCTTCGTCGATGCCGGCACCGTCGTCACTGACGTCGAGTACGACGGTCCCGCCGGACGATCGCGCGGTGACCGTGACGACCGCGCGCGGCGGCTTGCCAGCGGCGACCCGATCCTCGGCGGACTCGCAACCATGGTCGACCGCGTTCACGACCAGATGCTTGAGCGCATCGGAGACACCGTCGAGCACCTGCTTGTCGAGCTCGACGTCCTCGCCGACGAGACGCAACTCGACGTCCTTGCCGCCCGTCGCGGCGACGTCGCGAACGACCCGCGGCAGGCCGGCGACAACGCGCCGTACCGGCACCATCGCCAGGCCCATCGCACCGTCACGTACCTGCGCCAGCCGGCCGTGCGCGTCGTCGACGAGTTCGCGCAGATCGCGGGCCGCGCCGGTCAATTGGTCGCCGAGCGCGAGCAACCGGTTCAACGCCAACTGCGTGTCAGGGCCCGCATCGGCCACGGCGTCGCGCAGCGTTCGTAGCCACCGTGACTGCTCGGCCGTCACGGTGTCGAGCGCGGCACTTGCTCGCTCGACCCGGCGCGCGTCGAGCTCGGCCTCGCCGACCACGTCGAGCAGCTCGTAGACCTTCGTGGTCGCGACCCGCACCGAGTCACCGGATCGGTGCCTGGTGTCGTAATCGTCGTCGTCGACCAGCGGCGCGGCCGGCTCCCAATGCGGTACGTCGACCGCCTCGTCGCCGGCGAGCACCCGTTCGAGCGCATCGGCGAGAGCGGTCAGGTGTTCGTCTGGGACCGGATCCTCGAGGCCGGGCAACGAGTTCGTCATGCCGTCGCACGCGGCGAGCAGCACCGAGATGACATCGGGACGGACCGGCAACCGGCCGTCGCGCAACGCGCCGAGCAGATCCTCACACCGGTGCGCGACCGCGAGGACGCCGGAAAGTCCCAGCATCCGCGCGGATCCCTTGACCGTGTGCGCGTCGCGGAACAA
The DNA here is from genome assembly GCA_030840585.1 of Frankiaceae bacterium. Classification (GTDB taxonomy): domain Bacteria; phylum Actinomycetota; class Actinomycetes; order JAFAQI01; family JAFAQI01; genus BP-197. Next base: position 20,735 of record JAVEEG010000039.1, on the reverse strand, counting down.
CCCGGCGACGACCTGCCGCGGCGACGGGTGGGTCTCCAACTGCAACAGCCCGGCGGACAGCGACGCGACCCGTTCCTCGACCTCGGCCCGGAACGTCGCGAGCAACTCGGGATCGTCGGCCCAGGACATCAGGACACCACCTTGAACTGGCTGAGTGTTGCCCTCAGGTCGTCGGCGAGGTCGCGCAACCGGCTGGCTGCGGCGGCGTGACCGTGGGTCTCGGAACGGTGCCGCGCACTCGCGTCGGTGACCGATGTCATCGCGGAGACGACGGCGTCAGAAGCGCCGCGCTGTTGCCGGGTCGCGTTGGTGATCTCGCGCGACGCCTGCGTCGTGTGGTCGACCATCGACGCGATCCGTTCCAACGACTCGACGACATCTTCGTGCCGGGCCGATCCGATCGCGACCGCGGCGATGCCTTCGCGGCCAGCGGACGCGGTGTCGCTCGCGCCCTGTTCGAGTTCGGCAACGATCTTCGCGATCCGTGCGGTCGCCGTACGGGCCCGTTCGGCGAGTGAGTTGACCTCGTTCGCGACCGTCGCAAAGCCGTGCCCGTGCTCGCCCGCACGCGCGGCTTCGATCGACGCGTTCACCGCGAGGATCGTCGTACGGCGAGCGAGCTCGTCGATCGCCTGTGTCGTCAGACCGACCCGCGCGATGCGCTCGCGCAAGCCCTCGGCGCGGTCGGCCAACTCCTCCACCCGCGCGGAGATGCGATCCATCGCCAGGCTGGTCTCCTCGACGGCGCGGGCGCCGGAGTCGACGTCGAGCCGGGTGCTGCCGGCGAACTGCGAGACCCGTACCGCGATCTCGGCGATCGATCCCGCCGTCGCCGCGAGCTCCTCGATCGTGCTCGTGGTCTGTGCCACGGCGGCGCTCTGCGCCTCGACGCCGGTGACGTGCTGCTCGGCGGTGGCGGCCAGGTTGGCCGAGTTGCCGGCGAGCTGTCCGGTGACGGTGTCCATCTGCCGGACCAGGCGACGCAACGCGAGCAACGTGTCGGCGAACACGACCGCAAGACTCGTCGCGACCGGGTCGGCGCTGTCACCCGGTGCGGGTACCCGGGTGAGGTCACCGTCCGCGACGGCGGCGAGTACGTCGGACATCCGGCGTACGTCGGCTTCGAGGGCGGCCCGGCGCTCGGCGGCGGCGACGGCGGCCTCGCGGGCCAGCCGGCCGAACGCGCCCGCGGCCCAGCCGGCCGCGGGTACGGCCGGGAGGATGACGATGAGCCGGCCAGCACCGGCGTAGTTGAGCGTGTGCGAGATGCCCGCGGCGGCATAGATGCCGGCCGCCGCGGCCGCGCCCACGGACAGGCCGAGTAGTGGTCCGAGCACCGCACCGGCGAGCAGCACTACGGGCATGGCGAGCACCCAGGCCGGGCCGGCGACGCCGCCCGCACTGGCCACGACGCCGGACACGCTCACCAGCAGCGCGACCATCAACATGGTGCCGCCGACACGTTGCCGAGCGGACGCAACGGCGCCGGACGTCGGGTCGGTGGCGAGCGAGGCGAGCCCGACCGCGGACAGCGCCATGCCGAGACCCCAGCCGGCGAGTGGCAGCTCGTGCACGACGAGGCCGCCGGCGCCGTAGCGCGCCGACAGGACAGCGGCGAGGCTGATCAGCAGCAGTACGCCGACCGACGCGAGCTGGGCGACCCGAAGCAGTTGGTGGGTGTAGTCGAGGGTGACCGCCGGGCCGGGGTTGGCGAGTGATTCGTCGACTGGCTGCGGGGTCGGCTGCGCCGGTGCGGCTTGCATCGGCAACGCGGCGACGACCTCTTCTCGGGTAGGCGTCGTCGTAGCGACTCCGTCGACCGTGTCGTGCCGGCCGTCGCGGGGCGAGGGAAGCAGCAGGGCGCCGACGATGTCCGCCGCGGACGCGCGGAACAACTTCACCGCACCCTCCGACAGCGGGGAGTCGGGCAGGCGGATGCCTGCCCCGTTGCACATATCGGCTGTATCAGCGACCGACTACAGCGAACGGACCAACAACGTCTGCGCCATCTAGCCGCCCCACTTCCCGGTTGAGTGAGACGTTCTCGGGCTGAAAAGGCCCGAAAATGCCCAACAACGTCACACTCGACGGGGGGTTCGAGCGGGCTTCGGCTAGGAGACCTTGAATTGCGCGATGCTCGCGCGGAGTTCGGCGGCGAGGACGTTGAGCTGCGCGGCGGCGGCCGCGGCCTGCTTCGACCCAACCGCGTACTGCCGGGACACGTCCGACACCTGGGTCATCGCCGCGACGACCTGATCCGACGCGGACCGTTGCTGCTGGGTCGCGATGGAGATCTCCTTTGCGGCGGTCGTCGTTTCGTCGACCATGCCGGAGATGCGCTCCAGTGCCTCAACGACACCGCGGGCGAGGTCGCTGCCGGTCCGGACCTCTTTCGCGCCCTCTTCGGACGCGATGATGGTCGCGTTGGTCTCAGCCTGGATCTCACCGACGATCGCGGCAATCTGCCCGGTCGACTCCTGCGCCCGCTCGGCCAGCTTGCGCACCTCGGATGCGACGACCGCGAAGCCGCGGCCGTGCTCGCCGGCGCGGGCCGCTTCGATCGCGGCGTTCAGCGCGAGCAGGTTGGTCTGGTCGGCGAGGTCGTTGATGACTTCGAGGATGCGGCCGATCTCCTGCGACTTCTCGCCGAGGCTGAGAGTGCGCGCGGCGATCGAGTCGACCCGCTCGGCGATCGTGTCCATCGCGGACACCGACGCACCGACCGCGGACCGGCCTTCCTCCGCGTGCCGCAACGTTTCGGCCGCATAGCGGGCAACCGCTTCGGCGGTCTCGGCGATCTGCGCGGCCGTCGCGGCCAGCTCCTCGATCGTCGAGGTCGTCTCGGACACGGCCGACGATTGCTGCGTCGCCGACGCCGCGTGCTCTTCCGCCGTAGCCAGCAATTCTCCAGCAGCCGCACCGATTTGTTCGCCGCCGGAGCGGATCTGACCGACCAGCGAACGGAGGTTCGTCAACGTGTGACCGAACGCGCCGGTCAGCATTTCGAGGGTCGCGTGGTTTCCGTCGGCGTCGCCGAGCTGCACGGTGAGGTCGCCCTCGGCCGCCTTCGCCAACTCGCGGGACAGGTCGGCGACGCGAGCTTGCAGCTCGTCGCGTTCCTGCCGAGCTTGCGAGCGCATCGCCCATACCGACGACGCGAGCGTTCCGTTGAACCAGGCGATGGCCGGATACACCGGTACGACGAGGACGAACCAGGCCGCCGTACTCATGTCGAGGGTGTGCGCGATCGCGGACGAGCCGACGACGCCGGCACCGGCGACCATGCCGAGCAGTACCGACTGCCACTGCCGCATCGTCGACGCGGCGAACAGCACGTTGGGCAGGTAGAGGACCCAGAACGGCCCGCGGATGCCACCGCTGACCGAGGCGGCGCCGGTGATCGCGACCATGATGGACAGCAACAAGAAGACGCGGTACGTCGTGATCCGCCGGCGTACGTGCTCGCTCAAACCGTGCAATGTCGGCAACACGGTGAGCGCGAGGCCGTTGAGGATCGCGAGACCTTGCCAGGCGAGGAACGGCACGAAGTGCAGGTGAACGCCGGTGTCGTGCCGCTGGTGCAGCACAACCGCGCCGATCAAGGCCAGCGCGATTCCGCCCCAGGTCGCGATTGCCGCTACCCGGGACAGCCGCTTAGAGAAGTCCACCGAGCGCCCCTCCTGCTCGCCGTCGTTACTAGGTCTTTCGGGTGATTACGTCTGGTGCTGAAGTCTCGACGTTCCTACGCCGTACGGCGGGTGCGCGGCAGCGTCTCGCGCAGCCGCAACACCGCGGCCGGATCGATCACGGCGACCGGCCCGTCGTCGCGCGGAACCTGGCCGCGCAGCAGCGCCGCGCCGGGTCCGGCCAGCGCGGCCGGGAACTCGTCGATGCTGTGCCCGAGCGCGCCGGTGCCCTCGACCCGATCGACCACGACGCCCGCGCTAATCCCGTCGTCGACCACCACGACGAGCCGTGCCGACGACGTGAACGGGGTGCGGTCGGCGCCGAGCAAGCCGCGCAGGTCGAGCACCGGCATCAGCCGGCCGCGCCAGTTGGCGACGCCGGCCAGCCAGTCGGGTCCGCCGGGAATCCGGGTGATCGCGGGCACCCGGCCGACCTCGGCGACGCTTTCGAGCGCGACCGCGAACCGGCCGGAGCCGAGCCGTACGACGACCGCCTCGCCGGCCGCCTGCTCGGCGTCGCTGTCCGGCTGCTCCGTCACGCTCTGAGTCCTCGGCGCAATTTCGCCGGAAGTGAAGTTCACCCCTCCGGAGGTGGTGGCGGCATCCGGCGCAGCATCCGGGCCGCGATCACCAGCGCGAGCAGCGGCGCGGCGAGCGCGGCGAGCAGCACCAACTCGCCGACCACGCCGAGCCCGGGATCGCCCTTGACCCCGGCGGCGAGCAGCACGTCGCCGCCCGGACCGACAGCGGTGGCGAGCGCGACGACCGTGAGGATGCCGAGGCCGGGGAGCACGGCGGCCACCAGCGTGCGGGTGCCCCAGGTGCCGAGGACGCCGAGGCCGGTTCCGGCGAGCACGATGAGGACGTCGGCGAGACCTTCGATGCCGCCGGGCAGCCGCAGCGGGACCAGAAAGACGCACCAGGCACCGACGACGAGACCGACGACGTAGAGCGCGGCGTAGGTCGCCACCGTGAGCAGCCGGTCGCGCTCCATGCCGGCGAGGTTATTGCGTGCGGGTCAGATCCCCGACGGCGTCGGCGTAGAAAGCGGACTCGGCGACGTGGCGCACCACCTCGCGCAACGTCCACGTATCTCCGTCACGCGCGTCGAGCACCTCGTCGGAGAGTGGGCGTAGCCGTACGTCGTACATCAGCGCGAGCCGCCGTAACCGGTTGCCGGCCTCGTCGGCGTCCTCGGTGGTGAACGGCGCGAGGTCGGCTGGCGTAGTGACCATCGAGCCGTGCCAGCGATCCGGCTCGGTCGGCCGGCCGGCCAACCGGGCATCGATCTCGGCGAGGTGGTCGATCAGGTGGTCACCGACCCGGCGGATCGCCTTGTGTGGCGTGTAGAGGCGCGGCTGCGGCTCGCCCTCGACCGGGGCCTCGACGGGACTGCCGGTCCAGTGCGGCCAGGTCTCGGCGAGTGACAGGACGTGGTCGACCAGCGCCGCGACGACGTCGGCGGGGTGGCTGCTCTCGCTGTCGGCCCTGGTCAGGCTTCGATTATCCCTGCTTCTTGATGAAGCTGATGTCACCGTTCGTCTCGAGGACCGCCCACTTCACCTCGTCGAGCGAGTCGATTTCGTTGCGCCGCGCCTGTTCGGTCAGGTCGTCGACCGTCAGCCGTTCGCGTCGCATGTTGCGTTCGATGACATTGCCGTTCTCGACTAACACCATCGGCTCGCCTTCGAGCAGCGAGCGCGCCCGGCGCGACTTGAAGCTGAGGTACGACGTGCCGACCTGCGCGATGCCGATGGTCGCGATGACAATCAGCGCGCCGGTGATGGACTGGTCGTTCTGGGTCACGCCTTGCTGCACCAGGTCGCCGATGACGACGAGAAGGATCAAGTCGAACGGTTGCAACGTCGACAGCTCGCGCCGGCCGATGATGCGGGTGAACAGAAAGATGATGACGAAGATGGCGAGCGCGCGAAGTACGAGGTCCATTACGGAAACACCGTCAACTCACGTTGGACGACGGCCAGCCGTTGGGTTCCGTCGTATAGGGCGATGTCCTGCCGATGGCGACCGAGGTTCGTCGGGTTGGTCTGCCAGGAGATCCAGATCTTGAAGGTCCCCGACGACTGCGGCCCGTAGTCGTAGACGACCTGGCCGTTGTCCGAGCTCTCGTCCGAGGGCTGCGGCGCGATGCCGTTGAACACCATGCCGGCGAACCAGCCGCGGTCGAGACGCAACTTCATGTCCTGCAACGCCGAACTGCTCCGCACGGTGATCTCTGTAGTGAACAGCAGGCCACCGCGCACGTGCGCGGGCGAGTTCACCGTCAACGTCGTACCGGAGCCGGTCGCGCTGTTCGTCACGGCGCGCTGGCCGAACACACCGATCAACGCGAGGACGGGAATGGCGGCGGCGATGAGCAGTCCGGCCCGTCGGCCCCAGACACCGCGACCGCGGGAGTCGACATCGACGTGCGTTGCACGGTCGAGACCGAGTGGAGCAGCGGTTTTCGCACTCATCCTGAGCCGCCATACCCAGCGGGCGGCCCAGGCAAATCGTTGAGTGTGACGTTGTACGTCTTTTCAGCGGCTCACAAGACGTACAACGTCACACTCGACGCGGGGAGACGGCGGCTAGTCGGCCGTGACCTCGGTTGCGTCGCGCAGGTCGATGACCGCAGGAGCGCTCTCGGCAGCGTGCAGGATGTCGGTGATCTCGTGACCGATGAGCTCGTTGCGCTCGATCAACGCGTCGCGGAGCGCGGCGACGAGGTGCTGGTTGGCTTCGAGCCTGCCCTTGATCAGCGTCTTCTGCTCCTGCAACAACTCCTCGACCCGGCGGCGGCCGTCGTTGTCGGCGAGCACGCGGCCGACGATGTTCGTGTCGTTCATCGCACCGTTCTGCACGGCGACGAACGAGACCAACGTGCCGGCCATGCCCGCCGCGCCGACCATCTGCGCGGCGACGTTCGTCGCGTACAGCAGGTCACCGCCGGGACCGGTCGAGATGTCGTCGAAGAAGAGTTCCTCCGCGACCTGGCCGGCCATCGCGATCTGGATGAGCGCGAGCATCTCCTTGCGGGACCGCGTGTAGACCTCTTCGGCGTCGCCGTGCGCCAGCATGCCGAGCGCCTCCCGCCGCTTGATGATCGAGAGCACCTCGAGCCGGCGGGTCGGCGCGACGAGGTACGCCGCCGTGGCGTGCCCGGCCTCGTGCGTCGCGATCAGCCGCTTCTCGTGCACGGTGTAGCCGACCGGCTGACCCATGCCGATCTCCTCGACCAGCCGCGCCTGCTCGACATCGCGCCAGCTCATCGCCGGCGCACCCCGCCGTACGGCGTTGATCAGCGCCTCGTCGAGCAGGTGCTCGATCATCACCGGCGTGTAGCCGTGGGTGATCGAGGCGAGCGCGCTGCGGTGGTCGTCGTCGTCGAGCTCGGCGTCGTGGGACTTGCGGCCCAGGTAGAAGTCGAGCAGCGCGCGCCGGCCGCGCATGTCCGGCCGCTCAAACGTCAGCGAGCGGTCGAAGCGGCCAGGCCGCAGCAACGCCGGGTCGAGCGAGTCAGCGCGGTTCGTCGCCGCGATGACGAGAACGTTGGGGTGCTCTGGCTTCTTCTTCTTCAGCTGGCGGTTGGCCGGCAGCAGCAGGTTGACGCCGTCAACGACCTTGCTGACGAGCTTCTGCCAACCGGTCGGCTCGTCGAACGACTGCATCTGCACGAGCAACTCGTTGACGACCGCTCCGGTGCCCTGGCTGATGAAGCCGTTGGTCAGAGTCGCGGGTGAGGTCGCGGGCATTGCGAGGAACGACGACGGCAGAGTGGTCACGCCGCCGCAGCACTGCACCGACTTCGCGAAGTCGTTCTGCGCCGACATGGGGTGTGCGGTCATGGCCAGCCCGTTACGGGCGCCACCGATCGCGTCGATCTCCTCGATGAAGGCGATCGCACCGCCCTCAGCCAGCGCCGCGGCCCGGACCGCCTTGAAGTACTTACGGATCTTCATCGCCGTGGCGCCGTACATCATCGACTGGAACGACGTCGCAGAGACGAACAGGAAGGGGACGCCGGCCTCGCGCGCCATCGCCTTCGCGGTGTACGTCTTGCCGGTGCCCGGCGCGCCTTCGAACAGCAGGCCGCGACGGGGCGTTCCACCCATCGTGCTGGCGAACGTCTTGTGCGACAGGAACAGGTTCAGCGAACGGACGACCTCGTCCTTCACGCCGTCGATGCCGACCACCTGGTCGAGGGTCACGTCGATCTGTTCCGGCCGGTACATGACGTGCGGCGAGCGACCGAAGATGAGGAACGGCAGGACCGTCGCGAGCAGGACGATGACGATCATGGCGCCGACGTAGAACGTCATCGGGTCCACGGACGGGATCTGGAAGAAGTTGATGCCGTGGCCGTCCAGGATGCGCCACCACAGCAGCGCGGCCGGCGCGCCGATCCACTTCGCGACCCGCCACAGCCGCTGGCGGCGCAGGGTCTCGCGGTTACGGCCGACGTCGGCGCCGGCCTTCGCGATCAGGCCGCTACCGGCGGACGCAAGCAGCGGGTTGGCGACGAGGCCCCCCGAGGCGGTGGTGTCGTTGTGCTCCATGACGGCCGCTCCTCGAAAATTTCTACGGAAATGCTCAAGTGCCGAGTGGCCGGTGCCGAAATACGGTTCCGGGTGATCTGCACGTACCCGAAGTCTGTCACCGATAGTCGATGCTGGCTACGGACAGTGACCGAATCACCCGGTTGGCCCAGCGGCGCGGCCATTGCGCCGCGAGCGCGACCTCTATCTCGCGCTGACGGCGATGATCATGAGAGGCCGGCGAACAGATCCGTTTCCCGCCAGGCGCTGCCCTCGACCGGGTCGCCGAGCGCGCCACGCATCAGCCGGAAGTGCTCGAAGCCGAACGCCCGCTGGCCGATGTTGTTCGACAGCGCGAACAGTGGCCCGTCGACCGCGATCTGGGTCGCGTGCGCCCGCATCGCCTCGACCTTCGCGTCGAGGTAGTCGCGCGCGTCGACCTGGGTCGTCACCGCCTCGTCCTCGTCGCCGAACGGCAGGTCGTCCGGCGACGTGACACCGAACGGGGCCTCCTCGCCCATCTGCTTCATCAGCTCGAATCCCTGCCGTAGCAACGATTTCGGCACCGCGAGGTAGTAGAGCTTCGAGGCCTGCCAGGCCGGCCCGGCCGACGGGTAGCGCGCGGCATCGGCCGCCGCCTCGTACGCCGCCACCGCCACCCGGTGCGCCTGGATGTGGTCCGGGTGCCCGTAGCCGCCGTTCTCGTTGTACGTGACGACGACCTGCGGCCGGACCTCGCGAATGATCTGCACCAACTCGCCCACGGCCTCGTCGAGATCGGCCTGCCAGAAGCAGTCCGGCCGGTCGTTGGTGGGCAGGCCCATCATCCCGCTGTCCCGCCAGCGGCCGGCGCCGCCGAGGAACTGGTGATCGGTCACGCCGAGCGCCTTCATCGCCGCGTCCAGCTCGCCGATCCGGTGCTCCCCGAGGCCGTCTTCCTTGTCCGCAGCCAGGTGCGCGAGCTCGGGCAGCAGGATCTCGCCCTCCTCGCCGAGGGTGCAGGTCACCAGCGTCACGTGCGCGCCCTCGGCGGCGTACTTCGCCATCGTCGCGCCGGAGCCGATCACTTCGTCGTCGGGATGTGCGTGCACCAGGAGCAGGCGTCGGTCGTCGTTCATCCGCGCCAATCTACGAGATGCGCCCGCAAGACCGGAACCAGCGGCCGGTTCGTCGGCAGCCAGTCGACGTCGTCGAGTTCGCCGGCGGCCAGCCAGCGCAGCGCACGATGTTCCCGGGGCTCCGGCTGGCCGGCCGCGATCCGCGCCCACCACACCCGCAACGTGAACGCCGCCTCCGCGCCGCCGAGATCCGCACCGACCCGATCTAGTACGTCGACGGCTACGCCGAGCTCCTCCCGGCACTCGCGTACCAGCGCGTCGACGTCGTCTTCACCGGGCTCGACCTTGCCGCCGGGCAGCTCCCACCGGCCGGCCAGCGCGGCCGGATAGTCGCGCTGCGCGGCCAGGATTCGCGGCGGTGGACCTGGGTCCACGATCGCCGCCGCGACGACGACGATCACGTCGTGACGACGGCGGGTTGTTCGACCGGTGCCGGGTACGGCACCACATCGGCCGGGCGGCGGCGATCCGCGAGCCGGCGCAACGCGCGTTCGGACGGCACCTCGACGGCGTAGTGCAGCAGCAACGCCAGCCCGACCGCGTCGCCGACGTACCCGGACCAACCGAGCACTCTCATCGCACCCTCCCCGGTCGCCGGCCAGCGCGCGACCAGCCAACCGTAGAGCAGCGCGTGGCAGAGATAGAGCGCGTACGACGCCGCGCCGAGCCGCACCATCATTCGCGACGACAACCAGCCACGCCGGCCGCGCAACTCATCGACCGCGAGCGCCACCAGCACGAGTGCGATCAACAACATCGCGACCGTCTCCGTCAGCGGCCGGTTCGGCAACGCGCCGCGCCACTGCCCGACGCCCACATAGACCGCGCCGATCACGACTGCACCGGCCAGCGCCATCCGCCCGGACAGCCTCGGCCGCCAGCCGTCGCGGACCGCGAGCGCCGCGACGATGCCGACGGCGAATTCACCCAGCCGCCACAGCGGCAACACGTACGTCGTCCACTCCCAACCGGCGGGATCGCGCGGCGCGACGGTCAGGCTGAACAGCCCCGGATATACGAGCAATGCCAACGTAATCGCGACGACGACCTGCACCCGGCGCACCGGCGAGAGCGCAAACAGCCAGCGGTACAGCAGCGGGAAACAGAGGTAGAAGAACACCTCACATGACAGCGACCACGACACCGCGTTGAAGCCGAAGTACACGTGTTGTTGCGGCCACCATGCCTGCAGCAGCAACAGGTTCGGCACCAGCCCGCTGCCGCTGACCGCGACACCCACTCCAACGACGACGGCCAGCACCAAGGTCGTCAGGTGCAGCGGCCAGATCCGCGCGACCCGGTTCCACCAGAACCGCAACGGGCCGACGCCCGGTCGCGCCGACCACGTGAGCACGAAGCCGGAGAGCACGAAGAAGAAGTCGACGCCGATGTAACCGAAGTCCGCGACGACATGGACCCCGCCGCCGAACCAGTGCTCGAGGCTGTGGTGCGCGACAACCAGGAAGGCGAACCAGAACCGCAACCCGGTCAACGCATCCAGCCGCGACGGTCGCCGGGCCGGCATCGACGCGACCACGACTCAGCGCACTCCGGCGAGGACGCGTTGCTCCTCTGGGTACGGGATCGGCAGCACCGCGGCCGGCCGGCGGCGGCGGGTGAGAAGCCGCTGCCCCGGCAACTCGACGAGGTGGTGCAACGCCATCGCGCCGACGACACTCAGCCCGAACGCCAGGGCGGTCCGCCACAGCGCCCCGCCGATGCTCGGGTCCGTGAGCGGCGCGATCCGCCTGAGCACCGTGTCCATCACCAGCTGGTGCACGAGGTAGAACGCGAACGACAGCTGGCCGAGGTAGACCATCGCCCGCCGGCCCATCCAAGACTCGCGACCCCGCAGGTCGCAACCGGCGTACGCGAGCAGGACCAGCGCGAGCGGTCCGATCGCGATGACGTCCGAGACGCCGCGCGGCACCGGCCAGCCGCGCGCCCACCCGAGCGCGAGGGCCGCACCGGCCGCGACCGCTGCCGCCGACCACGCGGTCCGGCGGCGCACTCGCGGCACCCAACCCTCACGCAACGCCAAGCCCAGCGCGACACCCACGACGAATTCGCCAAGCCGGACAACGGGATTCTCGTACAGCGGGACGTCGTACCGCCCGCCCCACGCGAAGCTGCCGGTGATCGCGAGCGCCGCACAACCGGCGAGCAGTGCGGCGACCATCGCGGTCCGCCGCGAGCGCGGCATGTGGGCCAGCGCCGGCGCGAGCCACGGGAAGCACGCATAGAAGAACGCCTCGCAGGACAGCGACCACGAGACGCCGTTCGCGGCCGAGTTCACCGCCGGCACCGGCGGCCAGGCCTGGAGCAACAGCAGCGCGAGCACGCCGGCCCACAGCGACTTGTGCGGCGGCATGAACCACAGGTACGCGGCGATCGCGATCAGCGCGGTGACCGCATGCGACGGGTAGACGCGGGCGAAACGGCGCCGCCAGAACGACGTCGCCGACTGGCCCGGCCGGGTCGACCAGGTCAGCACCACACCGGACAGGACGAAGAAGAAGCCGACACCGAGGAAACCGAACTGCGGCAGGTGCCACCAGGGCGTGGTGGTGACGCCGTAGCCGGCGGAGTGGAACCCGAAGACCATGAGGGCCGCGACGAAGCGCAGCCCGGTCAGCGACGGCAGGTCGCGGCGGCCGTGCGAGACCGAGTCCGACGTCCTCGGGGCAGCGTTCGGCCGCACCCGCACGTCGAGGGACATGGGGCTCCCCTACCCGCTCTCGATACAGTGATGCCGATGGTCGGGACGGCGAGTGCGCTCGCCACCCGCCTGATCCTGGCGGCCTGGTGCCTGCTCTCGGTGGGCGTGAGCGTGCACGAGGGCGAGTACTCCGCTCCGGGCCTGGCTTGCGTCGTGCTCGGCCTGCTGCTGCTGGCCGCCGTGGTGGCCGGCGGTCTGGTCCCGCGCCGCCCCGATCGCGCCGAGCTCGGTATAGCCGTGGCCGTCGCGTTCGCGAGCGCCGCTGTGCACCCGGTCGACCGGCTGATGCACACCGGCGGCGGTGACCTGCTCGCGATCCAGATCGCCGCCGCGGTGACCGTCGCGGCCGCGGCCGCGACCCTGCTCGTCCGGCGGCGAGACGGCATCGCCTGGGCCGTCGGTGCCGGGCTCGCACTCGTCACCGGATGCCTCGTGATCGCCTTCGTCACCAACCCGAAGATCGACGTCTGGTACCTGCTCCAGCAGTCGAGCACCGGCCTGCTGCACGGCGACGACATGTACCGGCAGCACTGGGCGCACAGCCACGGCCTGCGCGCGGTCTACCCGTACCTGCCCATGTCGACGGTGCTGCTCGCACCATTCCGGTGGATCACCGGAGACGTCCGCGCCGGCTTGCTGCTGGCGTCGGTGGCGACATCCGCATTGCTGCGCCGGCTCGCCCCCGCGGCGCCGGTCGCCTTGGCGTTGCTGGTGCTCGTGCATCCGCACTGGGCGTTCCTGATCGACCAGTCGTGGACCGAGCCGCTGCTGCTGTTCCTGCTGGTGACCGCGGTCGTCGCGACCGAGCGCGGCCGGCCGATCGTCGCCGTCATCGCGCTCGCGGCGGCGGTCGCGGCGAAGCAACACGTCGTGCTGTTGCTGCCGTTGTTCGCGTTGTGGCCGGCCTTTGGCTGGCGCCGGACCCTCGCCGCGGCCGGGCTGGCCGCGGTCGCCGTACTCCCCTGGGTCGCCGCCGGACCGGCGGACTTCTGGCACGACGCGGTGCACGCGAACGTCGTCCTCGGCGTGATCCCGCGCGCGCTGTGCGTGCCGAGTTTCCTGCAGCGGCATGGGATAACGGTCGGCTTCTGGTTCCCCTTGCTGGGGCTGCTCGCGGCGTACGCCGGCTGCCTGCGGGCGCCCCGTACGGCGGTCGGGCTGGCGCTTGGTTCGGCCCTCGTACTCTGGACGGTCGACGCGACCAACAAGCAGTCGTTCTTCAACCACTACACGTTGCCGCTCGGCCTGCTGGTGCTCGCGCTGACCGCCGCCTCGCAACGGGAAGAAGTCGCCACGTGACGTCGATCGAGGAGAAGGCCGGCGACGCCTTCGCCGAGGCCGTCGTCGCGTCTGGTCCCGGGCCGGGGCGGCAACGCTGGTGGCTCGAGATCCCGCTCGCCATCGCGTTCTACGCGGCGTACGCGCAGATCCGCGACTGGCACGGCAGCGCGACCGTGCACGCGGCCCGAGTCACCGCACGCCATCACGGCTTCGACGTACTGCGGCTCGAACGCTGGCTGCACATCGATTGGGAGAAAGGTGCGCAGGCGGTCTTCGTGCCGAACGTGCGCCCGCTTGTCGTCGCGATGAACGTCTTCTACGGCACCGCGCACTTCATCGTGACCGTCGGTGTGTTCCTGTGGTTGCTGTTCCGCGCCGCGCCGGCCGTCTACCGGCATGCGCGCAACGTGCTCTGCCTCGGTACGGCGATCGGGCTGGTGTTCTTCGCGCTCTATCCGACGATGCCGCCGCGGCTGATGCCCGGGGGGATCAAGACACAGGACACGATGGACACCGTCGGCGGCCTCTGGTCCTACAACCACGGGGTGCTGGAACACATCTCCGATCCGTACGCGGCGATGCCCAGCCTGCACATCGTCTGGGCGTCGTGGGTCGCGTACGTGTTGTGGTTGGCACTGTCCCGCCGCGGTGCGATGCGCGCGCGATGGCTGGGGTGGCTCTACCCACTCGTCACCGGGCTCGTCGTGGTGGTCACCGGCACGCACTGGGTGCTCGACCTCGCCGGTGGTGCGGTCGTGTTCGTCCTCGCCGTAGCCGCGGCCAAGGCTCTTGACCGGGTCACCGCCCGGCGGCGGGCGGCCCGTATTCGTTGAGGCTCATCGTCTCGTTGTACGACGGATCCCGCCGTACCGGCTGGCGAGGTATCCCCCGCAACGCGACCAGGTTGTCGATCACGCCGCTGCAGTCGTTGGTCAACGGCTTGACCTGAAGCGACCACACCAGCCATACGCGGTGCGGACCGGCCAGGTCGCTCACCTGCCGCGCGAACCGCTGCGGATTCGCGGTCTCGATCCGCTTGCGGTAGTCGACCCAGTCGACGACCTCGGGCGCACCGAAGTTGGGGAACACCAACTGCCGGACGCCGGTGTGCAGCAACCGCGACGTCGGCGGGCCGAGCTGATCCGGGCAGTACACGACGACATCACCCGGGCGCGCCTGGTGGTCGAGCACCGCCGCGACGAGACCGGCCTGGCTGCGCGGCTGCCAGGAGTTCTGCAGGCAGACGCCGAGCTCGGCGACGACGAGTACGGCGAGCATCGCCCGGCGGGCTCGCCGCGACGGCAGCACCGCGATGCCGCAGCCGACGACGACGAGGAACAGTCCGGTGCCCATCGCGAGGTAGCGCGGCGCGTACGCCTGCCGGGTCATCACGTCGACGACCACCGCGACGGCCAGCGAACCGATCGTGGCGGCGAGCAACCGGGTGGGCAGCCGGGCGAACGTCGTACCGAGCACGACCTGCCCGGGGCCGGCACGACGGCCGATCAGCGCGATCACGGCGGCGGCAATCGCGACCAGCGCGGCGAGCTGCGCCGCGGCCGACTCACCGCCCATCCACGAGTCGATCGTGTAGAGGATCGCCGAGCCGTCCGGCGGCGGCGCCCACGGTGCGCCGGTGTGCCGCGACTGGTACAGCAGGATCGGCACCCACGGCACGAACGCGATGCAACCAATGACCAACCCGAGCAGCGCGCGGCGGGCGGCCGGGTCGCGCCGCCGCCATGCCAGCCACAACTCACCGGCACCGAGAGCGGCGACCGCGAAAACCGCGTAGTAGTGCGTGTAAAGCGAGGCAGCGGTGACAACCGCGAGACCGGCGGTCGCGCGCTTCGTGCCGTGCCGGTGCACGGACAAGACGGCATGCGCGCCGGCCAGCGACAGCAACATCAGCAGGCTGTACATCCGCGTCTCGACGGCGTAGCGGATCGCGAACGGCGAGATCGCCAGCAGCACAACCGACGCGATGCCGACCGGGTCGCCACCGATGCGCCGGCCGAGCCGGACGACCACCGGCAACGCAATCACCGCCGGGATACCGGACAGCACTCGCACCGAGAACGTCGAGTCGCCGAAGACCTTCATCCATAGGTGCAGCAACGCGTAGTACAGCGGCGGCGCGCCGTCGTGTTTCAACGCGGCCGGCAGGTCGGCGAGCGGATGCTTCGCGATCGCAACCGACTGCGCCTCGTCGAGCCACAGCGGGCCACGCGAGACGAACCGCAGGACGAGACCGAGTACGACGACCGCGACGATGCCGACCGCCGCCCAGTCGCGGCGGCGGATCACGCGCATCTCATCCGCCAGCGGACCGCGCTTTGCTGCCAACAGAGTCATTAGGCGAGCACGGTCATCGCAGCGACGCGGATTCCACCGAGTTCGATTCGCTCGACCGCCGCGGCAATACGGGCGCGTCCCGGCCGGTCCCGGAGCTCGTCGTCGTGCGCTGCTCTTCGTGGTAGTCCTCTTCGACGTTGACGGCCCAGACATCGTGGCCGGCGTCGTCGAGGATGTTGTCGACCGTGAGCAGCGCGGTCAGCATCGAGTGGTCCTGGTTGTTGTACTTGTGCATGCCGTTGCGACCGACCGGATACACGTTGGGCACCGCGGTCGCAATCCACTCGCGGATCGTGTCGACCGCCTCCTTGTAACCCTCGTCGTAGACGGGGTAGGCCTTCGGCATCCGGACGACGTACGCCGCCTGCACCTCGTCGACCCGGGCGAGCCCGAGTGCGGCGAGTTCCTTGGCCGCGAGGGCGGCGAGCTCGTCGTCCGGCGAGTTCCACAACGCGTCGCCCTGGAAGACGAAGTACTCGAGGCCGAGGCAGGTCATGCCGTCCTTCACGAGGTACGGCGACCAAGATCCGAAGTTCTGGATCCGGCCGACCTTGACCTCCGGCGAGTGGATGTAGATCCAGTTGTCCGGGAAGCTCGCGCTCTCCGGCAACACGAGCGCGACGGTGAGGAAGTCGCGGTGGGTCAACCGGCGCGCGGCGGCGACGACGTCGTCGGGCGCGGGCGGATCCATCGTGAGCACCAGCTGCGGCAACGGCATCGAGCTGATGACATGCGCGGCCGGATGCACGATCTCCTTGCCGCCCTCGTCGGTGACGACCTCGGTCGCGCGACCATCGGCATGCCGGATCGCGGTGACCTTCGCGCGCATTCGCACCTCGCCGCCCTGCGCGAGGACGTGCTCGTGCGCCCGCTCCCACATCATCCCGGGGCCGTACTTCGGGTACTGGAACTCTTCGATCAACGTCGTGATGTTCGTCTGCTTGCGCTTCGGCAGGATCGCGTTGACGACCGCGCTGACGAGCGACAGGTTCTTGATCCGCTGCGCTGCCCAGTCGGCCGAGATGGCACTCGCCGGAACGCCCCAGACCTTCTCGTTGTAGGTCTTGAAGAACGTCCGGTACAGCCGCCAGCCGAACCGCGCGGCCACCCAACCTTCCAGCGTCGACTGATCCTTCGGTGGGCGGACGCGGACCCAGACGTATGACGCGACGCACTTGATCGCCTCGATGATGCCGAGGTTCTTCAACGCGTTCGATGCCCGCAGCGGGTAGTCGAACAGCTTGCCGTCGTAATAGATCCGGCTCATTCGCGGCCGGAGCAGGAACTCGTCGTCCGGCAGGATCTCGTGCCACAGCTGCTCGACCACGGGCACCTTTGTGAAGAAGCGGTGCCCGCCGATGTCGAACCGCCAGCCGTCGCGTTCGACGGTACGGCTGATGCCGCCGACAACGCTGTCGGCTTCGAGCACGGTGACGCCGGCACCGCGCTTGGTCAGCGCGTACGCGGCGGTGAGACCGGCGGGTCCGGCACCGATGACGACAACGCTGTCGCCGGTCGGCTGGGTCGGGTCCGTCGGGGACGGCGACAAGCGTTCCTCCTGTAGGGGTGCGGCCTTCGGGTGGCAAGGTGCACGAGTGTCACTCGCCACTCCATGGTCCCCGATCGGGCGCGGGGCAAGCACCACCGGGCCGTCGGGGGCCGGGCGCTGCGCGTCGATCGCGTTCGGGGTCGCGCTGGTGGCGGGCGTCGCGGTCCTGGTCGCGCCGGCCGCGGGGACCGACCTGGCGGCGCAGCAGGCCCGGGCCGCGTTCGCCGCGCACCATCCCGGTGCGGCGGTCGACTTCGGCTGGTTCGGTGGCGTGTTCCCGGCGGCCTACAGCGTGCTCACGCCGTACGTCGAAGCCGTCTTCGGTGCGCGGCTGACCGGCGTGCTGGCCGCGATTCTTGCGGCGCCGCTGCTCGCCGTACTTCTGGTCCGGTGGGGGGTACGGCGACCGCTCGCGGCGTCGGTGTGGGGAGCGCTCGCACTGGTCGTCGACATCGTCAGCGGCCGGACCGCGTTCGCCCTCGGACTGACGCTGGCGCTGCTGTGTCTGGTGTTGCTGCCGCCCCGCGGCAGCCGTCGGATGGCGTGGGTGCCCGCCGGCTTCGTGGCGGTGTTGACGACGCTGACCAGCCCGGTCGCGGCGCTGTTTCTCGGTGTCGTCGCCGTGGTCTGGGCAGTCCGACGGCGCGGCGCCCTGGCGCTCGCGATCGGCGCCGCCGTACCGCTTGGCGCGATCGGCGTGCTGTTCCCGGAACACGGGTCGATGCCCGACGACTGGCCGGTGGTCCGGCCGTTGTTGCTCGGCTGCTTCGCGATCGTGGTGTTGTGCCGCGCACCGCTGCTGCGGATCGGCGCCGTGTTCTACGCCGCGATCGTCTTGCTTGTGTACGCCGTACCAGGCCCGCTCGGCTCCAACGTCGAACGTCTCGGCTTGCTGTTCACCGGTCTCGCGCTGGTTGCCGACGCGGCGTTGCCGGTGCCGTTGCTGCTGGTCGCGGTCGTCGTAGCTGGGCAGTGGACCGCCCGCGATCCGTGGCGCGATCTGCACGACTCGCCGGCCATCGCGACCGAGCGGGCCGCCTCGCATCGGTTGGTGCGGATCCTCGACGGGCTCGGGCCGCTGACCGGCAGGGTCGAAGTGGTGCCGTTTCTCGACCACGGCGAGTCCGACGTCGTAGTGCGATCCGCGTTGCTCGCCCGCGGCTGGGAGCGGCAGGTCGACGTCGTCCGCGCCGCGCCGCTGTACCGCTCGCGACTGACCGCGGCGGAGTACGTCGATTGGCTGCGCGGGCACAGCGTGCAGTACGTCGCACTCGGGCGGCACCGGCACGACTGGTCGGCGCGGAGCGAATTGCGGCTGCTCGGCGCCGGGGTGCCAGGCCTGCGGGTCGTGCACTCCGACGCCGAGTGGACGGTGTGGTCGGTCGCCGGATCGCCGCCGATCGTGGGCGGCGCCGGCCACGCGGTGCGCCTCGGCCGCGCGACGATCACCCTCGCCGCGGACGGCACCGGACCGGTCCTCGTCGACGTCCCGTGGTCGCGCTGGCTGGCCGTGAGCGCCGGCGCGTGCCTTCGTCGTAACGGCTCGACCGTCGCGGTCGTACCGTCGCGCGCCGGCACGTACGCCCTCACGTCCTCATACGACGCCCCCTGGGCCGACCGCAACTGCTGAGCCGGCGCGTTGCGTGTTCGTGGCGGTTCGGTGGGGAAGGACAGCAACGTCACGAGGAGGACACATGGCGACGTTGCTCGACGACAGGCTGGTGACCGACGCACTGCGCGGTCTGGAGGAGTGGACCGGCGGGCCCGAGAGCATCCGCCGGACGGTGACCGTCGAGGACACCGAAGGACTGCTCGCCGCGGTAAGCGAGACGGCGGACTCGCTCAACCATCACCCGGACATCACCCGCGACGGCAACGCGGTGACGTTCACGCTCTCGACCCATTCCGAGGGCGGCGTGACCGAGCTCGACATCGCGCTCGCGTCCCGCATCGACGACCTCGTACTCATGACCCAGCACCTCGTCCGCGACGCGGTCGGGCAAGTGCACTCGGTCGACGAGACGACCGGCACCACGGGTGCGACCGTTACGGCGACGCCGGCCTACCCGACCGAGGGCGAGACGACGCCGGCCCGGCCGGCCGAGTCGTCGACCGGCGACACGACCAGCGAAGACGCCATGGACGCGCCGCTGATGAACCAGGCCGGCACGCCGCACCAGGACGCCGGCCCGATCGTCGCGCCGGACCCCGAGCCCGGATCGATCGAGCCGCAGCCCGGCAACGCGCCGGCGCCGGGTATGCACGAGCGCGCGGAGAGCACCGAAGAGAACTAAGTCGGGCACCGAGGTCCGCGGCTAGCCTCTCGCCGTGGACCTCAACCCGTTCATCGTTCTCGGGAGCGCGATCGTCGGCTTCCTGGTCGGGATGACGGGTGCCGGCGGCGGCGCGCTCATGACGCCGATGCTGATCCTGCTGTTCGGGGTCACGCCGTCAACCGCGATCTCCAGCGATCTCGTCGCGGCCGTACTGATGCGCCCGCTCGGCGCGTTCGTCCACCTGCGGCGCGGCACGGTCAACCTGCAGCTGGTGGGCTGGATGGTGCTCGGCTCGGTGCCGATGGCGTTCCTCGGCACGTACTTGTTGCACGAAGTCGCCGGCGCGCATCAAGCCGAGAAGCGGATCCAGCAGGCGCTCGGCGCGGCGCTGCTGCTGGGTACGGCGGCGATGGTGCTGCGCTACCTCCTCGATCGCCGCGGCGGGCAGCGCAGGACCGAAGTAGTGCACGCGGTCGCGACCCGACCGCTGCCCACGGTGCTGATCGGCATGGTTGGCGGGCTGGTGGTCGGGTTCACGTCGGTCGGGTCCGGGTCGTTGATGATCGTGCTGTTGCTGTTCGTGTATCCGATGCTCGGCGCGAACCAGTTGGTCGGCACCGACTTGACCCAAGCCGTGCCACTGACCGCCGCCGCTGCCGCCGGTGCGCTCGCGTTCGGGCACGTCGCGTTCCCGGTCACGCTGTCGGTCGTCATCGGCAGCCTGCCCGCGGTCGCGGTCGGATCGCTGCTGTCGTCGCGGGCGCCGGACGCCTATGTCCGGCCCGTGATCACGTTCGTGATTTTCGCGTCCGGCCTGAAGTACGCGGGCGTCGGTACGACGGCGCTCGGCTGGGTGCTCGTCGGGACGCTGTTCGCGGTAGCGGGCGGGTGGCTCGTCGTACGGCGGCCGTGGCAGCCGGCAAGCGATCCGGGAGAATGGACCGATGGGGCTGTCGATCGGCATAGTCGGGTTGCCGAACGTGGGGAAGTCGACACTGTTCAACGCGCTGACTGAGAACGACGTCCTCGCGGCCAATTACCCGTTCGCCACCATCGATCCGAACGTGGGGATCGTCAACGTGCCCGACTCGCGGCTCGACGTGCTCACCGAGATGTTCGCGAGCGCGAAGACCGTGCCGGCGACGGTGACGTTCGTCGACATCGCCGGCATCGTCCGCGGTGCGTCGGAGGGGCAGGGGCTGGGCAACAAGTT
>JAVEEG010000041.1 GCA_030840585.1 Frankiaceae bacterium | reverse complement strand
CATCCACGTCGACACCCGCGTACGCGCAGCTGTCCAGCCCGGGTGCGGGCCAGCTGGCCGGCTGGTTCACGAACGAGCCCAACAACAGCAGCCTCGGGTTGACCCCGACGTCCGCGCTCGTGCAGATCCCGAACGCGGCGTGTGGCAACTGCCCGGCAGCGTCCGTGCAGGGCTACGCAACCAGCTCCTCGACGTCGTCGACGCACACCGCGACGGCGGCCGGATCGCTGAGCACCGGTGGCGGCGGTGCGAACAGCCAGAGCGCGCCGATCACGTTGTTCCCGACCCTCGGCGGCGGCAACGGTCTCATCCAGATCGCGCTGTCGTCCGCGTCGCTGAACTGCGGCACGACCGGCAACTTCGGCAGCACGTCCACCGGTACCGCGACGATCACCTACCAGGCCTACCTGCGGTACATCACGTACAGCGGCGGGTCGTACACATGGTCGTCGTGGATCGGCATGAACGGCGCGGCCACCGACCCGCTCGCGGCCATCAACATGAACACGAACGTCGGCCCGGTCAACGGCCAGAACCGGGTGCTCGGCGACTACATCGCCTCTTGGTCGAGCCTCACCAGCGCGTCGCTCGCGTCAGGCCGGCAGATCTCGGCCGACGGCAAGTCGACTCGTGGCTCCTACTCGCTGCTGACCCTGAACACGCAACCGCTTCGCTCCGGCGACCCGGCATCCGGAATCGGTGTCACGCTCGGGACGCTGACCTGCACGGCGGAGGACAACCGATGATCGCGCGCCGGATCCGCGAGCTCCGCGAGCGGCACGCGCGCGGCGACGCCGGCTTCACCCTCGTCGAGATGTTGGTCTCGATGCTGCTGTTCGCGATCCTGATCGCGATCGTCGGCACTGCGGTGGTCGCCGCGTCGAAGGCATCGAGCAGCAACCGGCAGTACAACGACATCAACGCCGAAGCACGCACCGCGCTCAACCGGATGACCCGCGAGCTGCGTGAGGCGCAGGCCATCGTCGCGGTGACCAACCCGTACGGCTCGTCGGCGACGTCGTACAACTCCGCGCAGCCGACCAGCCTCACGTTCGATGTCGACTTCAACGGTGACGGCGTCATCCAGCCGGACAACGCCGACCCCGAGGAACTGACCTACACGTACGACCCGTCGGCGCAACGTCTGACATTGACGGCGGCCGGGCAGTCGACGCCCGTGCTCGCGGCGAACGTGACCGGCTTCAAGATGTCGTTCTTCAGCCGCGTCTACCGCCTCGGTGCCTACGGCCTCGACAGCAACAGCGACGGCATCATCTCGTGGGAAGAGCTCGACGCGGACTCGTCCGGCAAGTACGGCAACGGCAACCACGTCCTCGACACGCTCGAGCTGCGCTACATCGACTCGGTGACCATCGAGCTGACGGTCCTGAAGGGCACCCACCAGCAGTACTACCAAACCCAGGTCGACCTGCGGAACCGGCCCTACTGATGAAGGCCCAACTGATGAGAGACAAGACGATGTTGCTCCGGCGCGTACGGACGGACGAGTCCGGTATCGCGCTCGTCAGCGTCATCATGGTCGTCGCCATGCTGACGGCGCTCGGTGTGCTGATGGTCGAGGTGTCTACCCGCAACCTCACCAACTCCAGCGCGGACCGGGTCGCGACCAGCTCGCTCGGTGCGGCCGAGGCCGGCGTCGCCGCCGCGGAGGGCTACCTCAACAACGTCAACCCGCAACTGCTCAGCTGCTCGCCGAGCTGCACGACGAACCCGTGGGGCAACTCGGCTTCGCCGCAGTCGCTGACCTTCCCGAACGGCTCCGCCACCGTGTGGATCGAGACGGTTGCTGGTTTCTCGCAGCGGTCCGGGACCTACAAGATCCACTCGGTCGGCCGCCAGGCCACGGGTGTGCGGACGGTCGAGCAGACCGTCGTCGTGACCCCGTTCAACTTCCCGATCGGCATCTACATCGACAACAAACTCAACAACGGTGGTACGGCGTCGGTCACCAACGAGAGCGTGTTCTCGCAGGACTGCATCGACAGCCGCGGCCACCTCAACTTCGCCGGCATCGACCCCTACTACAACATTCCCGCGGCCGCGCACTCGGCGAAGTACGTGACCACGAAGAACTGGAACTCCTGCCCGTCGAGCGGCAGCTCTGACAGCCAGGCACTGCACGGCTCGTCGTTCTGCAACGCGACCTACCCGTACGACCAGGACTCGATGGGCGGGGTGTTCTCGAGCGCGGCGAACGGCGCCAGCTGCTCCGGCGCGGCGAACCAGTACACGAGCACGTCGTCGTTCACCTACCAGAACCTCGTCAACGACTACGGCTACCAGCCGAAGGGTCTGACCGACGAGCAGTACGCCGCGCTGAAGGCGCGCGCGCAGGCGCAGGGGACGTACTACACCACGACGTCGATCCCGACGAACTTGTCGCCGACCACGCAGTACGACCCCATCCTGTACTTCGACGTCAACGCGGGCGA
This sequence comes from Frankiaceae bacterium, assembly GCA_030840585.1. GTDB lineage: Bacteria > Actinomycetota > Actinomycetes > JAFAQI01 > JAFAQI01 > BP-197. The sequence continues at coordinate 6,275 of JAVEEG010000041.1, read as the reverse complement.
CACGGTCACGCTGCAGAACGAGCTCGCGGCCTACGCGTACCAGTCCGACCCGGCCGGCAGCTGCATTCAGCACCCCGCGGTCGTGCTGATCGTCCGCGGCGGCGACCTGAAGATCACCTCGAACGCCGCGCTCACCGGGCCGATCTTCGTGCCGGAAGGCACGATCACGTACGCCGGTGGCGCGAACCTGGTCGGGACGATCTGGGCCGCGAACATGACGATCTCCGGTAACGCGAACGTCGGCCTGACCGCGTGCTACGCCGCGGCGACGCCGGGCGGGATCCTGAACGTCAACCCGACGAAGTTCCGCGAGGTCGACCGTTGATAGAGACGGTGCGATAGAACTCTGCACGTGTCTGGGCAGCTCTACGTCTGGCTCGTCGTCTTCTGTGGCGTACTCGGGCTGCTGATCGGGTCGTTCCTCAACGTCGTCGTGTGGCGGGTGCCGCGGGGCGAGTCGATCGTGTCGCCGCCGTCGCACTGCCCGAAGTGCGACACCCCGATCGGGCCACGGGACAACATCCCGGTGCTGTCGTGGCTGCTGCTGCATGGCCGGTGCCGGCACTGCAAGAACCAGATCTCGGCCCGCTACCCGCTCGTGGAGGCCCTTACCGGCGCACTGTGGGCCGGCCTGGCCGCGTTTTTCGGCCCGGTGGCGCAGCTGCCGGCCTATCTCGTCTTCGCTGCCGTCGGCGTCGCGCTGGCCCTGATCGACCTTGACGTACGGCGGCTGCCGGACGTGCTGACGCTCCCGTCGTACCCGGTGGGGATCGCGCTGCTCGGTCTCGCCTCGGCCGTGCACCATCACGCCTGGCCGTTCGAGCGGGCCCTGATCGGCATGGCCGCGCTCTTCGTCTTCTACTACGTCGTCGCGTTCATCCAGCCGAAGGGCATGGGGTTCGGCGACGTAAAGCTGTCCGGCGTCATCGGGTTGCATCTGGCCTGGCTGGGCTGGAGCGAGCTCGCCGTCGGCGCGTTCGCCGCGTTCGTGGTCGGCGCCGTTGTGGGGGTCGGACTGATCCTCTTCGCCGGCGGTGGGCGCAAGACCAAGGTGCCATTCGGGCCGTTCATGCTGGTCGGCGCCCTCATCGGCATCTTCCTCGGCGGCCCCATCGGTTCGGCGTACAACTCGCTGACCCTCGGCGGGTAGTTCACCCGAGCGGGTGTCACCCGGGATGACCTCCCCCATCTAGGCCGCCCGGCGCAACCAAAGTGCTGCTTTTGCTCAAGCAGAGGTCCGAAATCGCCGACATCCGTCCTTGACACCGCCCACCGGCCGACCTGGCCACGGGCGCCGCTTGCGGCATTGGAAGGCAGGCGAAGGACCAGTGGCAGGACGGACCTCCGTGGGTCTCGACATCGGGACTTCCGGTGTGCGCGCCGCCGAACTCTCGTTCGGCAAGAGCGGCGTGACGTTGGAAAGATTCGGACAGGTAGCGCTCGCACCGGGTGCGGTCCGCGATGGCGAAGTGGTGGACGTCGAGTCCGTCGCGCAGGCCATCCGGCACCTCTGGGCGTCCGCGAAGTTCGGCAGCAAGAAGGTCGTGCTCGGCGTCGCGAACCAGAAGGTGATCGTGCGCCAGGTCGACTTGCCTTGGCTGCCCGACTCCGAGTTGCGCCAATCGCTCGCATTCCAGGTGCAGGACTACATCCCGATCCCGGTCGAGCAGGCCATCCTCGACTTCTACCGGGTCGAGGAGTTCGTGACCGACGCCGGTGTGCGGATGGTTCGCGTGCTGCTCGTCGCTGCGGTACGCGACATGGTGATGAGCGCGATCGAGGCCGTGCGCAAGGCCGGTCTGTCGACCAGCCAGGTCGACCTCACGCCGTTCGCCGTACTGCGGGCCGCCGGCCAGATCGACCCGATCGGGTTGCAGGCCCACGGTGACGCAGAGGCCGTCGTTGACATCGGCGGTCGGGTCACCAACATCGTCGTGCACCAGAACGGCGTACCGCGTTTCGTCCGCGTGCTGCTGATGGGTGGCGACCACGTCACCGAGGCCGTCGCCGAGCGCATGGGTGTGCCGCTGGAGCAGGCCGAAGGGCTGAAGCAGCAGATGAGCCTCGGCAGCTCGCCCGGCGCGGTCGAGGTCGACCACCCGGCCGCCCGCGTCGTCGAGACGACCGGCGCGAGCCTGGTCGAGGAGATCCGCGGTTCGCTCGACTACTACCTCGCGCAGCCGGCCGCCGTGCCGCTGCGGCGAGTGGTGATCTCCGGTGGCGGCGCCCGCCTCGGCGGACTGCTGCCGCGGCTCGCGCTCGCGACCCGGCTGCCCGTCGTACCGGCCTCGCCGCTGTCCAGCCTTCGGGTCGGCAAGACCGGCCTGTCGTCCGAACAGCTCAGCTTCGTCGAGCCGCTGGTGACCGTTCCGGTCGGGCTCGCCATGGGGGTGGCGTCATGACTCAACCGAACATCGCGGACGAGACCGCCGCTCCGTCTCAGCCGGTCGGTACGGCGAAGACCGGCACGCTTGCGGTCGTCAACCTGTTGCCGCCCGAGATCTACGAGGCTGCGCGGTTCCGCCGGTTGCAGTTGGGCCTCGGCTGTGTCGGCCTCGCCGCCGTCGCCGTCGTCGGCGCGCTGACCTACCAGGCGCACCACAGTGTCGCGGCCGCCAAGGAGCGACTGACTCAGGCGCAGACGCAGGAGACGACGTTGCAGTCGCAGCTCAACGGGCTGCAGTCGGTGCGCGACGTCTACGCGCAGGTCGCCGCCAAGAAGGCCATGCTGACCAACGCGATGGGCAACGAGGTCCGTTGGTCGACGTACCTCACCGACCTTTCGCTGCGGGTGCCGGCCAACGTGTGGCTGACCAACCTGTCCGCGACCGAGTCGGTGCCAGGTGCGACCGGCACCGTTCCCGCCGCCGGTGCGCCGGGCGCGCCGTCGCCGTTGCTCGCAACCGGCATCGGCACCGTGCAGTTCAGCGGTGTCGCCTTCAGCCACGACGACGTCGCCACCTGGCTCGACGCCTTGGCGAAGGAGAAGGGCTTCACGAACGTGTACTTCAGCAGCTCGACGAAGGGCACGATCGGCGCTCGCCCAGTGGTCAACTTCGTCTCTCAGGTCACCCTGAGCCAAGCCGCCCTGTCCGGGCGTTACCTGAACGCGTCGGAGGGCTGAGATGACCAGGGCTCGTCAGTGGTCCGTGCTCACGGCGGTGGCATGCCTCGCCGTCATGGCGGCGGGGTGGTTCATCCTCGTCAAGCCGCAGCGCACGCACGCCGCTAGCCTCCGCGACCAGGCTTCGCAGGTCGACCAGAGCAACCAGGCGCTGCAGTCGCAGATCGCGCACCTGCGGGCGCAGGCGCGGGACTTGCCGGCGCAGCAGCGCACGCTGGCGAAGATCGCCACGCAGGTGCCGGACAGCCCGGCGCTGCCGACGCTGATCCGTCAGCTGTCGGCCGCCGCTGACGGCGCCGGGGTGAACCTCGTGTCGCTGGCACCGGGTCAGCCGGGTTTGGTGCAGTCGTCGCAGCTCGGTGCCGCGAAGCCTTCGGGCCCGTCGCCGGCCGTCACGTCGACTGCGCCGGGTGCGGTCCTCGCGTCCATCCCGTTGCAGATTCAGGTGCAGGGGACGTACTTCAACCTCGAGCAGTTCTTCCAGAACGTGGAGTCGCTGCCGCGGTCGATGGCCGTCTCGCAGTTCTCCGCCGCGCCGATCGTCCCGGGTGCGAACCCGAGCGGTCAGACCGTCGCGCCGGGAACGCTCAACGTCACGCTGACCGCCTCGGTGTTCATGTCGCCGGGCGCAGCCGCCACCACGGGCAAGTAGGGGAGAGACATGTCTCAGCAGACCTTCTCGGGGCCGGGTACGGCCGTGGCTGAGCCGCCTGCCCCGATCCTGCCCGCCGGGTTCGACGACGAGGACGGTGGCAACGACAACCGTCGCAAGCTGATCCTCGTCGGCGCTGCTCTCGGTGTGCTGGTGCTCGCGGTCGTCGCGTTCTTCCTGCTCAAGGGCGGCGGCTCGTCGCCGGCGTCCGAGCCGTCGTTCGTGGTGCCGCATCACCCGGCCAAGGCCGCTCCCGCCGCGCCGGGTGCCCCGGCCGCCGTGACGTTGCCGAAGGTCGTCAACTCGGCCGGTGGCAAGGACCCGTTCAAGCCGCTGTACGTAGCGCCGGTCGAAAAGGCGGCGCCGGTGGCGAAGCCGGCAACGCCGACCACGACTACTACGACCACCACCGTCCCGGCGGGCACGTCGACTGGCACCAGCGCGCCGACGGCTGCGTCGTACGCGCCGGTCTGGATCGAGCTCGTCAGCGTCAGCGGTACCAAGAGCGCGACGTTCGTTGTCGGTTACAGCAACGGCAAGTCGCTGCGCACGTCGACGTACAAGAACGTGCTTGCGCCGACCAACAGCCTGCGCACCGACTTCGGCAATGTGTTCTCGCTGCTGTCGATCCAGGAGGGCGAGGCGACGGTGCAGTTTGGTGACGGGTCGCCGTTCGACCTGTTCCCGGGTGCGTCCCACCGCCACCCGCTCGGCTAGTTCTCCGCTCGCCTGCTCCGGCCCCGCTCACCGCAATGGTGGCGGGGCCGCGGCATGTTCAGGTGAGGAAATTCCACTGGTCAGCCCGGAGTCTTATCGAGTGGAGCGTCTTCTGGCCGACTCGTAGGTAGGCCAGCGGGCCGAACTCCGGGCCGAGTCCGAGCGACCCGTTGTCGGTGAGCTGCAGCAACAGCGTCCGGCTGTCGCTCGACCAGCCCAGCGGGGTCCAGCCATTGCTCGCCGGCACGGTGGTCCACGTGCCGGTCGTCGTGTCGAGCACCCGTAGCCGGGTCGGTGACGACTCGTCGAAGTTGGCCGGCCGCGGGGTCGTCGGTAGCGCCACGTACTTGCCGTCGGGTGAACAGATCGGAAGGAAAGCCGTGACGTCGTTGCCCGGCACCGGCACGGTGCGCAGCAGCCGGCCGCTGACGTCGAACACCTCCACCTTGTTCGCGTAGTCGCACAGATCGCCGGTCGCTACGACGACGACGGTTCCGCTGATGACGGGTTGCTGCGGGCACCCGGTCACCGCCAGCGGGGTGCGCCGGCCGTTGTCCGGATCGAACACGTAGTGCCGCTGCTGCGGGGACGGAGCGAAGAAGCTGCCCTGCGACAAGTCGGTCGCGAGCAGAGCGGTGCCGGTCCCGCCGCCGATCAGGTCGATGCCGTCCGGACGTGCCGTCGTTCGAAGCACCCGCCCGGATCCGTCGATCGCCCGCAGGGTGCGAGTGTCGATCGCCGACACCCACATCGGCGATCCGGTCGACGACTGCAGGTAGTGGCCGGCGATCTTGCGTTCCTTGCCGTCATGGGCGAACGGGATGATCGCGATGCCGTTCTCGATGGAGCCGACTACCGCGGGACCGAACAGCCGCTCCGGCTGCCAGGTCTCCGGGTCGCCTACGTCGATGGTGCGCCGGGCGATTTCCTTACCGGTGTCGAGATCGGTGACGGTGACGCCCTGGACGCCGCTCGTCACCAGCCGCAGGTGCAGTGCCTCGTCGGTGGGCCGGGCCAGCATCGCGAGGATCGTGGTGGCCGAATGGAACCGTTCGGTCGTCGGCGTGAACACCTTGAGGTGATGTCGTTTCCGCAGTGCCTCTACTTTCGCCGTCGCGATGTCCGCGGCGCTGAGCGACCGGTCGTCGATCGACGTCGTCAGCACTTCGTCGATGGTGATCGCCGCGGGCCGGCCTGCTTGCCCCCGTAGCCCGGCCTGCTGCGCCCGCAACGCGGTCACGACCGCGTCGCGCGCGGCGCCGACGTCGGATGTCCAGGTGCGGATCGCCTTCGCCTGGCGGATGAGCCGGTCGAAGGCCGCTGCTTCCTCGCGGTCGATCGAGGCGACTGCCCGGGCGAACGGCGACCGGTCGAATGGGCCGAGGGCCCGCTCCGCGGCCATGAGTGTGTCGATGCGCTCGTCGTCGTAGCCCTGGGCGCGTTCCCAGATGTGTTGCACGACCCGAGCGGCGCCGTCGGCTCGCCAGGACCGGAACGGCGGCCAGGCCACGATGCCGCCCGCCACCAGCGCGGCGGCAACCGTCAGCGCGATGCGCCGGCGGCGGCTCAGCCGGAGCCGCGGTAGCCGGCTCGGCCGCTCGTCGACCTCGCCCCAGCCGATCGTGTCGGTCACCGATGCTCCCTGCTGCAGATGACTCGGCTGCACACAACCGTGACGCGTGAGGCGCGCCTGAGGTTCGCCGGCGCCACACGCGTCGCTCCAGCCACGATTGTGTGCTGTGGGGAGCAAGTAGCGTGAGCCGCGTGCCCGGATTCGTGCTG
>JAVEEG010000030.1 GCA_030840585.1 Frankiaceae bacterium | reverse complement strand
ACCACTTCTTCCGCGGCAAGGAAGGCGGCGAGTCCGGCGACCAGGTCTTCATCCAGGGTCACGGCTCCCCCGGCATTTACGCCCGCGCATTCCTCGAAGGCCGGCTGACCGAGACCCAGCTCGACGGCTTCCGGCAGGAGATCTCGCACGCGCCGAACGGGTTGCCGTCGTACCCGCACCCGCGGCTGATGCCGGAGTTCTGGGAGTTCCCGACGGTGTCGATGGGGCTCGGTGCGATCCAGGCGATCTACCAGGCCCGGTTCAACCGCTACCTGCACGACCGGCAGATCAAGGACACGTCACGCTCGCACGTCTGGTCGTTCCTCGGCGACGGCGAGATGGACGAGGTCGAGTCGCTCGGCGCGCTCGGCGTCGCCGCCCGCGAGGAGCTCGACAACCTCACCTTCATCGTCAACTGCAACCTGCAACGGCTCGACGGACCGGTACGCGGCAACGGAAAAATCATCCAGGAACTCGAGTCGTACTTCCGCGGCGCCGGTTGGCACGTCATCAAGGTCGTGTGGGGTCGCGAGTGGGACGAGCTGCTCGCCCGCGACACCGACGGCGTGCTCGTCAACGTGATGAACACGACCCCCGACGGGCAGTTCCAGAAGTACAGCGTCTCCGACGGCGCGTTCATCCGGGACGACTTCTTCGGCCGCGACCCGCGACTGCGCAAGATGGTCGAGCACCTCAGCGACGAGCAGTTGACGAGGCTGTCGCGCGGCGGGCACGACTACCACAAGGTGTACGCCGCGTTCCGCGCCGCGCGTGACCACGTCGGGCAGCCGACGGTGATCCTGGCGCAGACCATCAAGGGCTGGACCCTCGGCAAGGACTTCGAGGCGCGCAACGCGACGCACCAGATGAAGAAGCTGACGAAGGCCGAGCTCAAGGCGTTCCGCGACCGGCTCTACCTCGAGATCCCGGACAAGGACCTCGAGGGCGAGCTGCCGCCGTACTACCACCCGGGCAAGGACAGCGACGAGATCCAGTACATGCTCGAACGCCGGCGCGCGCTCGGCGGCTTGCTGCCGTGCCGGGTCGACCGGTCGAAGCCGCTCCCGCTTCCCGGCAACAAGGCGTACGACGCGTTGAAGGCGGGCAGCGGCAAGCAACAGGTCGCGACGACGATGGCTTTCGTCCGGCTGCTCAAGGATCTGATGAAAGACAAGGGGATCGGCGCGCGATTCGTGCCGATCGTGCCGGACGAGGCGCGCACGTTCGGGATGGACTCGCTGTTCCCGACCGCCAAGATTTACTCGCCGCACGGCCAGCGGTACGACCCGGTCGACGCCGAGTTGCTGCTGTCCTACAAGGAGGACACCCGCGGCCAGATCCTGCACGAGGGGATCAGCGAGTCCGGGTCGATGGCTTCGGTGATCGCGGCCGGTTCGTCGTACGCCACGCATGGCGAGCCGATGATCCCGGTGTACGTCTTCTACTCGATGTTCGGCTTCCAACGCACCGGCGATCTCGCCTGGGCGATGGGTGACCAACTCGCCCGCGGTTTCCTGCTCGGCGCGACCGCCGGTCGTACGACGCTGAACGGCGAGGGCCTGCAACACGAAGACGGCCACTCAGTGTTGCTTGCGTCGACGAACCCCGCATGTCTCATCTACGACCCCGCGTTCGCGTACGAGATCTCGGTCATCGTCCAGGACGCGATGCGGCGCATGTACGGCGAGAACCCGGAGAACGTCTTCTACTACTTGACCGTCTACAACGAGCCGAAGACGCAACCGGCGATACCCGACGACGTGCCCGATGTCGAGCAGCAGATCCTGCGCGGGCTCTACCGCTGCGCGCCCGCGCCCGAGGTTGCCGGCAACGGCAACGGCAACAACGGCGGCGAGCCGCCGCGCGCGCAACTCATCGCCAGCGGTACCGCGATCCACTGGGCGCTCGACGCGCAGCGAATGCTTGCGGACGAATGGGGTGTCGCGGCCGACGTGTGGAGCGCGACATCGTGGACCGAGCTGCGCCGCGAAGCGATGGAGTGCGACCTGCACAATCGGCTGGCCGCAGCCGGCGGCGACCACGCGGATCACCGCACGCCCTTCGTGACCGCGCAGCTGGAAGGCAAGCCGGGGCCGGTGCTCGCGGTCAGCGACTGGATGCGCGCCGTACCGGATCAGATCGCGCCGTGGATCCCGGGTGACTGGTCGTCGCTCGGCACCGACGGCTATGGCCGGTCGGACACCCGGATCGCGCTACGCCGTTACTTCTCCGTCGACGCCGAGTCGATCGTGCTCGCGACGTTGACCGAGTTGGCCCGTCGTGGCGAAGTGAAGGCGGATGCGCCGGCCCGCGCGGTCGAGAAGTACGACCTCAATCACACCCCGAAGGCGTAACTAGTACGACGAAGACCGCTGCTTGCGGGCGACAACGATGACGCCGGCACCGATGCTGACGAGCAACATCTCGGCACCGACGAGCGTCACGATCGAACGGGTCGGCACGTCGAACTTGACCGGGTCGAGCGCTGCCGCTTTGTCCTGCGTGACGACGTGATGCGCGGCCGCGCTGTGACTGTCGGCAAGTGGCGCGGTCGTCGTACCGGCAAAGGGGGCGCTGACCAGGAGCGCCGCGCCCAGCGCGGACGGCAGGACCGCCGCGGCTGTGACCCCCGTTCGCCATCGGCCCATCGTCATGCCTCCCGCATCCGGTAGTTGTCCGTTCTGTTCCCGAATGCGCGGGTCATATGCCTTTGCGGCGCCGATCGGCGGGGTATTGGCCGCTCGTCGAAAGGAGCGACCGTGGATCGCGGCAGTGACAAGGTGAGCGCGCGCGAAGACGACCAGCGCAAGCACGAGACCCAGGGCTTGGTGCGTTCCGGGCACAGCACGCACGCAGAGGAATGGAAGGACCCGGAGCCGGCCGGCGAGGATCAGCCCGACGCCGATCTGGTCCCGGACGGCACGTTGGTCGGCGGCACGCCGGAGGGCATGGAGCCCACCGACGTCGAGGGTCGCTCCGAGCTCGCGAGCTACCTCGGCAAGGACTGCTATCCGATGGTCCGCGCGCAGGTCATCGATCTCGTCATGGATCGCAACGCGCCCGACCGCATCGTCGATCTGGTCCGCGGCTTGCCGTCCGATCGCGAGTTCACCAACGTCAACGACATCTGGACCGCGCTCGGCGGCAACGTCGAAACGGCGCGCACGTAGTCATATCGGGTGGTGCGCGGTAGTCCCCGCGCACCATCACCCATGTCCGATCATGTGGTTTTCGGACAGATTCACGGCTATGTCCTGGCTTTCCCTTGCGCAGATGCCGAAAGATTCTGGCAAGACAAGGGAGCAGCCATGGCCCGGCGGCGCAGCGCAGCGATCAGTTCGCTCGACGAACACCCGAACCTGCCCGAGATCCTCGGTGTCCTCGCGCAGCTGCCGCATGTCTCGGACAGCGATCTCGCGCGGCTCGCGGACAACTGGCGCAACACCGTCTTCCTCGCCGAAGCGCGGTCGCGTGCGCTCGACCCGGACAGCCCGTTGGTGCTCGAGGTGCTGGCCGCGTTCGAAGCCGTGCAGGCGCTGTTCGCCGACGACGTGTGTGGCGAGGCCGACTATGTCTCGCTCGACCCTGAGATCGCATCCGTTGCGCTGAAGGCGGTCCGCGACGCGATCGCCGC
>JAVEEG010000316.1 GCA_030840585.1 Frankiaceae bacterium | reverse complement strand
CGAGACGGCATACTGCTACGCGCGCGGCGAGACCGTCTGCGAGCTCTGCCGGCCGCTGCGCCGCGCGGAGCCGCTGCGCAGCGAGCTCGTCCGCAACAGCGAAGCTCGCCTGACGGTGCGCGTCCACCGCCTCGGCGCCACGTCGCCGCCCGCCGCCGTCCCCGAGTAGATTGGCGGGCGATGGAGCCCGTCACGCTCACGACGACGATCGCCAAGCCGCGGGAGGAGGTCTTCGAGTACCTCGCCGACGTGGCCAACCACCAGGAGTTCACCGATCACTGCCTCGTCGACTGGCACCTCACCCGCGAGGACTCCTACGGCCAGGGGGCGGGCGCGCGGTTCCGGGTGAAGTCGCGCTTCGACCGCTTCTCCTACGGCGACCTGACGCTCGCCGAGGTGGATCCGCCGCAGCGCATCGTCGGCACCGGCCGGGCCGGGCGCTTCAACCGCGTCCGCACCCGCACGGAGTGGCGCCTGGACGACGCGGGCGGCGGCCGGACGAACGTCACGTTCGTGACGCAGACCGAGCCCGCGACGCAATCCGACCGCCTCATGGAGAAGCTCCTGCGCGTTCCCGCGGCGACGACGCGCTGCCATCGCAAGGCGCTGGACCGGCTGCGCTCGATCCTCGAGGCCGGGGAGCAGCGCGGGGCGCGGACGACGCTCTCGGGCGGGCCGCGCAAGCCCGCGACCGGCTTCAGGCTGTAGATTTCCCGCCGCCCGTGCCGCGCCTTCACCGCCCGCTCGCCGTCCTCGTCGCCCTGCTCGCCAGCGGCGGCCTCGCGGCGTGCGGCAACCATCCCGACGAGAACGCCCGCGTCGTGCGAGCAGAGACCGAGGGGCTGTACCTCAACATCGGCTCGCTGAACTACCAGGTGCAGGTCTCGCGCCAGCTCAACGCCGACGACGTCCAGGACAGGAGCTACCTCGAGGGCGTCCCGGCGGCCGAGCGCGCGCTGAAGCCCGACGAGGTCTGGTTCGGCGTCTTCCTGCGCGTCGAGAACGAGACGGGCGTCGCGCAGCCGCCGTCCGACGACATCCAGATCGTCGACACGCAGGAGGAGGTGTTCCGGCCGGTCGTGCTGGATCCCACGAACCTCTTCGCCTACCGCTCCGCGGACTTCGTCCCGGCCCACGACGTCGTGCCGCTGCGCGACACGCCGGCCTTCGACACGCCGATCCGCGGCTCGCTCGTCCTCTTCAAGCTCACCCTGACGTCGCTGGGCAACCGCCCCCTGGAGCTGAAGATCGAGAGCCGCTCCGGTCGGACGCAGACGGGCATCATCGACCTCGACGTGTAGGCGGTGCCGGCGCGTGCGCCGCCTGAGGGACGGTGACCGCCGCCCGCTCAGCTCGTCGCCTTGAGCCCCGCGACGAGCACCTGCTTGGCGACCGGCGCGGCGGTGTCGCCGCCGGCGCCGGCCTCGACGAGCAGCACGCCGACGGCGATCCGCGGCGCGCCGGACGGGGCGTAGGCCGAGAACCAGGCGTCGGTGTCGGTCGGGTCGTTGGGGAGCACCGGCGGGCACTCCGGCACCTCGGGGCTCGGGATGCAGTCCGCCTGCTTGACGGTGTCGTGCAGCTCGGCGGTGCCGGTCTTGCCCGCGACCTGCACGCCGCTGATCTGCGCCGCGGTGCCGGTGCCGTCGTTGACGACGGCCTCCATGAAGCGCCCGACCTGGCGGGCGATCCTCGTGGGGATGGCGCGCGTGCGGGTCGTCCGCGAGCGGCGCTCGAGCGTGAGCTGCGGCCGGCGGCCGTGCCCGGCGATCGTGGCGGCGACGAGCGCCATCTGCAGCGCCGTCGCCTGGACGCGCCCCTGGCCGATGGCCGACGAGCCGACCGCGAGGTCGTCGCCGATCTCGCTCGCCGGCGGGATCATGCTCGTCGCGGCGCCGGGGATGCCGAGGTCGGTGTTGAACCCGAACGCCTCGGCCGTCCGCACGAGCCGGCGGGCGCCGAGGCGCGCGCCGAGCGGCGCGAAGACGGAGTTGCAGGACTCCGCGAAGGAGTGCAGCAGCGTCCCGCCGCAGGACTCGCCGTTGGCGTTGTCGAGGTCGCGGCCCTCGATCGTCGCCTTCGTCTCGACGGGAAAGACGGAGTTCGGGCCCGCGAGCTTGGCCTGCAGGATGCCCGTCAGCGTGATGATCTTGAACGTCGACCCGGGCGGCTGGAGCCCGGAGAAGGCGAAGCCCGACAGGGCGAGGATCTCGCCGGTCCGCGGCCGGATCGCCGCGACGCCGCCGAGGCGCGCGCCCTTGGCCTCGACCGCCGAGCGCTGCACGTCGGGGTCGATCGAGGTCCGCACGGCCGGCGACGGCCGCGCGATGCTCGACGCCAGCGTGCGCCCGCCGGCCTGCAGGACGCCGCCGGGGCGCCCGCCGAGCTGCTCGTCGAAGACGCGCTCCAGGCCCGCGGTCCCGACGCGCGCGTCGTCGGGGTAGCCGAGGGCGCGCAACGCCTCGACGCGCTCGACGGGCGCCGGGCCGAGCTGGCCGACGATCGAGCTCGCGACGTCGGCGATCGGCGACGTGCGGTCCGGGCCCTGCGCGAGCGGCGTGCCGTCGCGGGCGAGGATGTCCGCGCGCCGCGGCAGCTGCATGTGGCGCACGAGCTTCTCGCCGCGCCGGACGCCGGGGAACGTGAGCTGGGGCGACCAGTCGATCCGGGCCGCGTCGTCCTTGCCGTCGAAGGGCAGCCGCAGCGTCGCCTGCACCCGCCCGAAGACGCGCGTGGAGATCGTCATCGGCACGCGGACGACGCCGCCGACCGGCGCGCTCGCCTTGCCCGGCTTCAGCCGGACGACCGTCGCCGTGGCCGCGGCCCGCTTGTACCGCGCGACGAAGCGCTTCAGCGACGTGGCGCGCTGCGCCGCGTCCGTGAGGTCGTCGCGCATCGCGGGGTAGTCGTTGCGCGCCCAGGCCGCCGCGAAGTGCTCCGCGCGCACCTGCTCCGCCGGGCGCCCGCCGGTGAGCAGGAGCACGAGGACGACGGCGACCGCGAGGACCGCGATGGCGCTTGCGATGATCACCGGCAGGGAAGCAGGGGACCGACGCGCGCGTGACGAAGCGGGTGCCATAGGAGGAACTATGGCCTGCCTGCGGACGACACCGCAGGCACCAGCACCGTGACGCTCATCGACTTCATCATCATCGCCTTCGCCGCGTTGTTCGCGCTCGTGGGCTTCGCGCGGGGATTTCTCATCGGCGTGCTGTCGCTCGCCGGGTTCGCCGCCGGCGCGTACCTCGGGACGCGCTTCGGGCCGCACCTGCTGCACGACGGCAACCAGTCGCCGTTCGCGCCGCTCTTCGGCCTGCTCGGCGCGCTGATCGCGGGCACCGTCATCTCGGCCGGCGCCGAGGGCATCGCCGGCGCGCTGCGTGGCGGAATCGCGTCGCCCGCGCTGCGGACCGTCGACGGCCTGCTCGGCAGCGTCCTGGCGGTCGCGCTCGCGCTCGGGATCGCCTGGCTGCTGAGCGTCATCGTCCTGCAGACGCCGGGCATCCGCAGCTACCGCCGCGACATCCAGCGCTCGGCGATCCTCAAGCAGCTCAACGAGATCCTGCCCGCGGACTCCGTCCTGAAGGCGCTGGCGCGCTTTGACCCCTTCCCCCGCGTCACCGGCCCCGCCGCCGACGTCCCGCCGCCCGACGGCGCGGTCGTCCGCGATCCGGACATCGACCGGGCGGGCGACTCCGTCGTGCAGATCCTCGGCAACGCCTGCGGCCTGGGCGTCGCGGGCTCGGGCTGGGTCGCCGCGCCCGGCGTCGTCGTGACGAACGCCCACGTCGTCGCCGGCGAGCAGCAGGGCGACACCGTCGTGCAGACCCGCGACGGCCCGACGCGCTACGCCGCGACGGCGATCGCCTTCGATTCGCGCAACGACATCGCCGTCCTGCGCGTGCCGGACCTCACGGCGCCGCCGCTGAGCTTCTCCCGCGAGGTCAAGGTCACCGAGCCGGGGGCCGTGCTCGGCTACCCGCTGGCGGGGCCGTTCGCCGCCCGCCCGACCCGCCTCGGGGCGACGACCACCGTCCTGACGCAGGACGCCTACGGGCGCCGCCTCGTCCGGCGCACGATCACGTCGTTTCGCGGCAACGTCCAGCCGGGCAACTCGGGCGGGCCGATCGTCGACGTCGCCGGCCGCGTCGCCGCGACGGTCTTCGCGAAGTCCACGAGCGGCGGTCCGGCGGGCGGCTTCGCGATCCCCAACGGGATCGTCCGCGAGGAGCTGCGCGGCGCCTCGGGGCAGGTCGGCACCGGCTCCTGCGCCGGCTGATCCGGGCGCCGTCCGCATTAAGCCGCGCGAGCGTTGCAGCGTGAGGGCGCTACCCTGCCGCCGATGTCCAAGACTCTCGTCATCGCCGAGAAGCCGTCCGTCGGCCGCGACCTCGCACGCGTCCTGCCGGGGCCGTTCGCCAAGCACGAGGGCTACCTCGAGGGGCCCGAGCACGTGCTGACCTGGGCGGTGGGGCACCTCGTCCAGCTCGCCGAGCCCGACGAGTACGACGCGAAGTACAAGAAGTGGCGGATGGCCGATCTGCCGATCGTGCCCGCGAAGTTCAAGCTCGTCGTCCGCGACGAGCGGTCGAAGAAGCAGATGTCGGTCGTGACCCAGCAGCTCGGCCGCGACGACGTCGACCAGGTCATCAACGCCTGCGACGCCGGCCGCGAGGGCGAGCTCATCTTCGCCTTCCTCTACGAGAAGGCGGGCTCCAAGAAGCCAGTGCAGCGCCTGTGGCTGTCGTCGATGACGAAGGCCGCGATGAGCCGCGCGTTCGAGGAGCTGCGCCCCGCCGAGGAGTTCGCCCAGCT
>JAVEEG010000271.1 GCA_030840585.1 Frankiaceae bacterium | reverse complement strand
CCGGCGACGATCGCGACGATCGTGCCGGCCCGCAACGCGTTCACCATGAACGGGAACTGCAACAACTGCCGCACGTCGTCGACGAGGTTCCAAGACAGGTGTGCGGTCATCAGTGGTGCCCGTGGGTGGGTGTCACGTCCGGCTGGCCGACGACGACCAACCGGCCGGTGCGGTCGCGCAGCACGTCGATCGGCGTGCCGTACAACGCCGTCAACGTGTCCGCGGTGATGACGTCCTCGGGCGCTCCCATCACCGCACCGTCGGGCGAGAGGTACAGCACCTGGTCGAGGTACGGCAGGATCGGGTTGACGTCGTGCGCGACCAGCATCACCGCCACGTTCTGGCTGCGGCACACCTGCTGGATCAGCGCGCTGACACTGGCCTGGTTGGTGACGTCGAGCGAGTCGAGCGGCTCGTCGAGCAACAGCAGATCCGGCCTCCGTACCAATGCCTGCGCGATCAGCAGCCGTTGCTGCTCGCCACCGGAGAGCTGGCCGATCGGCCGCTGCGCGTAATCGCGAGCACCGACCAGCCCGACAACCTCGTCGACCCGGGCGCGCGCCGCCTTCGCCCGGGCGCCGCGAAACGGCAGCGGCGTACCCCAGCGGTCGCCGTCCCAGCCGAGCCGGACGATGTCGATGCCGCGCACCCGGGTGCCCGCGTCGAAGGCTCGACGCTGCGGCAGGTAGCCGATCCGCCGGTTGGCGGAGCCGGGCCGCTCGCCCAGCACCGACACCTCGCCCGCGGCCGGCTCGATGAGGCCCAACAGCACTTGCAAGAACGTCGACTTGCCTACGCCGTTCGGGCCGAGTACCGCAACGAACTCGCCGGGTTGCACCGTGACGTCGACCCCGGACCAGACGGTGCGGCCACCGCGCCGGACAGCGGCACCCCGAGTTTCGACGACCGGAGCGCTCATCGCCCGGTCCCCCTACGCAACGCGGCCTGCAAGGCCTGCAACTGCGCGACCTGCCAGTCCTGGAACGACGCCGTCGCGGGCGTCAGCGTTTCGGTGACGGCCACGACCGGGATGCCGTGCGCGCGGGCCGCCGCGACCTGTGCCGCGACGTCCGGCGTGCCGTTCTGCCGGTTGAACACATAGACCTTGATCTGCCGGTTCGCGATCTGCGCGTCGATCGTCGCCTTGTCGGCGGCCGACGGTTCGGTGCCTTGGCTGACCGCCTTCAGGAACGCCGGCGGGGTCAGCACGCGCAGCCCGAGTGCCTCTGCGAGCGGCTCCACGACACTCTCGCTCGCACCGATCGCCGTGCCGCCGTACGTCGCCCTGATCTCGTCGATCAGCCGCTGGTACGCCGCCAAGCCCTGCGTCTCGAACGCCGTACGCCGCTGGTCGAAGTACGCCGAGTCGAGCGGGTCGACCCGCTTCAGGCCGGCGGTGATCGCGTCCGCCACCACCCCCACGTCGCGAGGCGAGTACCAGCGATGCGGGTTCCCGCCGGTAGCGACCCCGGCGACCTTGCCGACATCGATCAGAACCCGGCCGCGGTCGGGGTTCGCCGCGGCCGCCTTCGCCGCCCATCCGTCGTAACCGATGCCGTTGGTCACCAGCAGCCGCGCGGTCGCGATGGTGCGGCCATCGGCGGGGGTCGGCTCGTAGTCGTGCGGGTCGGCGTTCGGGTTGGTGATGATCGAGGTCTCGTGCACGTGCGCGCCGCCGAGCTGGCGCAGGATGCTCCCCCACGCGCTGATCGACGCGACGACATCGACGACCCGGGCGCCGGAATCGGCCGGCAGCGGGGGCCGGAGCACGCACCCGGTCACCGCCACGGTGAGCCCGAGCGCCAGCGACGTCAGGCCGGCCCGCACACCGCCCAGGCTAGCGGGTTATTCGAACTGATTGTCAATATCGCTAAGAGCGGCGCAGGTCGAACCGGTCGAGGTTCATCACCTTGTCCCACGCGGCGACGAAGTCACTGACGAACTTCTGCTGCCCGTCGGCCGCGGCGTACACCTCCGCGATCGCGCGCAGCTGCGAGTTCGCGCCGAAGACGAGGTCGACGGCGGTCGCGGTCCACTTCGGCGAGCCACTCGCGCGGTCGGTGCCGTCGTAGACGTGCTCGGCCGACTCGGACGGCTTCCACTGGGTGCCCAGGTCGAGCAGGTTCACGAAGTAGTCGTTGGTCAGGTTCTCCGGCCGGGCGGTGAAGACGCCGTACGGCGCCTGCCCGGTGTTGGCGTTCAGCACCCGCAGCCCGCCGACGAGCGCTGTCATCTCCGGCGGGGTCAGCGTCAGCAGGTTGGCCCGGTCGATCAGCAGCCGCTCCGGCGGCAGTTTCTCGCCGGCCTGCAGGAAGTTGCGGAAGCCGTCGGCGGTCGGTTCGAGCACCGCGAACGAGTCGACGTCGGTCTGCTCCAGTGTCGCGTCGGTGCGGCCGGGCGCGAACGGCACCGTCACGGTGACGCCGGCACTCGCGGCGGCCTGCTCGACCGCCGCGCAACCGCCGAGCACGATGAGATCCGCGAGCGAGATGCGCACGCCACCGGACTGCGCGGCGTTGAACTCCTCCTGGATCTCGGTCAACCGGGCCAGCACCTTCGCCAGCTCGGTCGGGTCGTTGACCGGCCAATCCCGTTGCGGCGCAAGGCGAACCCGCGCGCCGTTCGCGCCGCCGCGCTTGTCGGTGCCGCGGTACGACGCGGCCGACGCCCAGGCCGTCGCGACCAGCTGCGAGATCGACAGGCCGGAGCCGAACAACGTCTGCTTCAACGTCGCGATCTCGGCGCTTCCGACGAGCTCGTGGTCAACCGGCGGGACCGGGTCCTGCCAGAGCTGCGGCGCCGGCACCGACGGACCCAGGAACCGCGACACCGGACCCATGTCGCGGTGCAGCAGCTTGTACCAAGCCTTCGCGAACGCCTGCTCGAGGTCGCCCGGGTGCTCCAGGAACCGCCGGGTGATCTGGCCGTAGTTCGGGTCGAACCGCAGGGCGAGGTCGGTGGTGAGCATGACCGGCGCATGCCGCACCGAGGGGTCGTGCGCGTCCGGCACCAGGTCGGCCGCGGCCGGGTCGGTCGGCACCCATTGCTTGGCGCCGGCCGGGCTCTCGGTCAGCTCCCACTCGAATCCGTACAACGTCTCGAGGAAGGAGTTGTCCCACGTGGTCGGGGTCGGCGTCCAGGCGCCTTCGAGGCCGCTCGTGACGGTGTCCTTGCCCTTGCCGGTGCCGGCGGTGCTCAGCCAGCCGATGCCCTGCTGCTCGATCGCAGCCGCTTCCGGCTCCGGGCCGACGTAGTCGGCGGAGTGCGCGCCGTGCGTCTTGCCGAACGTGTGGCCGCCGACGATCAGCGCGACGGTTTCCTCGTCGTTCATCGCCATCCGGCGGAACGTCTCGCGGATGTCGCGGGCCGCCGCCATTGGGTCCGGGTTGCCGTTCGGGCCCTCCGGGTTGACGTAGATGAGGCCCATCTGCACGGCGCCGAGCGGGCCGCTGAGCTCGCGCTCGCCGCTGTAGCGCTCGTCGCCGAGCCAGGTGTCCTCGGGGCCCCAGAAGATCTCCTCCGGCTCCCACATGTCCTCGCGGCCGAAGCCGAAGCCGAAGGTGGTGAAGCCCATCGACTCCATCGCGACGTCGCCGGCGTAGACGATGAGGTCGGCCCACGAGATCTTGCGGCCGTACTTGGCTTTCACTGGCCACAGCAGCCGCCGCGCTTTGTCGAGGTTGGCGTTGTCGGGCCAGCTGTTCAGCGGCGCGAACCGCTGCGCGCCGCCGTCGCCGCCACCGCGGCCGTCGGCGATCCGGTACGTGCCGGCGGCGTGCCAAGTCATCCGGATCAGGAGCGGGCCGTAGTGCCCGTAGTCCGCCGGCCACCAGTCCTGCGAGGTCGTCATGACCTCGATGAGGTCGCGTTTCAGCGCGTCCAGATCGAGGCTCTTGAACTCTTCGGCGTAGTCGAAGCCCTCGTCCATCGGGTTGGCCCGCGCCGAGTGCTGGCGCAGCGGCGCAAGGTCGACCTGGTCGGGCCACCAGTCGCGGTTGGTCCGCGGTCGGTGCCCTTTGGGCTCGGGAGCAGGGATTGCCGGGTTTTCGCTTTCGGACACAAGGCCACCCTACGACGACGACTTTCGCCGCCGCCGAGGCCTCCTACGAGCCTGCCGTGCCGTGGGCGACCGCGTCTTCGTACACCGGCCGGCCGGGGATGCTCGGCCCCCACGTCGTCAGGTCGTTCAGCAGTCCGTAGTCGCACTCGAACGTGCCGTCCTTGTCGTACCAGCAGCGATGCTGCCCCCACGCGAAGGCGGCCCAGCCGATCCGGTGCGACTCCGCAAAGGTGATCACCTCGGCGTACTTCGACGCCGCTGGGTCGCCGTCGTCGGACGGCTTCTTCGTGCACCGGCTGCCGAACTCGTCGATGACGACCGGCACCGTCAACGACGGGATGCCAACCTTCTGCTCAATGTTCGGCGGCCAGGTGCCGCAGTCGTTGCCGAGGTATGGGTGCGAGGCGTACACGACGTTGAAGCCGACGACCGGCGTCTTCGTCGCATAGCTCACGTCGTACCCGCCGGACGGGTTGATGCCCGCGTTGGTCTTGCCGGCGGCCAGCGTCGTGTCCTTGTCCTTCACCCCGTCGACCACGACGAGGTTGCGCGCGCCGGTCGCGCGGATGACGTCGTACAGTTCCTGCATCCCAGCGGCTTGGTAGTGCGCGCCGCCGCCGTAACACGAGTCGGTCGTCACGTCACCGCCGTGCAGCCACTGCTGCGGGGTCAAGCATTGCGGCTCGTTGTACGGCTCGAACGCAACGTACGGGTTGGCGCCGTACCGAGTCGCGACCTGCTTCCAGTATGTCGGCGCGAGTGCCTCGTCGGCCATCGTCCAGCGGTTCGGCTTGACCGTTGTCGTACACGGGATCACGCCGTTGAGCTCGTTCGTGTGCAGGTCGATCAGCACCAGCATGTGCCGCGCGGTCGCCTTGGTGACCCAGTCGTCGATCTTCGCCTGATAGCCGGCGAACGCGGCGCAGTAGTTGGGGTTGGTGGCGCCGTCGATCGTCTGCTGGCTACCGATCCAGAAGTCCTCGCTGACAAGGACCCGCACTGTGTTCAGGTGCCATTTGTCGACCATGGGCGCGGCGTCGTTGCCGGTCCGGCCGTACCCGTCGAGCTCCGTGTCGTACAGCACGTTCGCGCCGCGCATGATGAACGTCGCGCCGGACGGATCGAGGATCGTGTTGCCGGAGACGGTGAATCCGGACGCGGCGGCCGGGGCGCCGGTCGGGGCGACCACCACGGCGGCGACCGCGAGCACGGCGAGGGCAAAGCGACGGAATCGAGGCACGCGTCACCATGACCGAGACGCCCACAACCGCGCAAGGCAGGTACGGCGCCACAATCCGCCCGTTTCGCCGCGCGGTTGCGGATCCGGATGCCAAGATTGCGAGCGTTCGTGCCGTCTCCTGAGCAGGGTGGGGTGTGGGTTCTCGGCGATCGGCGCGGCAACTCCTGGGCGCCCTCCTCATCGCGGCGGCCGCTGCGGTCGTCGTACCGCCAACGGCGCACGCCGATGTCGTCACCATCTCGTCCGACTCGCTGCGCACCGGCTGGGACGGCAGTGAACCCGGCCTGACCGGGCCGCCGGTCGCGAGCGACGGGTTCGGCCAACTGTTCGCCCGCCACGTCGACGGTCAGGTGTACGCCGAGCCCGTCGTCGCCGACGGCGTGCTCGTCGTCGCGACCGAGAACAACGTCGTCTACGGCCTCGACCCGGCGACCGGCGACGTGATGTGGCAGACGCCGCAGTCGTTGCTCGGCCCGGCCTGGCCGACCACCGCGGCGACTTGCAACGACCTGCGGCCGAACGCCGGGGTGACGTCCACACCCGTCGTCGACAACGGCGTCGTCTACCTCACCGCGAAGACGTGGGACGGCAGCGACGCGGCCAATCCGACGTACTGGATGCACGCGCTCGACATCATCACCGGCGCGGAAGAACCCGGCTGGCCGGTCGCGCTCGCCGGAGCACCGGTCAACGATCCCGACCATGCGTTCCAGCCACAGATGCAACTCCAACGAGCCGGTCTGCTGATGCTCGACGGCGTCGTCTACGCCGCGTTCGCGTCGCACTGCGACGAAACCCCGACCCGCGGTTACGTCATGGGTGTCCGCACCGGCGCGACCCCGCAACTCACGACGATCTGGACCACCGCGCCGACCGATCCGGTCAACGGCCAGACCGGGATCTGGATGAGCGGCAGCGGGATCATGTCCGACGGCAGCGGCCGGATGTTCGTCGCGACCGGCAACGGCGCGCCGCCGCCGTACGCCGCAGCCGCGGCCGACCTGACGACGTTCGGCGACAGCGTGCTGCGGCTCGACGTGCAGCCCGATGGATCTTTGCGTCCGGGTGACTACTTCACTCCGGCGTCGGCCGAGAATCTCAATCTGGTCGACCACGACTTCGGCTCCGGCGGCGTCGTCGGGCTGCCGGACAGCTTCGGCACCCCGACGCATCCGCACCTCGCCGTGGCCGCGGGCAAGGACGGCCGGTTCTTCCTGCTCGACCGCGACCACCTCGGCGGCCGCGCGCACGCTGACGGCGACCCCGGCGCAATCGGTGTCTACGGCCCGTACCGCGGCCAGTTCAGCCATCCGGCGGTGTGGCCCGGCGCGGGCGGGTGGATCTACACCACCGAAGCCGGCGGCCCGCTGCGCTCGTGGCACGCGGGCGTCGACGGCGACGGCGACCCGGTGCTGACGATGGCCGGCCGGAGCGAGGCGACGCTGCCGTTCGGATCCGGCTCGCCGGTGGTGACCTCGAACGGCGCGGACGGTCCCGACGCGCTGGTCTGGGTCGTGAGCGGATCGACGACCGCGCAACCGATCGGCAGCCTGCAGGCCTACGACGCGGTGCCAGATGCCACCGGCGCACTGGCGTT
The DNA here is from genome assembly GCA_030840585.1 of Frankiaceae bacterium. GTDB lineage: Bacteria > Actinomycetota > Actinomycetes > JAFAQI01 > JAFAQI01 > BP-197. Next base: position 14,277 of record JAVEEG010000271.1, on the reverse strand, counting down.
GCGCTGGTCGGCGCCGATCAGCACGGCGGGCAAGTTCTCCGTGGCCGCGACCGACGGCGGCCGGGTCTACGTCGGCACTCGCGGTGACGACGACGGTGGCGTCATCTACGGCTTCGGCCGGACCGCGCCGCTGCCGGTCAACGCTCCGTCGTGGCAAGCCGGCAACGCACCGGTGGGTCAGCAACTCGGCGGCACGATCGCCGTCTCGGTGCCCGCGGACGGTACGGCGGTGCGCCTGACGGACGCTGACGTCTCGGGTTCGTTCGGCGTCGATGCGTCGGCGCTGCCGGACGATCCGATCCAGCCCGGCGACACCGTGCAGTTGCCGGTGACGTTCGCGCCGACCGTCGCCGGCATCGCACGCGGCGTCGTCCACCTGCACGCCGGTGACACCGTGGTCGCAATCGACCTGACCGGTTACGGCGTCACGACCGGCCTCGTCGCGATGCCGAGCCGGGTCGACCTCGGGACCGTGCCGCTCGAACTGCCGACCACCGTTGGCATCGAGTTGCGCAACCCGACCGCGGAACCGATGTCGCTCACCGCGCTGACCAGCGACGGCGGGTTCAGCATCGCCGGCGCGCCGACCCTGACCGCGGCAGTGCCGGCCGGCGGCGCGCTGGCCGTACGGGTCAGCGTCGTACCGACCGCGTCCGGGCCGTTCAGCGGACACCTGAGCGCGACCGCTGGCGATGTGACGACGACCGTCCCTCTGACCGGCACCGGCGGCGTTGCCCTCGGCCATCTTGCGATCGACGCGCCGTCGTTGTCCGCCGGCACCGTGGCCCTCGGCCAGTCGGCGCCGGTCGTCGTGCGGTTCACCAACGTCGGCATCGGGCCGCTCACCGTGACCCAGGCGAGCCTCACCGGCGGTGACTTCACCGCGTCGCCGGACTTCGCGGCCGGGGTGCAGATCCGGCCCGAGGAGACCGTGACGGAGACGCTGACGTTCCAACCGCGGGCGCCGGGCGCGCAGGCCGCGACGTTCAGCTTCATGACTACCTCGGGCGGGCGGCCGGGCGGGGTGAAGCTGACCGGATACGGCGCGGGAACGCTGACCCGGCTCGACGCGAGTACGTGGCGGCTGGGCGGCCGCGCGTCGATCCGGACCCACGTCGCGAGCCTGACGCCGTACGCGCCCAACGCCGCCGGCACCGGGATCTACGACCGGCAGGTGCACACCACCGGACTGCACGCCACCTACCAGGCCTACGTCGGCGGCGGCACCGGCGGCTCCGGGCTGACCTTCGCGATCCTCGGCGGCGGCAACGGGCCCGGTTCGGTCGGCTCGGCCGGGCCGGGCATGGGCGTCGGCGGGCTGGCGGCGGTCGCCGTAACGCTGGACACCGAGAAGGACGCCGGTGACCCGGCCGCCGACTTCGCCGGCGTCGCGGTCGCGCACGCGCACGGGCGGATGAGCTACGTCGCGACGAAGCCGGTCGGACCCAGCCTTCGGGTCGGCTGGCACACCGTCGACGTGCGCGAGTCGAATGGCTCGTTGCTGGTTTCCCTCGACGGTCACCGGCTGCTGTCCGTCGCGGTCGCGTTGCCGGCGCAGGCGTGGGTGGGCTTCACCGGCGGGACCGGTCCGTCGTACGAATGGAACGAAGTCAAGGCGGCGACCGTCACGGTGACCTGACCGGCTGAACCGGATCGGGCGCAGCTGCGTGCATGGCGATATGTCCGACCGACGACTGTCGCTCAGCCTTGCCCTCTGCGTGCTGACCCTCGCCGCCTGTGGTGGTGGCAGCAGCTCCGGTGTCGATGCCGGTCCTACGTCGAGCCCGATCGCTACCGCGTCGAGTGCCGCACCTTCGGTCGGCGTACCGGCATCGGCGGCACCGTCCGCGGTCGCTCGCCGGCATCCGGCCGTGAAGGCGAGTACGACGCCGAGTCGTGCGGCGTCGGTCGTGCCGACGCCGCGGACCAGCACCACTGCGCCGCGGCCGACCGCGACGAAGAAGACAAGTCCCAAGCCGACGTCGACCGCGGCGACTGCGTGCCCGAACAACTCGTCATCGACGTCATTGCAGATGATCGACAGCGGCGCGAGTTACGCGTTCGCGCCGACGTCGGTCACCGTGTCCTGCGGCGGCACCGTGAAGGTGACGAACAACTCGACCAACGAGCACACCATGACGCCGAACAAGGGTGGCTTCACCGGGACGTCCAGCTTAGCGCCGACCATGTCGGCGACGGTGCGATTCTCCTACCGGGGCACCTACGGCTTCTACTGCAGCATCCACCCGTACATGACGGGCACGGTGAAAGTTACCTAGGACGCGGCGGCTACGTCCGCGCCGGCGGTGCGTTCGACCGTGAGCACGCGGTGCAGCCGGGTCGCGAGCAGCAGCCGGTCGATCCGCTCCGGCACATTACGCAGCACGAGCCGCCGGCCGGCTCGCTCGGCCCGGCGGTGACCGCCGACGAGCACGCCGAGCCCGGTCGCGTCGACCAGCTCGACCTCGGCGAGATCGACCCACAGATCGTCGACGCCGGAATCGATCGCATCACCCAACGCCGCTCGCACGTCACCGACAGTGGCGGAGCCAAGCCGACCAGCGAAGGCGAGTGAGCATCCCGGTCGCAGGACGCGGATCTCCATCGCGCCTCCTCTCGTCGGCGGCGTTCGCAGCTCACGGTATTGACGACCTGGCGCAGCGATTGGTTGCCACGCCGATCACGACAGCCGGCGCGAAAGGTCGGAAACGCGACAGATGTCGGTCAGACCAGCGTCTCGTCGACCCGGCGCACGATCGGCGCACCGAGCGATTGCAACGCCTCGACGAACTGCTGGTAGCCGCGGTCGACGTGAAAGACGTCGGAGACCGTCGTCGTACCTTCGGCGACCAGGCCAGCGAGAACGAGAGCCGCGCCGGCGCGGATGTCGGTCGCGCGGACCGGCGCGCCCGACAGCGACTCGCGGCCGCGGACGATCGCGTGATGGCCGTCGGTGCGCACATCGCCGCCGAGCCGCACGAGTTCGTCGATGAACATGAACCGGCCTTCGAAGATGTTCTCGGTCACGAACGCGACGCCGTCGGCGATGGCGTTCATCGCGATCGCCATCGGTTGCAGGTCGGTGGGGAAGCCGGGGTACGGCAGCGTGACGACGTCGACCGCGCGCGGCCGGTTGTCGTTGCGCACGGTGAAGCCGTCGTCGAGTTGCCCGACCTGCGCGCCGGCCTGCACCAGCTTGTCCAGCGCGATCTCCAGATGTTCGGTGCGCGCGCGGTGCACCGAGATCTCGCCGCGCGTCATCGCGGCGGCGTAAGCGAAAGTGCCGGCGACGATCCGATCCGGTACGACGTCGTGCGCCGACGGTTGCAGCCGGTCGACGCCTTCGATCTCCAACGTCGATGTGCCGACGCCACCGATCCGCGCGCCCATCGCCTGCAACATCTCGCAGAGGTCGACGATCTCCGGCTCGCGCGCCGCATTGTCGATCGACGTCGTACCTTTCGCCAGCACCGCGGCCATCAGTACGTTCTCGGTCGCGCCGACGCTCGGGAAGTCGAGCCAGATCTGCGCGCCGCTCAGTTGCGGTGCCTCGGCGATCAGGTAGCCGTGCGCGTTGTCGAACGTCGCGCCCAGCCGCTCCAAGCCCATGACATGCAGGTCGAGTGCGCGCGAGCCGATCGCGTCGCCGCCGGGCAGCGCGACCCGGGCCCGCCCGGCGCGGGCGAGCAGCGGGCCGAGCACGCACACCGAGCCACGGATCCGCCGGACGTGCTCGTAGTCGGCCTCGTGCCCGAGCTCGGCCGGCACGGTGATCGCGATCTCCGGCGCGTGCCCGGTCACGTCCGCGCCGAGGCCCCGCAGGATCTCGCTCATGATCGGCACGTCCACGATGTCGGGGACGTTCGTGAGCGTCGTCGTACCTTCGGCCAGCAGCGCGGCCGCCATCACCTTGAGCACGCTGTTCTTCGCGCCGGTGACGCTGACGTCGCCGACCAGGCGGGCACCCCCGCTTACCTCGAACGACTCCACGACGTCGATGCTAGGCGCAGTAGCCTGCGGGTCATGTCCGAGCGTTCGCGGGAGTCCTCCACCGTCCACCTGACCCGCATCTACACGAAGACCGGCGACGACGGCACGACCGCGCTCGGCGACATGAGCCGTACGGCGAAGACGGACCTGCGCGTGACCGCGTACGGCGACGTCGACGAGACAAACTCGACGATCGGCGTCGCGGTCGCGCTCGGTGACTTGCGCGACGACATCGCGTCGCTGCTGACTGCGATCCAGAACGACCTGTTCGACGTCGGCGCGGATCTGTGCACGCCGGTCGTCCCGGAGCCGAAGTGGGCACCGCTGCGGATCGACTCCTCGTACGTCGAACGGCTCGAACGCGCGTGTGACGATTACAACGAACCGCTCGCGAAGCTCGACTCGTTCGTGCTGCCCGGCGGCAGTCCCGGCGCCGCGCTGCTGCACGTCGCGCGTACAGTCTCCCGGCGCGCGGAACGGTCCACGTGGGCGCTGCTCGCAGCCGAACCGGACCGGACGAACGCGGTGACCGCGACGTACCTAAACCGGCTCTCGGACCTGCTGTTCATCCTCAGCCGCGCCGCCAACGACAACGGCGCGGGTGACATCAAGTGGAAGCCGCGAGGCAACGCCGAAAGCTGAGGTCGGGCACGCGCGTAAGGGCGCGTAGCGGCCTAGCGAAGCTAGGACGGTCAGCGCCCGCAGCGCGGGACCGACCTAGGAAGCCGAGCCGTCGCTGTCGTTGATGCTTTCGGCGAGAATGCTCACTTTTTCTTTGCTCACCGAGAGGAAGCCGCCGCTGACGTTCACGACGAGGTCGCCCTCGGACACCCGCTGGATCTTCACCGGGGCATCGACGAGGACGCCGAGCAGCGGGATGTGACCGGCGAGCACGCCGATCTCGCCGTCGACCGTGCGGGCGGAGACCATCTCGGCCTCGCCCGCCCACACGATCCGGTCCGGCGCGACCAACTCGACCTGGAACGGTGTCGCCATCTACTCGCCCCGCAGGCTCTTCGCGTTGCGCTCGACGTCCTCGAGCCCACCGCAGAGGAAGAACGCCTGCTCCGGGTAGTCGTCGAAGTCGCCCTCGGTCAGCCGCTTGAACGACTCGATCGTCTCCGCGATCGGCACGAACGAACCCGCCTGGCCGGTGAACTGCTCGGCCACGAACAGGTTCTGCGACAGGAACCGCTGAATACGCCTAGCCCGGTTGACGGTGACGCGGTCCTCTTCGGACAGTTCGTCGATGCCGAGGATCGCGATGATGTCCTGCAGGTCCTTGTAGCGCTGCAAAATGTTCTTCACCCGCTGCGCGACGTTGTAGTGCTCGTCACCGATGTAACGCGGGTCGAGGATTCGCGACGTCGAGTCGAGCGGGTCGACCGCGGGGTAGATGCCGAGCTCGGAGATCGGCCGGGACAGAACGGTCGTCGCGTCGAGGTGCGCGAACGCGTTGTGCGGCGCCGGGTCGGTGATGTCGTCGGCGGGAACGTAGATCGCCTGCACCGACGTGATCGAGTGACCACGCGTCGACGTAATCCGCTCCTGCAGCTCGCCCATCTCGTCGGCCAGCGTCGGCTGGTAACCAACGGCCGACGGCATCCGGCCGAGCAGCGTCGACACCTCGGAACCGGCCTGGGTGAACCGGAAGATGTTGTCGATGAACAGCAGCACGTCCTGCTTCTGCTCGTCGCGGAAGTACTCCGCCATCGTCAGCGCGGCCAGGGCGACCCGCATCCGGGTGCCCGGCGGCTCGTCCATCTGACCGAAGACCAGCGACGTCTTCTCCAAGACGCCGGACTCCTCCATCTCGAGGAAGAGGTCGTTGCCCTCACGGGTCCGCTCGCCGACGCCGGCGAACACCGAGCGGCCACCGAACTGCTCCGCCACCCGGTAGATGAGCTCCTGGATGAGCACCGTCTTGCCGACACCGGCACCGCCGAACAGGCCGATCTTTCCACCGGTGACGTACGGCGCGAGCAGGTCGATGACCTTGATGCCGGTCTCGAACATCGTGGTCTTCGGCTCGAGCTCGTCGATCGGCGGCGCGGACCGGTGGATCGGCCAGCGCACCTGCGCGTCAACACTCTCGACATCGAGCGGCTCACCGAGCACGTTGAACACGTGGCCGAGGGTCGCGTCGCCGACCGGCACCGAGATAGGTGCACCGGTGTCCTCGACCGGCGCGCCGCGCACGACACCGTCGGTCGGCTGCATCGAGATGCAGCGCACCATGTTGTCGCCGATGTGCTGGCTGACCTCGAGCGTCAGCGTACGGGTTTCCTCACCGAGGGTGCGGTCAACGTGCAGCGCGTTGAACAGCTCGGGCATCTCGTCCGGGCTGAACTCCACGTCGATAACCGGACCGATCACGCGTACGACGCGACCGGTTCCACCGGTCGTGCCGGTCGGCTTCTCTTCCAGCGTGGCGGTCATCGCTTACTCTCTTCCGCTTTTGGCCAGCGCCTCGGCGCCGCCGACGATTTCCATGATTTCCTGGGTGATTTCTGCCTGCCGGGCCGCGTTGGCATCCCGGGTCAACGACTTGATGAGCTCGTCCGCGTTGTCGGTCGCGGCCTTCATCGCGCGGCGGCGCGCGGCCTGCTCGCTGGCGGCGGCGTCGAGCATCGCGGCGTAAATCCGCGCTTCGATGTAACGCGGCAACAGCGCGTCGAGGACGCCCTCCGCCGACGGCTCGAACTCGTACTGCGCCTGCTGCTCCGGCGTCGCGTCGTCGGCGTACTCGATGACCATCGGCAGCATCCGCCGCGCGACCGCCTTCTGCGACGCCATCGAGTTGAACTGCGTGTAGACGAGGTGGATCTCGTCGACCCCGCCGTCGTCGCCGCCGCGGACGAACTCCTCGATCAGCGCGTCGGCGACCGCCTTCGCGTCGTCGTACGACGGTTGCTCGGTGAAGCCGGTCCACTGCCGGGAGATGTCGCGACCGCGGAACCGGTAGAAGCCGACCGCCTTGCGGCCGACGAGGAACGGCACCGGCTCCTTGCCCTCGCTTCGGACCAGCGAGTTGAGCTCCTCGGCGGTCCGCAACACGTTGGCGCTGTAGCCGCCGGCGAGGCCACGGTCACTCGCCAGCACCAGCACGGCGGCGCGCGACGGGTTGGACCGCGGCGTCGTCAGCGGGTGGTCGACCGTGCTGCTCTGGGACGCGACCGTGCCGACGACGCCGGTGATCGCCTCGGCGTACGGGCGCGCCTGCTCGATCCGTTGCTGCGCCTTGACGATCCGGGACGCGGCGATGAGCTCCATCGCCCGGGTGATCTTCTTGGTCGACTGGACCGACCGGATCCGGCGGCGGTACTCGCGAAGCTTTGCGCCCATCTCAGCTCTTCTGTTCGGGCTTCGGCGGGCGGTGAGCGGTGACCGACTCTTGGCCTTCCTCGCCAGCGTCCATCGCGTCGGCCGGCTTGTCGAGCGGCTCTCCGGTCGACGTCTCGAACGTCTTCTTGAAGTCGGCAAGCGCGCGCTGCAACGACGTGAGCGTCTCCTCGGAGAGCTGACCGGTCGACGTGATCGCCTCGTAGATGCCGCGGTGCTGGTGGCCGATGTAGTCGAGGAACTCGCGCTCGAACTTGCGGATGTCGACGACCGGGACGTCGTCGAGCTGACCGCTGGTGCCGGCCCACACCGAGACCACCTGGCGCTCGACCGGGAACGGCGCGTACTGCGGCTGCTTGAGCAGCTCGACCAGCCGGGCACCACGTTCGAGCTGCGCCTTCGAGGCCTTGTCGAGGTCGGAGCCGAACGCCGCGAACGCCTCCAGCTCGCGGTACTGCGCGAGGTCGAGGCGCAACCGGCCGGCGACCGACTTCATCGCCTTCACCTGCGCGTTACCGCCGACCCGGGACACCGAGATGCCGACGTTGATGGCCGGCCGGACACCCGAGTTGAACAGGTCGGACTCGAGGAAGATCTGGCCGTCGGTGATCGAGATGACGTTGGTCGGGATGTACGCCGAGACGTCGTTGCCCTTGGTCTCGATGATCGGCAGGCCGGTCAGCGAGCCGCCGCCGAGGTCGTCGGAGAGCTTCGCGCACCGCTCAAGCAGCCGCGAGTGCAGGTAGAACACGTCACCGGGGTAAGCCTCGCGACCGGCCGGGCGGCGCAGCAGCAGCGAGATGCTGCGGTATGCGTCGGCCTGCTTCGACAGGTCGTCGAACACGATCAGCGCGTGCTCGCCGTTGTACATCCAGTGCTGCGCGATCGCGGAGCCGGCGTACGGCGCGATGTACTTGAACGCAGCCGGGAAGGACGCGGGCGCGGCGACGATCGTCGTGTATTCCATCGCGCCGGCTTCTTCGAGCGAGGCCTGCACCTGCGCGACGGTCGAGCCCTTCTGGCCGATCGCGACGTAGACGCACTTGACGGCCTTCTTCTTGTCGCCGCTCTTCCAGTTGTCCCGCTGGTTGATGATGGCGTCGAGGGCGACGGCGGTCTTGCCGGTCTGCCGGTCGCCGATGATGAGCTGGCGCTGGCCGCGGCCGATCGCGGTCATCGCGTCGATCGCCTTGATGCCGGTCTGCAGCGGCTCCTTCACCGGCTGGCGGGCCATGACGTTCGGCGCCTGCAGCTCGAGCACGCGGCGCTCGGTCGCGGCGATGTCGCCCTTGCCATCGAGCGGGCGGCCCAGCGGGTCGACGACCCGGCCGAGGAACGCGTCGCCGACCGCGACGGAGAGAATCTCGCCGGTCCGGCGTACCTCCTGGCCCTCCTCGATGTGCTGCGCGTCGCCGAGGATGACGCAACCGATCTCGCGGACGTCGAGGTTGAGCGCGAGACCGAGCACACCGCCTTCGAACTCGAGCAGCTCGTTGGTCATGCAGGAGTGCAGCCCCTCGACCCGGGCGATGCCGTCACCGGTCTCGGTGACCACGCCCACCTCGTCGCGGGTGGCGCCGGCGTCGTACGACGAGACGATGCTCGCCAGCGCGTCCCGGATCTCCTCGGGGCGGAGCGTCAACTCGGTCATGGGGGCGGAACTCCTTGTTTTTTAGAAACGACCTGTGAGCTTGCGGTGGGCGGTGTCGAGCTGGCGGGCGACGCTGGCGTCGAGCAGCTCGTCGCCGACCCGGACGGTGAGGCCGCCGAGCAGCGACGGATCGACGACGACCTGCAGCCGTACGTCGCCACCGAACTCGCGGCCGAGCGCGGCGGCGAGCCGGGTCTGCTGGTCGTCGGTAAGCGGTACGGCGGTCGTCACCCGGGCGACGACGCGGGACCGGCGCTGCGCGGCCAGCCGGAGGAACTCGTCGAGCACGCGCTCAAGGGTGCGGCCGCGCGGCGAGAGCACCGCCCGCTCGACCAGCGCCAGGGTCACCGTAGAGACCTTGCCGTCGAGCAGCCGCTGGAGCAGCTGCCGTTTGCGGTCCAGTGGCAGGTTGCGGTCGGTCAGGGCGGTGCGCAGATCCGGCTCGGCACTGATGATGCGTTCGAACCGGAAGATCTGGTCCTCGACCTCGTCGAGCTGGTCGTCGTGCTCCGCCTGTGACAGCGCGGCCTCGACCGCGACCGCCTCGATCGCGTCGACCACGTCGCGCGGCTGCGACCAGCGACTGCGCGCGGCCTGGCGGACCAGACCGAGCGCCGGGTCGCCGACCTTGCCGGAAAGCAGCCGGTCGACCAGGCCGACCTTGGCGTCGGTCTCGAGCGCCGGGTCGGACACCGCCCGGCGCAGCGACGCCTGACCGGCGAACAGTGTTACGACGGCGAACAGATCTTCGGACAACCGCTGCAAGGCGGCAGAGTCCGTCGCCGTACCGACGGACTGCACGAGAACGTCGCGCAGCCGGGCCAGCGCATCGCGGGAGGCGCCTTGCATCAGCCGGCCGCTCCGGCCGTTTCGGCCTCGGCCTTGGCGCCCGAACCGACACCCGCGATGAAGTCTTCGACGAGCTGACGCTGGCGGTCGTCACTACGCAGCGACTCGTGCACCATCTTCTCCGACAGCGTGAACGCGAGCTCGCCGATCTCGTTGCGCAGCGACAGCAGGATCTGCTGGCGCTCCGTGACGAGCTTGGCCCGTTCGGCCTCGGCGATCGTGTTGGCCTCTTCGCGCGCCGACGCACGGGCCTCGTCGAGGATCTGCGCCTTCTCGGCGTTGGCCTCTTCGCGCAACCGGCTGATCTCGCGCCGGGTTTCGGCGAGCGCCTCCTGGTACTCGGTGCGCGCCTTCTCGGCGTCTTCCTTCGCGGCCTTCGCTTCCTCGAACTGCTTGCGGATGGTCTCCTGCCGTTTCTCGATCATCCCCGAGATGCGCGGGATGACCTTCTTGGCGAGGAAGGCGAGGATGACGATGAAGACGAGCCACTCGAAGATGAACGTCCCGTTGGGGATCAGGAAGTTGTTCGTCTTCTCGCCCTCAGCCGCGGCGAGCACGACGGTTGCATGCATGCGGCGTCAGCTCACTTGCCGAGAACGAACGCGAAGAGCGCGGCGAAGGCGAGGTTGATGAAGTACGCCGCCTCGACCAGGCCGACCGTCAAGAAGAACTGGCCGGTGAGCTGGCCTTGCGCCTCGGGCTGGCGGGCGATGCCGCTGATCAGCGCGTTACCGGCGATGCCGTCACCGATGCCGGCGCCGATCGCGCCACCGCCGAGTGCCAAGCCGCCGCCGATGAGGCCGCCGGCCGTGGCGACGGCCTGGGTCATGTCCTTTGCTGCCATTGTGCGTCTCTCCCCTTCGAGGACGATGTGCGGATCAGTGCTCTTCGGCGGTGGCGAAGCCGAAATACAAGATGGTCAGGAACGAATAGATGAACGCCTGGATGGGCGCGATGAAGCCGGAGTCGAATATTCGCCACACGAAGTCGGCGGCGCCGTAGAGCGGGAACAGGTAGAACGGCAACAACGCGATGACCGCGAGCATGATGCCGCCGGCGAAGATGTTGCCGAACAGACGCAAGGACAGCGAGAGCGGGTTGACGATCTGCTCGAGCAGCAGGATGAACGTCCGCAGCCCGGCCGGCTTGGCGCGGAACCAGTCGCCGACGTAGCGACCGCCCTTCCGCTTGAAGCCGAGGTACGTGTAGAGGATCACGACGGTGAAGCTCATCGCGTACACGGTGTTTACGTCGGATGTGGGCGGAGCGAGTCGCTCCGGGTGGTGACCGGACGGGATCCAGCCGAGCCAGTTGCAGAACAGGATGAAGAAGAACAGACATACGCCGAGCGGCACGAGCCACGGCGGAACGTCGTGTCCGACGGCCTGTTCGACGTAGTTGCGGGTCTGCGTCACGACGAGCTCGGTGATGACCTGGATCTTGTTGGGCACCTCGCTGGTCGCCTTGCGCGCGACCCAGTAGAGGAAGCCCACGGTGAGCAACGCCGCGAGCGCGGTCGTGTACATCGTGTCGATGTTGAACGTGAGCCCGAGGAAGTGCCGGGTCGGATGATCGCCGACGGTGATGTCGGCGGCGAGGATGCTCATCGGCCCGCTCATGGCCGGACCACGCGGGACAGCGGCTTGGCGAGCAGGCTGACCATCAGCACCTGGAACACCAGCAGGCCGAGGAAGACCGTCCAGCCCAGCGGCCGGTAAGCCAGCGCGACGAGGAACGCGAAGAGGGTGATCAGACCGAGCCGCTTGGCCGAGGCGACCGCGGCCGGGCCGCGCCACTTCTCCCCCGCCACCTTGGTGCCGTCGACGAGCTTCTCCGTGTCGGTCCAGAGCCGGCGCGAGTTCCACCCGCCGAGGGCGAGGCCCACGGTGATGAAGAACCCGGCGAACGGGTAGCCGGTCACGGTGCACACGGCGAGAGCGGCGACGCCGACCAAGCCGGCTAGCACGAGGGCAAGGCGGTAGCCGCGAGCGACGGCGCTCCATTGAGCGTCGAGGGCCACGATCAGTCCTTCTGTTGCGGAGCCTGTTCTGGGGAATCCGGCGCCCGATCCGAAGCGCCGCTCACAAAGGGCCGAATCACGCGATAAGACCCCGTTGCCGCGCCCACGATACCAATGGCGAGACCGATGAAAGTAAACAGGGGTGGAGTCCCGGCCGTGCGGTCGATCAGGTAACCGGCGAACACGCCGATCCCGATCGAGATCCCGCACACCGCGCCGATCTGCAGCAGGTCGATCAGGGTCGGCGCCCGCCGTCCTGCGGTCATCAGATCCGGCTCGCGTGCCGCAGCCGCGGGATGTTGCTCGCAACCAGCAGTAGCGCGCAGCCGCCGAGGAAGCCGGCCGCCACCGGCAGCGACCGGCTGCGCGCGAGCGCGACCGTGACCGCGCCACCCGCGATCAGCGCGGACCACAGGTACATGATCACGACCGCGCGGGCCTGCGAGTGCCCGATCTGCAGCAACCGGTGGTGCAGGTGCCGCTTGTCGGGCGTCCACGGCGCCTGCCCGGTGCGGGTCCGCCGCAGTACGGCGAGCAGCAGGTCGATCAGTGGCACCGCGAGCACCGCGAGCGGCAACAGCAGCGGAAGCAGGGCCGGGGCGAAGTCGGCGGCGTACACGGCGTTCGGGTCGATCCGCCCGGTGAGGCTCACGGTCGCCGCGGACAGCATGAGCCCGAGCAGCATCGACCCGGTGTCGCCCATGAAGATCCGGGCCGGGCTGAAGTTGTGTGGCAGGAAGCCGAGGCAGGCGCCGGCCAGCACCGCGGTCAGCAGCGTCGGCGCCTCCGCGCGGTCGAAGTGGTAGACGACCGACAGGTCGTAGGAGTAGGCGAAGAAGGCCATCGCGGCGATCGCGACAACACCGGCGGCCAGGCCGTCGAGCCCGTCGATGAAGTTGACCGCGTTGATGGTCACGACCACGAACAGCACGGTCAGCGGTACGCCGACGTCCGGCGACAGCGACAGGGCGCCGTAGCGCGGGATGGGCAGGTAGAGCAGCTGGACGCCCTCGAGGACCATGATCCCGGCGGCCAGGATCTGCCCGGCCAGCTTGGTCAGCGCGTCGAGGCCCCACTTGTCGTCGGCCGCGCCGATCAGGACGAGCAGGCCGCCGCCGAGTAGCGCGCCGCGCGCCTCGCTGGTCTGGAACACCCGTTGCAGCGTGGGCATCCGGCTCGCGACCAGCAGGCCGACGCCGATGCCGATGAACATGCCGACCCCGCCGAGCCGCGGTGTCGGGATCGTGTGGACGTCGCGTTCGCGGACCTCGGTGTACGCGCCGAGCCGCTCGGCCATCCGGCGGACAAGTGGCGTGAGCAGGTACGTGACCGCGGCGACGATGAGCGCCGTGAGCACGTACTCGCGCACTGCGTGCTCTGCTTAGCGAGCGTAGGCCGGGTGACGTTCGACGAGCGCGCCGACGATGCGTCTGATGTCGGCGGACGCACTTCCGTCGGCATCGCGGACCGCGCGCCCGATCAACGCCGCGACCTCTTTCATGTCGCCTTCGGTCATGCCCTGCGTGGTGACGGCCGGAGTTCCGACCCGGATGCCCGACGCGATCGCCGGCGGCTGCGGATCGAACGGGATTGCGTTCTTGTTCAAGGTGATTCCGGCCGCGTCGCAGCGCGCCTCCGCGTCCTTGCCGGTGACGCCGAGACCGCGCAGGTCGATCAGGTTCAGGTGGGTGTCGCTGCCGCCGCTGACCGGGCGCATGCCTTCGGCGGCGAGCCCTTCGGCGAGGGTCTGCGAGTTGAGCACGACCTGCTTCGCGTAGGCCTGGTACGACGGCGACAGCGCCTCTTTGAGCGCCACCGCCTTCGCCGCGACCGCGTGCATCAGCGGGCCGCCCTGGGTGAACGGGAACACGGCCTTGTCGATGCGTTGGCCGAGCTCGGCCTTGCACACGATCATGCCGCCGCGCGGCCCGCGCAGCACCTTGTGCGTGGTGAAGGTGACGACGTCGGCGTACGGCATCGGGGACGGGATCGCCTTGCCCGCGACCAGCCCGATGAAGTGCGCGGCGTCGACGACCAGCCAGGCGCCGACCTCGTCGGCGATGCTGCGGAACGCTTCGAAGTCGATCAGCCGCGGGTAAGCGGTCGCGCCGCAAATGATCATCTTCGGCTGGTGCTTGCGGGCGAGGTCGCGGACCTTGTCGTAGTCGATCAGCTCGGTGTCCTCGCGGACGCCGTAGGGGACGATCGAGAACCACTTGCCGGAGAAGTTGACCTTGCTGCCGTGGGTGAGGTGACCGCCGTGCCGCAGCGACATCGCGAGCACGGTGTCACCGGGTTCGCAGAGCGCGGCGTAGGCGGCCAGGTTGGCGCTGGCGCCGGAGTGCGGCTGCAGGTTGGCGTGCAGCTCGCCGGAGTCCGGCGTCGTGAACAGTTCCTTCGCCCGGGCGATGCCGATCACCTCGGC
>JAVEEG010000269.1 GCA_030840585.1 Frankiaceae bacterium | reverse complement strand
TATAGAACCCGCGCTCGCATCCATCGACCGAACAGGCCTCGCCTTCCACGCACTCGATCCAACCGGCGGGATACGACGAAAAGCGTTGGTACGCAACAATCTGTGGATGGTGGCGATCGGTCGGTACGACGACCTTGCCCGCGCCGTCCTCGCCCGCGAAGGACCGGTGCGGTTGGTCGGGATCGATGGTTGCGCCGGCGCCGGCAAGACGACGTTCGCGACGAGGCTGGCCGCCGCCGCCGGCCACGCACCAACAGTGCACACCGACGACTTCGCCACTCACGACGTGTTCATGGACTGGTGGCCACGGCTGCTCGACGAAGTGATCGAGCCGCTGCTCAACGGGCAACCGGCGACCTACACCGCGTACGACTGGGTGCGCCGAGCCGCCGGCGCCACGGTCACGATCGAGCCCCGGCCGCTGGTCATCATCGAAGGGGTCGGCGCCTGCCGCCGGGCCTGGCGCGACCGACTCGCAACCAGCATCTGGATCGACGCGCCGCGCGACGTGCGGTTACGCCGCGGGCTCGCCCGCGACGGCGAAGAACTCGAAGACTTCTGGCGGGAGTGGATGGCCGCGGAGGATGCCTACGTCGCGGCCGAGAACCCGGCTGGGAGTGTTGACGTACTCGTTGACGGCGCCGCTGAAACGGGTTACGACGCCGGCAACGAGTTCGTCATCGTGCGATCGACAGCCGCAGCCGGGACGGCGCCGAATCACGAACCTGGATGATGCCTGCCCGCCGATTACCGGCGCGGTAGGCGAGCAGGCAGTCATCACAGGAACAGCGGCCAGAGGCCGCCATCAGCAGCCGCAGGGATACGCGCGGCCCGCCGTCGACGAGGGAGGAGGTGTCGTCGACGGGCTGGACCACTCGCAGGTGCGGCATGCATTCACCTTTGCCCTTGACCCGGCTTGTCCGCCATAGCACGAATGCCCCTTTTGCCATGACTTATTCGGACTAGTCCGCCCTATTGACGGCGGCGGTCAGCGCCCGCGCCGCGGCGACCACCTCCGCCGCGTGCAGCCGCCCGGGCTGGCGGGTCAACCGGTCGATCGGCCCGGACACCGACACGGCCGCGACCACCCCGCCATCGGGCCCGAACACGGGCGCTGACACCGACGCGACCCCCGATTCACGCTCGCCGACGCTGGCCGCCCAGCCGCGCCGCCGTACCGTCGTCAGTACGGCCGCGTCGAACCGGGCCCGCTCGACGTAGCGGGCGACCTCCTCGGCCGGCTCCCAGGCCAGCAGCACCTGCGCGGCGGAGCCGGCGGTCATCGGCAGCTCCGCGCCCACCGGCACCGTGTCGCGCAGCCCGCTGGCCCGCTCGGCCGCCGCGACGCAGCGCCGTACGTCGCCGGCTCGCCGGTAGAGCTGGGTGCTCTCGTTCGTCGTGTCCCGCAGCCGGGGCAGCACGAGCCCAGCGGCGTGCTCGAGCGGGTCCGGGCGCACCCGCGCGGCCAGCGCCGGGATCCGCGGCCCGACCTGGAACCGGCCCTGCGAGTCGCGCTCCACGTAGCCGTGCCGCTCCAGTGCGACGGCGATCCGGTACGCCGTCGGGCGGGCCAACCCGCTGCGCGCGACCAGCTCGGCGAGCGTCGCCGGCGCGTGCTCGATCGCGTCCATTACCCGAACGACCTTGTCGACGACGCCGACTCCGCTAGTCTGTTCCACAGCGCGATACTCGCATCTCAAGGTTCGAGACAGCAAGGGAAGCCGACCAGTGGGCAAGACACTCGCCGAAAAGGTCTGGGACGCGCACGTCGTCCGCGCCGCCGACGGCGAGCCCGACCTGCTCTATGTCGACCTGCACCTCGTCCACGAGGTCACCAGCCCGCAGGCGTTCGACGGTCTGCGCGCGGCCGGCCGGCCGGTCCGCCGCCCCGACCTAACAATCGCGACCGAAGACCACAACGTGCCGACGACGCCGGGCCCGATCGAGGATCCGGTCAGCCGCGCGCAGGTCGAGGCGCTGCGGAAGAACTGCGCGGAGTTCGGCATCAGGTTGCATCCGATGGGCGACGCGGGCCAGGGCATCGTGCACGTGATCGGCCCGCAGCTCGGCTTGACCCAGCCCGGCATGACGATCGTCTGCGGCGACAGCCACACCAGCACGCACGGCGCGTTCGGTGCACTCGCGTTCGGCATCGGCACGAGCGAGGTCGAGCATGTGCTCGCGACGCAGACGTTGCCGTTGCAGCGGCCGCGCACGATGGCCGTCGAGATCGACGGCCCGCTGCCCGACGGCGTGACCGCGAAGGATCTCGTCCTCGGCATCATCACCGCGATCGGCACCGGCGGCGGTCAGGGCCACGTCATCGAGTACCGCGGCGACGCGATCCGCGCGCTGTCGATGGAAGGCCGCATGACGTTGTGCAACATGTCGATCGAGGCCGGTGCCCGGGCCGGCATGGTCGCGCCCGACGACACCACATTCGACTACCTGCGCGACCGCCCGCACGCACCGGCCGGCGAGCATTGGGAAGCCGCCGTCGGCGCGTGGCGCGAGCTGCGCACCGACGACGACGCGACGTTCGACCGCGTCGTCCGCATCGACGCGTCAACGCTCGCACCGTGGGTGACGTGGGGCACCAACCCGGGACAGGGCGCGCCGCTGTCCGGCACCGTCCCCGACCCGACCGCGTACGACGATCCGGCCGCGGCCGCGG
>JAVEEG010000203.1 GCA_030840585.1 Frankiaceae bacterium | reverse complement strand
TCGGCGCGCTGTTTCCCAAGCGCGAGTGGACGGTTCTGTCGCACCGGCTGATCTGGCACGGCCGCCGGGTCTGCCACTCGCGCCGGCCGGCCTGCGGCGCCTGCCCGGTCGCGCGCTGGTGTCCGTCGTACGGACTAGGTCCGACCGACCCGGTGCAAGCGGCGCGGCTGGTGAAGGCCCCGGCCGAGGTGGCCACGAGCCTGTGATGGTTCGGATTGCCGCCGTGCTGGCAGCACTCGTCTTGATGGCGACCGGTTGCTCGAACCGCTCGTCGGGGGACGGCCTCACCCCCGGCCCGCAGCACGCCGAGCTCGTCGCCCGGGCGGCGCTGGATCCGTGCCCGCCATCGGAGCCGAGCGGGCACGTCGCGAGCGGCCTGCCGGACGTCACGTTGCCGTGCCTCGGCGCCGGCCCGAAGGTGCGTCTCGCCGGGCTGCGCGGGACGCCGACGGTGGTGAACATCTGGGGTTCGTGGTGCACGCCGTGCCAGGCCGAGGCGAAGTACCTCTCGACCGTGTTCGACGCGCTGAAGCCGCGGGTGCGATTCCTCGGCGTCGACACCGAGGACAGCAGCGACAGCGCACTCGACTTCGCCCCGCACGTCACGCCGCCGATGCGCTACCCGTCCGTCGTCGACGAGCAGAAGAAGGTGCTCGTCGGGCTAGGTCTGATCAGTGCGGTGCCGAGCACGGTGTTCGTCGACGCCGCCGGTCACGTCGTGCACAAGTCGGCGGTCGCCTATGGCAGCGCGGCGCAACTGCGCAGGGACATCGAGCGCTACCTCGGGGTGAAGTCGTGAGCACGCCGCCGGGTTGGCTGGCGCCGTTGGTCGCCGCGGTCCGCGGCGTGCGGGCGTCGGACCTCATGCCGCGGGTCGGCGAGCCGGACGCGAACGTACGGCGGTCCGCCGTACTCGCACTGTTCGGCGAGACCGGCGCGCACGGCCCGGACGTATTGCTGATCCAGCGCAGCGCGCACCTGCGCAGCCACGCGGGGCAGCCGGCGTTTCCGGGCGGCGGTGTCGATCCGACCGACGACGGACCGGTAGGCGCCGCGCTGCGCGAGGCGCAGGAAGAGACCGGCCTCGATCCCGCCGGCGTCGAGGTGCTCGCCGTGCTGCCCGATCTGTGGGTGCCCCCGTCCGCGAACGTCGTCACGCCGGTGCTCGGGTGGTGGCGGGAGCCGAGCGAGGTCACGCCGGCCGACGTGCACGAGGTCGCCTCGGTCGCGCGGGTACCGATCGCCGAGCTCGTCGACCCGGCCAACCGGTTGCAGATCAGGCATCCGAGCGGGTGGATCGGGCCGGCATTTCGCGTCGCTGACATGCTGGTGTGGGGCTTCACCGCCGCTGTTCTCGACCGGCTGCTCGATCTCGGAGGCTGGACCCGTCCGTGGGAACAGTCGGCGGTCGAAGACCTCCCCGAGGACGTGCTCGCCCTCGCGCTGCGGCAGCGGCGCGTCGAGGAAGGTTGACGAAACACCAGTGGATCTACTCGACGTCATCCTGATCCTCGCCTGTGCCGGGTTCGCGATCAGCGGGTACCGGCAAGGGTTCATCATCGGCGTGCTGTCGTTCTGCGGATTCTTCGGCGGCGGCGTGCTCGGTGCGACGTACGGTCCGGCGTTGCACTCGGCGCTCGGGTTGCACGGCCGCTCACCGGTCTTCGGTCTCGTCGTCGTGTTCGTCGCCGCGGCGGTCGGGCAGATCCTCGCGACGTTGCTCGGCGACATCGTCCGCCGCAAGATCACCTGGCATCCGGCCCGGCAAGTCGACGCAATGGCCGGCGCGGTCGTCAGCGTCGTATCCGTGTTGCTGGTCGCGTGGGTCCTCGGTACCGCGCTCGCGCACAGCGCATTGACCGGTGTCGCCGGTGAGATCCAGCATTCGACGATCCTCACCGCGATCGACCGCATCCTGCCGGACAGCGCGAAGACATGGGACTCGGCGTTCCGAAGATTGGTGCAGCGCAACGGTTTCCCGCAGGTCTTCGGGGCGATCGGCGCCGAGCGGATCGTGCCGGTCGAGCCGCCGGATCCCGCGGTCGCGAACAGCCCGGCCGTGCGCGCGGCCGCCCGCGACATCGTCAAGGTCGTTGGCATTGCGCCGTCGTGCCGTCGTCAACTCGAAGGCAGCGGCTTCGTCTACGCCGAGCACCGGGTCATGACCAACGCCCACGTCGTCGCCGGTGTGCGCTCGCCGCAAGTACGCACCACAGATGGGCAGACGTACGACGCGCGCGTGGTGTTGTACGACCCGGGTCGCGATGTCGCGGTGCTCTACGTCCCCGATCTCGACCGCGCGCCGTTGTCGTTCGCCGGTCAGGCACATTCGCGCGAGAGCGCGATCGTCGCCGGCTATCCGGAGAACGGGCCGTTCCGGCCGGTCGCGGCCCGCATCCGCGCGGTGCAAGAAGCACAAGGTCCGGACATCTACCAGAGCCGTCAGGTGACCCGGCAGATCTACTCCATCTACGCCGTCGTCCGGCCCGGCAACTCCGGTGGGCCACTGCTCGCGACCGAGCCCGGCAAGGTGTACGGCGTGGTGTTCGCGGCTGCGGTAGACGACGCGAACACCGGTTATGCGTTGACCGCACAAGAGGTTTCGAGTGACGCGGCGCGCGGCGCGACCGCGACGACGGCGGTGTCGACACAGACCTGCGACTAACGCAGTCGGGGCGGGTGTGTTGCGTGTTCCGGCGACGCGGCCGCTGTCGTTGCCCAGTCGCGCAGGCCGTCGATGTCGAGACCGTACGGCGTCGTACCGGCCCATGGTCGCAACGATTCGGCGCCGCGGGTGAGTAGCGCTTGCGAGCCGGTGGCGTTGCCGCGTTGCGCGTGCGTAATCCCGACCGCGAGTTGGGCGAGGCCGCGCCACAACTCGCGATCGACATCGGTGGACTTCCATACGGCCTCGAACACTTCGTGCGCGCGGAACGCTCGGCCGTCGGCGAGCAGTTGAGCGGCGAGGTCGATCGCTTCGTCCGGCGGCAGCGCGGGCGGATCGTCGGGTGTCGGCGCGTGGGCGTCGCGGGCGAGCGGCCGACCGGTGTCGTCACGCGGTCGGGCGTTGCGCGGCCGGCCGGCTTCATCGCGATCGCGGCTCCCCGGGCTCACTGCGCGCACCACTGCACGATCGCGTTCGTTACGTCGTCCGGTCGTTCCTGATGCGGGAAGTGGCCGACGCCGGCCATCAACTTCCACTCGTAGTCAGCGGTGACGTGTTCGCCGGAACCTGCGGCTGTTTCGGTGAGCACGCACGGATCGAGTTCACCCTGAATGTGCAACGTCGGCACCGAAATCGGCGCAGTCATCGCCGTACGGAATCGTCGGCCGTCGGCCCGCGGCACTGACCGGACCGCCCACCGGTAGTACTCCAGCGCGCAGTGCGGCGCGGACAGGATCTGCATCGCGTCGCGGCACCGCCGTTCGGTCTCGGCATCGGGGAAGCCCGGCCCACCCCATGCGTGCAACAACCCGGCAACGTTGCGCGCGTCGTCGGCGACCAGCCAACGTTCGGGGTGCCACGGCAACTGGAACCGCGCCATGTACTGACTCGCATGCCGCTGCCGCCGGCCGGCGAATGCGGGCAGCCAGCGCAGCGGGTGTGGCGCGGACAGTACGACGATCCTGTTGACGAGTGGTGCGTGCAGCGCGGCCAGTGTCCACGCGAGGTGGCCGCCCCAGTCGTGGCCGACGATCGTCGCGGTGCGTTCGCCCATCGCTCGCACGAGACCAGCGATGTCGGCCGCGAGGGTGGGTGCGTCGTACCCGCGCGGTGGCTTGTCGCTCGCCCCGTAACCACGTAGATCTGGTGCGACGACACGGAATCCGGCCGCGGCGAGCCCGGTGATCTGGTGTCGCCACGACCACCAGAACTCGGGAAACCCGTGCAGCAGTACGACGAGCGGTCCGCCACCGAGTTGAGCGACGTGCAGCCGGATGCCGTTGGCCGAGATGTCGCGGTGCGTCCACGGCCCGCCGACGAGGACGGCCGACTCCTCGACGAGTCGGCGGCTGGACATCAGGTGTGGGTGGCTCGAAGGTCCTCGAGGTCGGGGTCCGGCGCGACGGTCGGGTGTTTCGCCCAGGCGATGTCGTCGCGGACCGTGCGAATCGTGCGCCGCGGACCGCGCAGCTTCACCACCTTGCCGAGGCCGGCGATGCCCAGCAGTGCGGCCAGGCCGCCGAACGCGCCGCCGATCACCAGGAAGCCGGCCCAGAACGGCAGGTCGGCGCCTTCGGCGATGGCGAGGGCCGCCGCGACGGACAGGAAGACGAACGCGAACATGCCGACGAACCCGGCGCCGCCCAGGAACCCGGCGCCGATGCCGGCCCGCTTGGCCTCGGCGGCCAGCTCGGTCTTCGCGAGCTCGATCTCCTTGTGCACCAGCAGCGATAGGTCGCGGGTGGCGAGCGCGACCAGGTCGCCGAGTGATTCCTCGTGGGTGTTCCTAGCTGCCGCCACGGTCCGTCCCCTCGCTGCCGCTGCTCGCGTCGTCGTCGCGATCGTGTCGGGCTCGATTGTCCTCGGATGCGCCGACGGGCCGGGTAGCCGGGCCGGTGGGTCGGTCGCTCATGTTCGTGCCGGTACCCGGCGCGCGTGGTTGGGACACGACATGCGAACGGCGTCCCGCAGGACGCCGTCCACTGGCACGGCCTCCGGGTGACCAAGCGCCGGCTCGTGTTGTCGGCCAGGGACGAGCCCTGGACTCGGCTGCCTCAAGCGGCGGACGCCCGCGTGGGTTCCCGGACTTCGTGCACGAGTCCTTCGTGGGAGGGAACAGTGCCCAACGCCGCGTAGGTCCCGTGCTCGCATTGAACGCCCGTCGGGTGGTGTTTGGCTAGCCCCAGTTTTGCGACCAATGCTCACCCAGGGTGGTTGCAAGAATTTTCTGAAGTTCTTGGTTTAGCCCTGGTGAGCCCGGGAACGTCGTTCTCGCCGCGGGCTTGCCCGCGTGCCCTGATCGGGTCCGGCTCGTCCCCCCCGGAGTCGGATCTCGCGACGGCCCCCGCTACCCCCCCGGCGGGGGCCGTCTCATTTCTCCAGGTTTTCCACCGTTTCCGGCCGTTGCCGCCGCCGTCCACAGATCCCCTCGGCTTGTCGCCGCGCGCTCGGTCCCGCGGGCACGGTGGTCGGGGAGGTGAGATGGCGGCGACGGTGGCGGTGGTCGGCATGCCGGGCAGCCGCGGCGTCGAGGCGGCGTTGCGGGCGTGCGCGGTGGCCGGCGTGACCGCGGCGCCGGTGGGCGACCCGGCACAGCTGGCCCGGGTGTGGCGGTCGGCGACTGCCGCGATCGTGGTGGTCAGTGCCGCGGCGTGGGTGTCGGGGCTGCCACGCCGCGCCTCGGTCGCCGTTCTCGACGACGCGGCCGGGTCCGAGCTGGATGCGTGGCGGCTGGCGGTGCAGCTCGGCGCCGAGACCGTGTTCGAGCCGTCCGCGGATCCGCGCACGCTCGTGGACTGGCTCGCGCTGGCGGGTGAGCCGGCCGGGCCACCTGGGCTTGTCATCGGCGTGGCCGGTGCTTGCGGCGGGGCTGGGGCATCGACACTGGCGGCCGCATTGGCATTGCGGGCCGGATCGTCGTCGATGCTGGTGGACGCGGACCCGAGCGGCGGCGGCATCGACGTGTTGCTCGGGGTCGAGGGGACTGCGGGCACGCGGTGGCCCGACCTCCGGGCCAGCCGGGGTGTCGTAGCTGCCGACGTGCTTGCCGGCGCCGTGCTGCGGGTGGACGGCGTGGCGGTGGTCTCGTGGATGGCCGGTGACGTCGCGCCGGCGCCGGTCGAGGCGATGGACGCGGTCCTGTCGGCTGCCATCCGCGGCAGTGACCTCGTCGTTGTCGACCTGCCGCGCGGCGTCGATGCCGCGGCCGAGCACGCGGCCGCCCGCTGTGACCGGATCCTGCTGGTAGTGCCCGCATCTGTCCGCGCAGTCGCCGCCGCTTCCGCCGCGGTCGCTCGGTGGTCGAGCGCGGGGACCGATCTCGGCTTGGTCGTGCGCCATCCCGGGCCGGCCGACCTCACTCCCGCGGCGGTCACCGATGCCGTCGGGCTGCCGTTGCTCGGCGTGGTCCCGGCCGACCCCCGGTTGGCCAACCTCGGGGACCGCGGCCGGTTCGTCCAGGGGCTCCGCCGCTCGCCGGTCGGCGCCGCGGCCGAGGCGATCGGGTCCCGGCTGCACGCGACCCGGGAGGCGGCATGAGCCGGCTGCTGCTCGACGAAGTACGGCGGGAGCTGCCTGCGGTGCCCGGTCCCGATGACCTCCAACACCTCGCCCAGATCGTCCGCCGGCGCACCGGGCCGACCGGCACCGACGGGGTCTGGGACGCAGTCGGCCAGCTGGCCGGCGAGGTGCTCGGCGCCGGGCCGCTGGAGGACCTGCTGCACACCGAAGGCGTCACCGATGTCCTCGTCAACGGGCCGGGCGAGGTCTGGATCGATCGCGGTCGCGGGGTCGAGCCGTCCGGGGTGATCCTCAGCGACGAGAGCACCATCCGGGCGCTGGCGGTGCGGCTGGCGGCGTCGTGCGGCCGCCGCCTCGACGACGCCAGCCCGTACGCCGACGCCCGGCTGGCAGACGGCACCCGGGTGCACGCGGTGCTGCCGCCGGTCTCCCCGCAAGGGACCTGCCTGTCGTTGCGCGTTCCGCCCCGGCGGGGCTTCACCCTCGACCGTCTCGTGGCGCTGGGCGCGCTGCCCGCGGACGGTGCCGACCTGCTGCGCCGGCTGGTGGCCGCCCGGCTGGCCTTCGTCGTGATCGGCGGCACCGGCAGCGGGAAGACGAGCGTGCTGTCGGCCTTGCTGTCCGCGGTCGAACCGGGTGAGCGGCTGGTGCTGGTCGAGGACGCCGCCGAGCTGCGCCCGGAGACGCCGCACGTCGTCCGGTTGGAAGCCCGGGTGCCGAACGTCGAAGGCGTCGGTGCGGTCGCGCTGGACGCGTTGGTCCGGCAGGCGTTGCGGATGCGGCCGGACCGGCTGGTCGTCGGCGAGGTCCGGGGCCGGGAGGTGGTCGACCTGCTGGCGGCGTTGAACACCGGGCACAGCGGCGGCGCGAGCACCGTGCACGCCAACCGGCTCGAGCACGTCCCGGCCCGGTTCGAGGCCATGGCGACCGCGGCCGGTCTCGACCGGGCTGCGACCCACGCCCAACTCGCCGCCGGGCTCGATGTGGTGGTCGCCGTGGCCCGCGGTCCGGACGGCAGGCGCCGGGTCACCGGCGCTGCGGTTCTGCAAGGCAGCGACGGCCTGGTGCGTGCGGTGCCCGCCTACGGCTTCTCGTCTGAGGGGCTCCGCCGCGGTCCGGCGGCCGAGGAGCTGGAGCGCCGGCTGGCCGCCGGATGCTGAGTGCGTTCGCGGCCCTGCTCGCCGCGGCCGGCATTGGTCTGTGGCGCGGTCCCTCCGCGACGGCCCGGGTCGCGCCGCCGCGCGCCCCGCTCCTCATCCGGGTCGCGGCGCTCGCGCAGGCCCGGTTGACCAAGCGCCGGTCGCTGCGCCGGCGCGAGCGCGAAGCCGTCGCGTTGGTGCGCGCGTTGGCTGGTGAGCTTCGCTCCGGCGCGCCCGAGCCGGCGGCGTTCGCGGCGGCGGCCGGGGGCGCGAGCGGGTCGATCGCCGCGGGTTCGTTGGCGGCGGTGCTCGCCCCGGCGGTGGCCGCGGTCGCGCGCGGTGCCTCGCTGCCGGCCGAGCTGCAGCGGGTCGCCGCGATGCCCGGCGCGGGCCGCCTGCTGCCGGTCGCCGCGGCCTGGACCGTCGCGTCCCGGCACGGCTCGCCCATGTCCGGCCTGCTCGACCGGCTGGCCGCCGCGTACGACGACGAAGACGCCGTACGCGCCGATCTCGCGGCCAGCGTCGCGGGTTCGCGCGCCTCGATGCTGCTGCTCGCCGCGCTGCCGCTCGGCGGCCTGGCGCTCGGTGGCGCGATCGGCGCCCACCCGTGGAGGTGGCTGTTCGGCGGGCCCCCCGGCTGGGCGGCGTGCGTCCTCGCCGCCGCGCTCGACGCGGCCGGGCTGGCCTGGACCCGGTGGCTGTTGCGCGGCCGGCCGTGATCGCCGCTCTGGCGGCGCTACTCGCGGCGCTCGGCATCGGCCTGTGGAGCGGCCAGCCGGCGCGGGCCGGTGATCGGCTGCGGTCAGTTGGGCCGGGCTTGACCCGGGCGGCGCCCTCCCCGGCGCGGACGAGGTCCCTGCGACGGTGGCGCGCCCGTGGCGATTCGGCGGCGGCCAACTCGACGGCGCTGGCCCTCGCCGTCGATCTCATGTCCGCGTGCCTCGAGGCGGGCGTCCCGTTGCCGGCGGCACTGGCGGCCGCGGCCACTGTTGCCGGCGACCCGGCGGCGGACGCGCTCGCGGCGACCGCGTCCGCGCTGCGCCGCGGTGCCGACGGCGCGGCCTGGGCGGGGTGCGAGGGCAATCCGCAGTTGGCGGGCGTCGTACGGATCTGCCGGCGGGTGGGCACCACCGGAGCGGCGGTCGCCGACGACCTGCGCCGGCTCGCTGCCGAGCTCCGCCGGGCCCACCAAGCCGACCGGCGCCGCCGCGCCCAGCGCGCAGCGGTATGGGTCGTGCTGCCGCTGGGCCTGTGCTTCCTGCCGGCCTTCCTGTTGCTCACGGTCGTCCCGGTGGTCGTCGCGCTGCTTCCCGGCCTGCACTAGCCAGGCGGATGGCGCGGCGTCCACACCGAGTGCCGCGGACGCCGCCGCGCACAACCTGCGGGCGACAGCGGACGTGGACCCGCGAGCCGATCGAGGCTGGTTCCGCTCCTCGTTCGAGGAGCCCGGACCGGCCGGTCGCCGGAGATGAGGAGAGTTATGCGGCGGCTCACGGATCGTGTACGGCGGCAGGCGGTGATCGACCGGGTTCGGTCGGTCTCCCGTGGCGACGCGGGCATGTCGACGGCGGAGTACGCGGTGGGCACGGTGGCGGCCTGCGGCTTCGGTGCCGTCCTCTTCAAGGTGTTGACCAGCGGCTTCGTGGAGCACTTGGTGGAGAGCGTCATCTCCCGTGCCCTGCACTTCGGATTCTGACCTCGTGCAACCACTCGGGGCTGGCTGGCGACGCACCGCGTCGCCAGCCAGCGCTCGCCATCGCGACGACGGCATGGTCACCGCCGAGCTCGCCTTGGCCGTGCCGACGCTGCTGCTCGTCCTGTCGATCTGCCTGGGCGTCGTCGCCGTGGTCGCCGCGCGCCTGCATTGCATCGACGCGGCCGCGATCGGCGCCCGGCTCACGGCACGTGGCGAGTCGTCCGACACGGTGCTCACCGAGGTGCGATCCGTGGTGCCGCGCGCGGTCGTGACGGTGCA
>JAVEEG010000200.1 GCA_030840585.1 Frankiaceae bacterium | reverse complement strand
CTCGACGCGATGGTCTGCTGGCTGTCCGACCGGCCGCTGCACGTGCGCGGCATGTACGCGATCAAGCACACGACTCGGGGCATCCGCGCCCAGGTACGCGAACTCGCCTACCGCATCGACGTCAACTCACTGCACCGCGACGAGACCGCAGATTCGTTGACACTCAACGAAATTGGCCGCGTGACGCTGCGGACGACCCAGCCGCTGTTCATCGACGAGTACCGGCGCAATCGCACCACCGGCTCGTTCCTGCTGATCGACGAGGCGACCGGTGCGACCGTCGGCGCGGGCATGCTGCTGTGACCGCCGACACGACCGCCGCGGACGCCGTACTAGCGGCTGACCTCGCCACCCGCGCCGGTCACTTGCTGCTGCAGTTGCGCGCCCGCATGGGTTACGACGATCCGGCGGCGCTGCGCGCGGCCGGTGACCAGCACAGCCACGAGTTCCTGCTGGCCGAGTTGACGGCGAGCCGGCCGGACGACGCCGTACTGTCCGAAGAAGGCACCGACGACCTGACCCGGCTCGACGCGGACCGGGTCTGGATCGTCGATCCGCTGGACGGGACGTCAGAGTACGGCGAGCGCGACCGCACCGACTGGGCCGTACACGTCGCGTTGTGGGAGCGGGGTTCGCGCGGTTTCGACAACGTTCCGGGCCTCACCGCCGCTGCGGTCGCGCTACCGGCCCGCCGTACGACGCTGTCGACCGACGGTCACTTCCCGGCGCTGCCCGCGGCCGGCGACCACGCTCGACTCGCGGTCAGCCGCTCGCGTGCGCCGGAGTTCGTCGCCGAGGTCGCCGCGACCGTCGGCGCGGCGCTCACACCGATCGGCTCCGCCGGGATGAAGGCGATGTCGATACTTCTCGGCGAGGCCGACGCCTACGTACATCGCGGCCGGATGAAGGAATGGGACTCCGCCGCCCCGGCTGCGGTGGCCGCCGCGGCCGGATTGCACGTGAGCCGCCTCGACGGATCGCCGCTGACCTTCAACACCGAAGAACGGTTGACCCTCGATCTGCTCATCTGCCAGCCCGCGCTGGCCGGCCCGCTGCTCGCCGCCGTCGCCTCCGCCACTGAACCGGGTTAGTCAGAGGTCGAGCGGACCGTCCCAAGGTGTCGGCGGCTCGCCGGCGATCTGGCGGCGGAACTCGTCGAGGTACCAGCGGGAGAAGTCGATGACCCGCTCCGGCCGGGCCAGCGCCAGCAACTGGCGGTCGCGGCAGAAGTCGTCCGCCTCGTCCATCAACGCGGCCAGCTCGTCGGCCGCGGTCGCGACATGGTCCGGAACGTGGTACACGAGATCGATCGAGGTCTCGCCGCGCGCGATGGCTTGGTCGACCTCCGCATCGGGCCGGGCGGCCGCCGCCGCGTAACGCCGGCCGAGCACGTCGACCAGTTCGAGCAGCCGCTTCGGCGTGTGCTCGACATCGGCGTCTTCCGCCAGTGCGAGCATCGCGAACTCGCGCATCACGTCGTCGTGGTGCTCGCGCCCGGCGACCAGCAGCCGCACCGGCACGTTCAGCAACCGCACCTCGTGCAACCCGTCCGAAGCGTCGGGGTCATAGCGGCCGAGTGGCGAGCCTTGCGGCTCCGCTGCCTCGCGTGTGGTCATAGACCCACCTCATCCGCGGCGTCGGCCGCACTGGCGTCCTGCCACGGATCGCGGTCCGTGCGCAACGTGAACCACACGGTCTTTCCGCCGTCGGAAAGCTCAGTCGCCCATTCATCCGCGAGCCGCGTCAGCAGCACCAGACCGCGACCGGTCGTGGCACTCGTCGATCGGGCTCGCATGGTGGGAACGACGGTCGACCCATCGGTGACCGCGACCCGCACACCTGTCTCCGTCTGCTCGACGGTCAGCCGGATCGGCGACCGGGCATGCAACAGGGAGTTGGTCACGATCTCACTTGTTAGCAGCTGCGCGGCGTCGCTCAGGGCAGTCAACTGCCACTCCTCAAGGGTCGCGCGCACATGTCGTCGAGCCTCGACGACGGAACGAGCGACCGGTGGGAGAGCCCAGCTGGCCGAACTAGCGATGCGCATCACTGGCTACATCGTGACACGGCCAAACCGGTTGGGCTAGTCCGCCTGGTCTACTCCGGACCACCCGCAGCGCTATTTGTCGCAATTGCCGCAAGCACGATGTCGACGGCCTCATCGAGAGTCACTGCACTGGTGTCGATGACGATGTCTGCATCGGTTGGCGGTTCGTACGGATCGTCGATCCCGGTGAAGCCGCGGATGTCGCCGGCGCGGGCGCGCGCGTACAAACCCTTGACGTCACGGGCTTCGCAGACCTCGAGCGGTGTCGACACCCAAACCAGGACGAAGCTGCCCGCGCCCGCCGCGGCGTCGACGGTACGACGGACCCAGCGCCGGGTTTCGTCGTACGGCGCGATCGGCGCGCACACCGCGATGCCGCCGTGCTTCGCGACTTCGGCGGCGACCCAACCGATCCGGCGAATGTTCGTGTCGCGGTCTTCGCGGGAGAAGCCCAGCCCACGGGACAAATGGGTGCGTACGACATCGCCGTCGAGCAACGTCACCGGGCGTTGCTCGACGAGGCGAGTCACCAGAGTGCGCGCGATCGTCGACTTGCCGGATCCGGAGAAACCGGTGAAGAACACGACCTGGCCGCCACATTCCGGTTGGGCAACGGTCGCGATGTCGATGCGATCCGCGGTCGAGTACGCCGCCACCAGTTCGCCGGCTCGGGTGAGCGCGTCGTACGGCGTGAACGGGATCTCGATCACGGTGGACGCGATCGCCCGCCATGCATGCGCCCACGTGACGAATCGCGCGTCGTCGACGCGGACGCCGGCGGTCGGCAACAGCAAGACCGCGTCTGCGGACGGGAGGGTGCCGACCGGCAACTGTTCCGGTACGGCGACGACGACTGGCGCGTCGGTCCGTACCGACGCCGGTGCGGGCCAGGGGCTCGGCTCGCGCAAGTCGATGCCGCCGCTGGTGTAGCGAGCGATCTCGTTGCCCTCGCTGTCGACATACACCTCGGCCGGCGGTAACGCCCCGGGGTCGAGCAGGCCGAGCGCGACCTGATGCAGGCGCGCGATGTCCGCGTCGTCGAGCGAGACGCGTCCGTCGTTCACCCTGCCAACCTAGACGGCGCGTGGGCGTTAGCCTGCGAACCATGGCGGCGGGACGGGGACTGCTCAGCGCGGTCGCCGTTGCCGTCCTGACGCTGGCACCACTGCCCGCGTCGGCGGCGGGCGATCAGCAGGCCGGGATCTCGGTCACCCCGGTGCCAGGCGATCGGTTCGCGTCGAAGAGCGGCACGCACCTCGAGCTCGGCGTCGTCAACCCCCGCGTGCCGTTCACCGATCGGGTGCGGATCCTCAACGTCGGGTCCGATTCGGCCACCATCGATGTCTATCCGGCCGACGCGATCCCCGCATTGAACGGTGGCTTTGGCTTCAGCGCGGAAGGGCAGCCGACTCACGATGTCGGTGCCTGGATCAAGATGGCGGCGACCCGGTTGCAACTGCCCGGCCACTCGTCGACCGTGGTTCCGTTCCGGCTCGTCGTACCCACTGGTGCCGGCGGTGGTGAACATGTCGGCGGCATCGTCGCGGAACCGGCAGCGACCGGCGGCGGTGGCGGGGTACAGACGAAAACTCGGTTCGCGATGGGCGTCTACCTGACCGTGCCAGGTGCGCCGACTAGCAGCCCGGTGCCGACTCGTTCACCGGACGACGGTCGTGGCGGGCCGCCGACGACCGTCACGATCACCAAGCTCACGTTGCACCCGAAGGGTCGCGACATCTGCCCGCGGGTGTCTTACGCGAATCCCACCGGTCTCGTCATCGATCCGCGCGCGCGGCTCACGGTCGACTCGTCGTTGGGGCTCGGTAGCCGCCGGGTCACGGTGGATCGGCTCGGCGCGGTGCTGCCGGGTGCGAGCGCGACGGTGACGTTGCCGTGCTTGCACGGGCTGCCGCCCGGCCCGGACACGGTGCGGCTCACTCTCACCTCGCCGCAGGGGACGACGTCACAGTCGAAGGATGTGTTCGTCGAGGGCTGGCCGTTGTTTCTGGCGCTGTTGTTCCTGCTGATCCTGTTGGTCTTGATTGCGTTCGAGATGTGGCGCCGGCACCGTGCCCGGCAACGCGAACTAGAAGCGTTGCGCGCCGCAGTCGCCGGACCGGACAGCGCTACGTAGGTGGAAGGACGGCGACGACCAGTCGGTTGACGAATCCGCCGCTCCACCCAAGCGATGCGCCGTCGTTGCGCCACACCGTGGGCTGGTCGGACGCGCCTTCTGCCGTTGAGCGGTAAGCGTTGCAATCCATCGTCCGGTTGGAGTTGATCGTGCCGGTCGCGTTGTCGCGAAGGAAGGCGTGTCCGGAACCGCCGGGGGCAGGCGGCGGCCAGCACGGAATCGTTGCCCATGCCACGCTCGGCCCGTTGGCGCGGGGCGCAGTGACGCCATGGAAGTCCTCAACCATGTACTGGCGGTACGGAACGCTCACTCGGACCTCGGTTCCGGTGTCGCGGAATTGCATCAGCGCGGCGCCCTTGACGGTCCGCACTCGCCAGCCCGGACTGACGTCGTAGGTGACGTCGGTGTCGCTTACATAGATGTAGTACCGCTTCTTTGTGGTGTGCGGGGTGAAGTGAACGATGTAGGTGTCGACGTACTGCTCGACATCGGACGGAAAGACTGGCGTCGAGCACAGTACGGCGGCGGGACACGGCGGGAGTTGTTCGGAACCGTTGACGGCGACCGACGGGTAGGAGCCGCCGCGGCGCGCTTCGATGTACCACGAGTCCAGTCCGTCATGCAGTAACCGCTGTTTGCCCTTGGGCTCGAATGCGGCAATGACGAGGGCGCCGTAGTCCTGTGACGGCGTCATCGCCATCGTCAGCTTTGGTGTCGCCGGCTTCTTCACCGTTGGTTCGAGTAGTACGACGGAGAGCTTGTGCGTCGGCGGATCGAGCGGCCCGGCGAGCGCGGAGGTGGTTGCGATGAGTGCAAGTATTTGAGCAGCGACAAGCAAGATTCGTCGTACTGCCCGCATCGTTATCCGAGCCTTTCTGGTGGCCGTTGGTCTGGGTCCGCAGGCGGTTGACAGTGGGTCGCGACGGCGACGCAGCGCAATTGGCCGGCGCCTAATACGATACCGGCCGGTCGCATTCTGTGGCGCTTGTCAAACGTATGTCCACCCCATCCCCGTGGCGAGTTCTCGCCAACGTGAAGGTATCGACCCGAACGTCCGAATTTGATCGAAAACCGGGCGTTATGTAGGTAGCGCCTACAAGGCTTTGTTGAGTAGAACGGCACCCACAAGACGATGCGCGCGGCCTCCCAGCACCGAGCGGCAACTGAACGGGGCGAGCATGGGCAGTGACGACACTCACCAGACGGGCGCAGTCGACTTCCAAGAGTTCTACCGCGAGCGCTGGTCGCAACTGCGCGCATCGTTCGCGTGGGCGTCGTACCTGGGCATCGACGCCGATGACGTGACGCAAGAGACGATGATGCGCGCACGCAAACACTACGAGCGCTTCGCCTCTCCGGACGAGCTGGCGCTGTGGTGTCGGCGCGTTGGTACGAACATCATTCGGCGCCAGATCCGGACGGCATACCGGCGATGGGAGCGGCCGCACCCGAGTCCGTTAACCGCGGTGCCCGATGCGATGTCGTCGGACGCGGCGGAGCAGGCAGTCGAAAACGCGGACTTGGCACGCACCATGGCGACCCTGAACCCGAGGCACGCGCAAGTGCTGCTCCTCGGCGCAGCCGGCCATAGCCGGGAGGACATCGCGAAGATCCTCGGCATCAGCCCGGCGGCGGTCGGGATGCTGATGCAACGCGCGCGCAGGGCAGCGCGCGCACGGTGGGCGAAGGTTGTCGCGGCGTTCATGGTGCTCGGCGTGCGAATTCGCAAGCTGCAGCAGGTGCCCTCCGATTCAACGTCGGCGCTGGTCGCGAGCGTCGTGTCGATCTCGATTGTCGCGGCGCTCGGCACCGCCAATTCGACCGGGTACGTGCAAGCTTCGTCATTCGGACATGCCGCCGGCCAGCGACCGCCCGTCGTCGGGACTGTTGAGAGCAAGCAGGCGACCGTGTCGCCGACACTGCCGCGCAAATCGATCGCGCCCGGAGCCGACGCCGGGCGTGCGAGCGGTTTCGGCATCGCGATGGGGCCGGCAAGTCCTCCAACGATGTGTGTGACGGCACCCATCGGTGGTGTGGACTGCGGCGACCCGTCTCTTCGCGGCGGCGGCGACCGGCTCGACCTAGTACCTGCCCGCACCGTGTGCCAGTACTGCCATGCAACCGAATCGGTCGTGCCGGTTTGCGATGAGATTGGTGACAACGCTGTTATCCAATGC
Source organism: Frankiaceae bacterium (assembly GCA_030840585.1). Taxonomy (GTDB): domain Bacteria; phylum Actinomycetota; class Actinomycetes; order JAFAQI01; family JAFAQI01; genus BP-197. The sequence continues at coordinate 15,616 of JAVEEG010000200.1, read as the reverse complement.
CGGCATGAGCGCAACCCAGAGTGGACGGTAAGCCCGCCGAGACGGCCGTCGGTAGTAGGAGGTCACCGATGAGAGCGCATCGTCTCGTCGCGACTGCGGTGGGCGTGGTGCTTACCGCGGGCATCGTCTCCGGTAGCCCGACCGCCAGCGCAGGCACATCGCAGATTGCACATGCGGACATCGAGATCAGCTACAACGCATATGCCTTTACCGTTTGTGCGTTGGGCGTCGTGGCTCACGGTGCGCCTGTCGCCGGCGAGTGGCGGCTCGACATCGACGGCTTGCGTTCGGATGGCACTCCTATCCGGATGCACCTCATCGGCACCGGGGCGAAGTTCCGTCCCGGTTGCCTAGCGGTCTCGAACTACGGCGCCGCGCACGGCGCCTTCACAGCCACTCTGTCCTTCGCCGGCACTGATTCGGCGAGTATCAACACCGTTCCGGACGTCGTAGCGGCCGCTGGCGCCGAAGCGTCCTGGAATCCCATCACTGTCAACGGTTTCGGCACCTAGCTACTCACTTCTCCCAACTCACCGCGTGACGCATCGGCGCCGCGTAAGTCCCGCCATGCCCGAGATCGGAACGGAGGTCGACCCCGCACGCCCAACTAGCCACGAACAGAGGAGAACCCGGTGAAACGTTTCATCCGCACACTGACCGTCGTCGGTACCGCTATGTGCATCGTCGGCGCGCTCACCCCCGCCGCGCACGCGGACGACATCGTCTACATCAATGGTCTTCCCTACCGCGACGCTGGCGTCGTCACCCTCGGCGGCAGTACGTCGGGAACAGGTTCCGTCCTCGACCCCGTCGAGCAGCTCGCGACCCGCGAGGTGTTCGGTATCGGTGGCAACACGTGCGTGCCGTCGTCGCTGCGGATCGACATCGGCGACGCCTCGGCGGACAGGCTCCTCGGCAGCACCGACATGTGGTACCACTGGGAAGCTCCCGCGACGGCGACTGCGGTCGGCTGCCCGAACAACGTCGTCACGATCCGCGGGCAACTGACCGACCAGGCGCTTGACGGCTCCAGCCCACCCACTCGCGGCGACGCGCAAACGGCAAGCGGGCGCGGCAGTGCGGGCGTGGTTGCGGATCTCTGGGTGAGGTACCCCTACGCCTCCTCGCTCGTGCCGGGGTACCACACACTCACGATGGTGGTTACCGCCACGCAATCGGACAACAAGACGACGACCGGCGCATGCGCCACCAAGAGCTGGACCTACCTCGCCACCGTTGCTGGCCCCCAGCAGGTCGGCAGCACCGTCCAGCGGAACTGCGCCTCCTAGTTCGGGCCTGCATTGAGCCAACCGGCTGCCGCCTAGTCACAAATGACTAGGCGGCAAATGGCCCGCCTGAGTCATGCGCCTCGTACTTTCGTTGCCCGATACCACCCAGGAACGACGAAACGCATGGTCATTTCACCCGCCGTCGCCGGCGTCTAGGAGGTCGATATGTTCCGCACCACGCGCACCCGACTCGTGGTGGCCGGTGTCACTGGCGTCGCACTGGCGTGCACACCGCTCGCCGCGTTCGCCGGCTCCGGTACCGGGACTGTGACAACCACCGTCACCGCGACCGCTGCCACCGGCGCGCTGACCATTGCCGGTACCGGCGTGGCTGTCTCCGTCAGCACGGCGCCTGGCACCTTCAGCAACTCGATCGGCGCGACCGTCCTGTCCGTCAGTGACCTAACCGGTACGACGAACGGCTGGGCCGTGACGGCGACCTACAGCGACCCCGTGACCGGCACCGGCCTCGGTGCCGCCAACGTCAAGGTGAGCACCGCGAACGTCGTACCCGACGCCCTCGGCGGCGTGCTCGCGACCAACGTGACCACCGTGACCGACCAGGGGTTGACGACTCCCGTGACCGTGCTGACAACTGGCGCGAACTCCGGCGCGGGTATCACCGCCGCCACCGCGACCGTCAAGGTGCGAGTGCCGCAGACCGCGCAGACCGGCGATGTCTTCGGCGGCGTCGTGACCTACACGGTGGCCAGCGTCCGCTAAGCGTCAATAGACAAGCGCCTGCGCACCATCCGCGAGCGCTTCCGCGACGAATGTCTGCGCGCCGGCAATCCGTACGCCGGGCAGCACGTCCGCAGCGGTGATATCGCGCCGCGCGGCGCACTGCGTGCACAGCGTCAACTGACCACCAGCGAGTACGGCGGCGCGCATCTCGGCCAGCGGTGCCGAGTGCGGCAACTCGAACTCCTCGGCCCGCCCGGGCAGCGCGAACCACGACGCTTCGCCGGTCAACCACAGCGACACGTCGATGCCGCTCGCGATCGCGACCGACGCGACAGTGAACGCCTGCGCGCAACGCTCGGCAGCCTCGGCGCCGCTGGTCAGCTTGACGACGAGAGAACGGCTCATCGGCCGAGCGTAGATTGCAGCCCGTGGACTTCTCGATCACCGACGAACAGAAGGCGTTCCGGGCCAGCGTGCTCGAGTGGGCCGGCGATGTCGTGGCGCCCGGCGCGGCCGAGCGCGACCGCGAGGGCCGATGGGATCCCGGCGTCTGGAAATCGTTCGGCGACTTCGGCCTCGCCGGGCTGCCGATCCCCGAGGAGTACGGCGGCGGCGGCGCATCGATCATCGACTGCTGCCTCGCCAACGAGGCGATCGCCGAGGGCGGTCACGACGGCGGCTTCAACCTCTCGCTCGGGGCGCACTGGGTGATCGGCACGGTGCCGATCTGGTTGCACGGCACCGAAAAGCAGAAGCGCACCTACCTGCCGAGGCTGTGCGACGGCAGCTGGATCGGCGCGTGGGCCTCGACCGAGCCCGAGGCGGGATCGGATGCAGCCGGGTTGCGCACCACCGCTGTCCGCGATGGCGACGAGTGGGTGCTCAACGGCACGAAGATCTTCATCACCAACGGTCCGATCGCGCAGCTGTGCACCGTGCTCGCGAAGACGTCCGACAAAGGCGCGACCGCCTTCCTGGTCGAGACCGACAACCCGGGCTTTCGAGTCGGGCGCGAGCTCGACAAGATGGGCTGCCGCTCGTCGCCGACCGCTGAGATCGCGCTGGTCGACTGCCGGGTGCCAGCCGACGCCGTCCTCGGCGTGCACGACGAAGCGTTGTGGCGCATCGCGTTCGAGTGCTTCGACTGGGAGCGCACGGTGATGATGGCGAGCGCGATCGGCGGCATGCAGAGCACCCTGAACGTCGCCGTCCGCTATGCCAAGGAACGCCAGCAGTTCGGCCGGCCGATCGCGCACTTCCAGGCGATCGCGCACAAGCTCGCGGAGATGAAGGTCCGGCTGGAAGCCTGCCGTACGGCGGTCTACCGCGCGGCCTGGTTGAAGCAGCACGGCCAGTCACATCAAATGGAAGCGTCGATCGCGAAGTTCATGTGCGGCGAGATGTCCGTACAGAACGCCTTGGACGCGATCCAGATCCACGGCGGCTACGGCTACCTGCGCGACTTCCCGGTCGAACGCGCACTGCGCGATGCCAAGCTCGGCTCGATCGGCGGCGGTACGTCGGAGATCCAGAAGCTCATCATCAGCCGGTTGTTGCTCGAGTAGCCCGCAGGTCGAACACCACGTGCGGGTGCCGCGAACCGTCGAGGACCTCCTCCGGCCGCAGCGCTTGCAACCGGCCACGGTCGTCGATGCGATGCGGCCGGGCACCGCGAGCACCGAGCAGCTCGTTGACCACGTCGCGCAACTCGGCTGCGGACGCCGCGTTGTCCGGGACGATCTCGAGGTCCAGGAGATCGATCGCGTTGCGGTCGAGCAGGCCGGCGAGGCCACGTACGACGTCCGCCTCGCCGCCCTCGACGTCGACCTTGACCAGCCGCAGCCGCGCCTCGTCGGCGAGGCGTTCGTCGGGTCGCTCCCGTGCGACGTCGACCGACGTATAGCCGGCGGCAACGGCGTGTTGCGAGACGTCGTCGACACCCGCGGCAGACGACCCGCGGTAGCGCGGATGCCGTCGTAGCGTCACAGTTCCCGCCGTACCACCGGCTGCCAGCGGTACGACGGAAACCCAGTCGGCCATCCAGTTCGACGTCACGTTGTCGGTGAGGACGTCGGCGACTTCCGGGTCGGCTTCGTACGCGGTGACCCGCCCGGACGGACCGACGATCGCGGCCATCGCGACGGTGAACAGGCCGATGTTCGCGCCGATGTCGACGGCGTGGTCGCCAGGTCGCAGCTGGCGGTGCAGGAAACGCCAGAACGGCCAGTCGTACATGCCGCCCGTGACGAGGTCCGGCGTCAGCGAGAGGTCGTCGGCGATCAGCACGAGATGGTGGCCGTTGGGTAAGGCCATGAGCATCCGGTTGCTGCCGACATACGCCGCGTGTGGGGCAGATGTCCCATATCGCCCGAGTCTCGGCACGAGCCTGAGGATAACCCTCGCAACTTTTCGCCCGGTTGTTCGTTGTCTGGAAGTCGGACCCCGAATTTCCAGTATTTGCAAGGAGCTTGCTTCGTGCTGCCCGTCGACACCTTGACCCCGTTGTCGCTCGCTCCGGCGACGGGCGTCGCGCGCTCGCGCGCGTCGGGTCGGCCGACCTGGACGTATCGCAGCTACACCTGCAGCGGTGTCCGCATCGACGGCTTCGGCGTCGAGGAAGCCGCTGACCAGCTGCTCGAACTCGGCCTGCGCGACCTCGGCGCGCACACGCACCTCTGCAACGCCTACACCCTCGCGCTGGCGCAGCAGGACGAGAGCTACCGCCGGATGCTGAACGACTCCGCCCTCAACCTGCCGGACGGCACTCCGGTCGCCTGGGTGGGTCGCGCGCTCGGCGTCGACGTCACCGGCCCGGCCCGTGGTGCCGACGTCATGCTCGCGACGATGGAGCGCGGTATCGCTTTCGGCATCAAGCACTACGTGTACGGCGCGACGCAGGAGACGATCGACGCACTCGTCGCGAATCTCACCGCGCAGTTCCCCGGGCTCGAGATCGTCGGTGCGGAAGCGCCGCCGTTCCGGCCGCTGTCCCCGATCGAGCACGCCGCGGTCGTCCGCCGGTTGCGGCTGTCCGGCGCACATCTCGTCTGGGTCGGCCTCGGCACGCCCAAGCAGGACATCTTCGCGGCCGAGTTCAGCCAGCTCGTCGATGCGGCGTTCGTGCCCGTCGGCGCGGCCTTTGACTTCATCGCCGGGCACAAGCGGCAGGCGCCGCAATGGATGCACGGGACCGGCCTCGAATGGATCTACCGGTTGGCGACCGAGCCGCGCCGGCTGTTCCGCCGGTACCTGTCTGGCAACCTGCGCTTCCTCGCGTCGGTACGTCGAAGCAGTCGCGGCGCGCCGAAGGCCATTTAGTGTCCTAGGCGTGAGTCGCCTGCGCATCGCCGTCCTGCACAACAGGTACGTCGATGCCAATCCGTCCGGCGAGAACGTCGTTGTCGACCAAGAGATCCGGCTGCTTCGCGAAGCCGGGCACGACGTCGTCCCGTACCTGCGATCCAGCGACGAGATCGCGACCTGGCCACTACGGCGACGTGCGACGTTGCCGGTGAGTCCGATCTGGTCGGGCGAAGCCGTTCGCGACGTCGGCCGGCTGATCGACGAGCATCGGCCGGATGTCGTGCACCTGCACAACCCGTTCCCGTTGCTGTCGCCGGCGGTCATCGGTGTGGCGCGGCGGCGCGGAGTTCCCGTCGTACAGACGCTGCACAACTATCGGCACGCCTGCATGAAGGGCACGTTCTTTCGCGACGGCCATCCATGCGAGGACTGCCTCGGCCGGACCGTGCAGCACCCCGGCGTCGTGCACGGCTGCTATCGCGGCTCGCGGCCGCAGTCGGTGGTGATGGCAACGACCGCAGCGGTGCATCGCAACCGGTGGCGTCACGACGTTGCGCGCTACTTCGTCTTGACCGAGTTCCAAGCCGAGCGGATGCGCCGGCACGGGTTGCCCGGGTCGTCGATGGTGCTGCGACCGCACGCGGTCGCCGATCCCGGGCCGCCGGTCCCAGTCGGCGCCGGCGCGGTGTTCGTCGGCCGGCTCGATCCGGAGAAAGGCGTCGACCTGCTCGTCGACGCATGGCGTCGCGCGAACCTGCCGGACCGGCACAACACGCTCACGATCGTCGGGGACGGGCCGCTGCGTGCTCAACTCGCGAACGTGCCCGGCATCCGGCTGGCCGGCCGGCTCGAACCCGATGGCGTGACCGAGGCGCTGCGGTCGGCCGCGCTGACCGTCGTGCCGTCGCGGGTCTACGAGGGCCTGCCGATGGTCGTGGTGGAGTCGTTGGCCGCCGCGCGCCCATTGCTGGTCACGACCGGTGGGCCGCTGCCGGGGGTGATCGGTGCGGCTGGATGGTCCGCTGCCGCGTCGGCCGATGCGCTCGCGTCCGCATTGGAGGTCGCGTTCGCCGACGATGCCGAGCTCGACCGGCGCAGCCGGATCGCGCGCGAGCAGTACTGCGCCCGGCACACCGAGCCGGCCCTCGTCGAGCTGCTCGAACGCACCTATCGGGACGTGGTCGCGTGACCCGCCGGGTGGTCATCGTGCAGGAGTTGCTGACGCACTACCGGGTCGACTTCTTCGCCCAACTACGAGACCGGTTGGCGGCGGACGGCGTACAACTCGAACTGGTTGTCGGCGCGCCCGACGACGAACGGTCGCAACGTTCCGATGCCGGCGACCTGCCGTGGGCCACCCGGGTCCAGCCGCGCCGCATGCGTGGCTTGGTCTGGATGCCGATGCTGCGCCACAGCCGCGGCGCCGACCTCGTCGTTGTCGAACAGGGCAACCGGCACCTCGTCAACTACGTGCTGTTCGCCCGCCGCCGGTTCGGCGGCCCACGCGTCGCCTACTGGGGCCATGGCCGCAACCGGCAGTCGCGTCGGCCGAACGGACCCGGCGAACGGTGGAAGCGCTGGTGGCTACGAGCACCCGACTGGTGGTTCGCCTACACCGCATCGGTCGCCGAGGAGGTCGCTGCCGCTGGATTCCCGAGCGAGCGGATCACCGTCGTACAGAACAGCATCCGGCCGGCCGCGGCACCGTCGTCGTGGCCGCAACATCGCCCGGCCGGAAAGTGCGTCTTCGTCGGCAGCCTGTACGACGACAAGCGGCTCGACGTGCTCGTCGCCGCGGCCGATGTCGTGGCACAAATGACGCCCGGCTTCAGCCTCGACGTCATCGGTGCCGGGCCGCTGTCGCCGTACCTGGAAGACGCCGCGCGGATCCGACCGTGGTTGACCATCGTCGGGCCATTGCGCGACGCGGACCTCGCCGCCCGGCTGACGACCGCGCAACTCGTGTTGATGCCGGGGCTCGTCGGGCTCGCGGTGGTTGAAGCGTTCGCGGCCGGGGCGCCGGTCGTCACGATGCAGTGGGCGCACCACAGCCCGGAGTTCGACTACCTCGCCGATGGCGTGAACGCGCGCGTTCTGCCGGCAGGTACGACGGCCGCCGAGTTCGGTGCCGCGGTGGCCGACCTGCTCGCCGATCCGGTCGCGATCGAGCGGCTGCGTGACGGCTGCCGCATTGCCGCCGAGACCTACACGTTGACCGCGATGGTGGCGAACTTCGCCACCGGTGTTCGGGCGGCGATCGATGGCTGAGTCGCTGGTGCTCTACGACGTCGACCCGGTCAATCCGTACGGACGCGAACTCGCCGCTGTCCTCAGCAACCAACGCGAGGTCACGTTGGTCTGCTCGCGCGCGCTCAGCTGGATTCCCGACGGGGTGACCGGGCGGCGGGTGCTGGCCGCGCCCAAGGCGATGTCGTCGATGTTGGACGTGGTGCGGCGCCGGCTTTTCGGCGTGGTTGTTGCGATTCTGGTGTCCTGGCGGTCGCGGGCGCCGATCGTGGTGGTGTGGTCGCGCGATGCGTGGGACGCGTTCCTGCTCGCGCTGTTCGGTCGCCGGGTCATCGTGATCGACCACAACCCGCGGGCCGACCGGCGCGCGACCGGGATCCGCGGTCGGGCCGAAGCGTTGTTACGCCGCCGCGCCGCCGCGGTCGTCGTGCACGACCGGTCGCTCACGGACGGCACGCAGTGCTCGGTCGTAACGCATCCGGCGTACGTCGAGTGGCGGCAGCGCTTCCTTCCCAACGATCCGCCAGCGCGATCGGATCGGGTGCTACTGCTCGGTGCGATCCGCCGGGACAAAGGCGCGGCCGACATCGCCGGATTGATCGACGCACTCCCTGACGGCACCGGCGTGACGGTGGTCGGCAAAGGTCCGCGGCCGCACCCGAACGTCGAGCATATCGGCGGCGATGACTTCGTCTCGGAGGAACGGCTCGGCGAGGAGTTGGCCCGAGGGGGCGTCGTACTCGCGCCGTATCCGGGCGCGACGCAGAGCGGCACCGTGATCCTCGCGATCACTTGCGGGCTGCCGGTGCTCGGCTACGCCGCCGGTGCGTTGCCGTCGCTGCTCACCGACCAATCACTCGTCGAGAGCGGTGATGTCGCTGCGCTGGCCGCGACGTTCGAGCGCTACCAACGACAGCCGTGGCCGACCGCGAGAGTCACGGGGAACGACCTCACCGAGCGCTGCGCGCGCGACTGGCTGGACGTACTCAACCGAGTAACCGCGCAGCAAACTCGTCGGTGATCGCGCGCCAGTCGAATCGTTGCGCCAGCTCATAACCGTTGTGCGCGAGCCGTTCTCGCCGCGCCCGGTCCGACCACAGCGCCGCGACGTGCGCCGCGAATCCGGGCGCGTCGTCGGCCAACGCGACATGCACCCCGTCGTCGACCGGGATGCCCTCGGCGCCCTTGCTCGTCGTCACCACCGGCCGGCCGTGCGCCAGTGCCTCGACCAACTTGATCCGGGTGCCGCCGCCGGTGCGCAGCGGTACGACGCTGACCGTCGCGGCGTCGACGTACGGCGTCACGTCGTCGACCGCGCCGACGATCCGCAGGCTCTCGTGCCCGGCGAGTGCGGCCGGCAGTGCCGACTCGGCCCGGCCGACAACGGTGAGCGGCGGCACGCCGGTCGAGGCAAGCAGTGGCCACACGTCATCGGCCCACCAGCGCAATCCCTCCTGGTTCGGGCCGTAGTCGAGCGCGCCGACGAACAGCACGAGCCCGCCGGCCGGCAGCTCCGGTCGCTGCGCCGGTACGTCGGTGCCGTTCGGCACCACCGTCGCCGTGACCGGCGCGAGCAATTCCGCGTCACGCTCACTCGGTACGACGGCGCGCAGGCTCGGCCGGGCGAGTACCTGCTGTTCCCACCGGCGCATCCGGACGCGCTCCCGCCGCTGCTCCCACCCGCGCCAGCCCGGCACTGACGGCAGCGCGCCGAGATCGCGCTCGACGTTGTGCAGGCTCAACGTGATCGGCACGTCCGGTTCGACCAGCGCGACCGGATCGAGGAAGTCGACCACCGTCACGGCGCCCGCCCGCGCCGCTTCGTTCACCACACGCGCGGCATCGACGTTCCATGCCCGTGCCACCGCCAGCGGCCAGCCCCGGCGTAACCCGAGCAACCGCCCGCGGATCCCGGTCGCGCCGTCGAACGCGAGCACCTCGCGCGCACCGGTGGCGGCCCGTACGGCGGCCGTGTCGATCGGGGGTCCGACGACGACGATGGTGAGATCACCCGCGCGGGCCAGCGCCTGCGCGAGCCGCAACGAGCGCAACTCACCGCCGGAGCGCGGCCGGTCGGTCAGCCGCGGCGCGACGAATGACACCCGCCCGCCGGCCACAATGCAGGACACTAACGGCGATGCGCGTCGTCTACTCCCACAACTACTCGGCCACGGGCATCCGCGCCCAGGTGGCCGCACGCCGGTACCCGGTGCAGCACATGTACGGCGCGCAGGCGTTCGAGTCAGCCGAGCACGTGTTGCTGACGACGGATCATCGCGGCGACCATCCGCTCGCCCGGTTCTCCGAACGGGGCCTGCGGTTGCGCGCCGGTGACCTGCGCGACGAGTGGTCGATCCTGCGGTTGCGACCCCGGGTCGATCTCATCTTCGCCGGCGAGCCGTTGCACGTCGCCGGGCTGGCGCAGCTGCCGCGTAACCGCCGGCCGCCACTCGTGTCGGTGTTCCATCAACCCGCGCCCACGACGCCATGGTGGCGGCGGGTCGTGGCCGGGTTCGACGGCATCGGCTGCCTCAGCTCACGGGTGCGGGACCAGCTCATCAGCGAGCACGGTCGCGATCCGGCGACCACCGTCGCGCTGCCGTGGGGTCCGGACCGATCGCCGGACATCTACCCGTGCAGTGACCCGGGCGACGTCGTCGTAGCGGCGGGCAAGACCGGTCGTGACTTCACCATGCTGGTGCGCGCATTGCAGATGTCGCCGGTGCCGGCCCGGCTCTGGACGTCGCGCGCCGGACTGCCGGACGTGCCGGCCGGGGTGGAAGTCGTCGAGCCGCGCACCGTGCCGGCCGATCCCGGTGCGGCCCGGCAGTTCGCCTGGGTCGAGGCGCGCGATGCGTTGGCGGCCGCAGCGCTGATCGCGATCCCATTGGTGTCAGCGGATCGGCTGATCGGGCTGTCCGAACTCGCCGACGCGCTGGCGCTCGGCCGGCCGGTCGTGATGACGCGCAACCCGTACATCGACGTCGACCTCGACGCGATCGGCTGCGGCCGGTTCGTCGACGTCGGCGACGTCGCGGGATGGGCGAAGGCTCTCGACGAACTCATGTCCGATCCGCAGCTGCGAGGCGAGATGGGAGCAGCCGGACGCCGCTACGTCGACGAGACCTGGAACTCCGACGCCTTCGCCCGCGGTGTGCTGGATCTCTGTACGGCGGTCGTGCGATGAGCCTGCAGCCGATCTCGCCGTGGCGGCCGATCGCACTTGCCGAGCGGATGCGCGAGGCGCTCGCGCGTCGGGACGACCGAGCGGCGCTGCAACACGCGCGCGCCGGTCGGGACGTCTGCTGGCTCAGCGACGACCCGGAACCGTTGGTGACCATCCGGATCACGACGTACAACCGCGCGCAGTTGCTGGCCGAACGCGCGCTCGCATCGGCGCTGCGGCAGACGTATGAACGGTTGGAAATCCTCGTCATCGGCGACGGCACTGACGCGGAGACCGACCGGATGATGGCCGGCGTACGCGACCCCCGGCTGCGCTATGTGAACCTGCGCCGGATGGCGCCCGCTGTGCCGACCGAGCACGCGTACTGGGCAACGCTCGGGGTGCGGGCGATGAACGCCGCGATCGTCCTTGCCCGTGGCGAGTGGCTGGCGCCGCTCGACGACGATGACGAGTTCACCGACGACCACTGCGAGGTGCTGCTCGCCGAGGCACAGCGCCGCCGGCTCGAGTTCGTCTACAGCGTCTCGGAGTTGGTCCCGCGCGGCGGCACGGTCGGCGCCTGGCCGATGCGCTCGGCCGGTCTCACTCATGGCTCGGTGCTGTATTCGATGGGGCTCGGCTTCATGCAGTACAACCCGAACTGCTGGCGGCGCGGGGAGCCGCAGGACTGGAACCTGTTCCGGCGCATCGCCGAGATCGGTACGACGATCGGCTTCCTCGACCGGGTGACCTATCGCTACTTCGTCCGGGCCGGCGAGTGACCGAGCCGGCGGTGTCGGTGTTGCTGCCGATGCGCAACGCCGCCGAGTTCCTGCCCCAGGCGATCGCGTCGTTGCGCGCCCAGGATTACCCCGACTTCGAAGTAGTCGGTGTCGACGACGGATCGACCGACGAAACAGCGAAGCTGTTCACCGAACTCGGTGATGCACGGTTCCGGTTGCACGCGGGACCGGCGCGTGGCATCAGCGCCGCGCTCAACCTCGCCCTCGACGTGGCTCGCGCCCCGCTGGTCGCGCGGATGGACGCGGACGACGAGTGCCGGCCGGACCGGCTGCGGGTCCAGGCCGGCATCATGCGCGCCGATCCCGAGGTCGTCGCCGTGGCGTCGGCGTACGACGTCATTGATGTGCACGGCGTTGTCGAGCGGACCCAGGCCGCGCCGCTCGACGACCTCACCACCCGCGGAATGTTGTTGTCCCACAACCCTTTCGGGCACGGATCGATGATGCTGCGCCGCGAGGCGTTGCTTGCCGCGGGCGGTTACCGCACCGAGGACGAACCGGCCGAGGACTATGCCGCGTGGCTCCGGCTGGCCGAGCACGGCCGGTTCGCGGCGAGCGCGCAGCCGCTGTACCACCACCGGTCGCATGGCGGGCAGGTCTCAGTGGTTGACGCCGATCCGCAACGTGCCGCCGCGGCGGCGCTGGCCGCGTCCGCCCGGGCCCTACTCACCATCGATCCGTTGACCGCTGACGGCGTGCGCGCCTCGGGGCTGCTGCACGTGCGCGCCGGCGGATCGCACCGCCGGTTGTTCGTCGTCGCGATGCGCGAGTTGTCGCTGGAACTCGTCCGCCGCCGCCGGTGGCGCGAGGCCGCGATGGTGCGCCGCTGCGCCGTCGAGGTCAGCGGCGAGTCGCCGGATCTACGGACCCGGCTTCGGCTAGCGAAGGCTGCCGTCGCCTCGCGTCGATCGCCGGGACGCTGAGCACCAACGCCACCACTGCACCGAGGATGGCCGGCCGGAACAGCAAGTGGGTGTTGGCCAGGCTCATCAACCCGAGCGCCAGCAGCGAGAGCGCGCCGACTAGGCATCGGGTCGCGTCCTCCTCGTCGAGGTCAATCCGCGCGCGCACCGATCGCCGTACCGTCGCGACCGCGAGCCAGATCAGCGCCGCGATGCCGAGCACGCCGGTCTGCAGGTAGACCAGCATCGGGCTGTCGTGCGACCACAGCCGATCCTCGAAGTACGTCGAGTTCGTCACCGGGTCGTAGCGCAACCGCTTGGCGCCGTACGGGTTGGCAACGCCGACGCCGGTGATCGGGTGCGCTTCGATCGCGTGCAGGCCGTCGCGGGTCTCGTCCACCCGGTCGAGGTACGACGGATCGGTGGCCAGCTTGGAACTGCCGATACTCGTCACCCGATCGACGGCGGCCTTCGTGGTCGGGCCGAACAGTCCGTTGGCGGCAAGCGGCAACGTCACCAGCAGGACCATCGCCAGCACCGCGGTGGCTCGCACCGCTCGCAACGGATCGCGGCGCCCCGGTCGCATCACGGTCAGCAACACCAGCGCGAGCACCAGCGGCACCCAGTAGCTCCGGGTCAACGACAGCAGCCAGGTCACCAGAAACAGTGCGCTTTCGGTCAGCCGCCACGGCGACCAACCCCGACGGCCGACCCGCCCGGCGAGCAGCAGGGTCGCGATGAGCAGGACGAACAGCAGTGGGGGCCGGAACCGTTGCGCCGGAACGAGTTCGCCGAGGGTCTCCACCGCGATCGCCGGGCTGGACACGTGCAACCGCCCGCCGGTGATCGCGGAGAGAATGACCCAGATGCAGCCGACATCGGCGAGCCGCAACAGCACGGTCTCCAGTTGCTCGCGAGCCCCCCTAGTGCGGAACGCGATCAGCATCGGTACCGCGAGCAGGTAGACCAGATAGTCCTTGAAGAAGCCGAGCACGATGCTGTGATCCGCGCCGCGATCCAGGCCGACTATCGAGCCGATCGCGGCCGCGATGACCAGCAGCACGAACGGTGCGCTGGCCCGCGCGGCCCGCCGCGCCTCCGCGTGCACGATCAGCATCGCCGCACCCCACCCGACCAGCGCGTACGCCGCCGCTTCGCCGAAATCCGTACGGATGCCCAGGATCTGCACCGGATGCACGTACGGGCTGGTGACGAAACAAGTGACGACGACGACGGCGTAGGCGGCGACGCGCGGCCACCGGAACACCGCGGCGAGCAGCAGCAGCGCGCCCACCAGCAACGCCGGTGTCGTGTTGCCGTGTGCCGCCCAGCGGACCAGCACGAAAGTCAGCAGCGCGATCCCAGCGACGGCGAGCCGCCACCACGGGATCGGCCGCGGGACCTGCAACACAACGCTCATTTGCGCCATCCTCGCGGCGGGCGGCGGCACCCGCGCCACCAACGACCGACCGTGCGTTGGGCGTCGCGGATGTTGGACAAGCCGTCCTCGGCGAGCAACCGGTCGACCCGGTCGAACTCCACGGCGGCGCTGTCGGCGTACGTCGCGTTCGGCGGATCCGGATGGTGCACGGTCACCGCGTCGACGACACCCATCCGCAGCCCGCGCGCGCGTTCGCGCCGCCACAGCAGTTCCAGGCCCCAGCCCATGCCGATGTCGTCGGGGAACGGCAGCAACATCGAGGGCGCCCGGCCGCGCATCACGATGATCGGCCCGATCTCGACGAACGTCGTCTCCCGCGCGACCGACGCCCGCCGCCGGCGATTGAAGCTGTACGTCGACTTGCTGTCGCGATCGTGCGCCGGTTGCGCCACGTCGAAGCCCGCCTCGGCCGCGATCGTGACGAGGTCGGCGAAGCTGCCGCGGGTCAGCCAGGCGTCGTCGTCGATGAGCACCAGTGTGTCGTCAATGCCGCTGCGGGCCAAGGTTTCGTTGAGCAATCCGAACTTCCCGCCGCGACCACTGCCCACGGTGACGTCGGCGTGCGACGGCAGGACGTCGTCAAGGGCCCAGAGCGCGATCCGCCAGTCACCCGGCACGTCGCGGAGGATTCGCTGCAGTGATTCGGCGTTCGCCGCGCGGTAGATGCCCGCGACCACGACGCCCACTGCGGCACACTATCCGCCAATGGACGTCGAGACCTCGAATGCGGCGGCGCGGTTACTCGCGTTCTACCTGCCGCAGTTCCATCCGATCCCGGAGAACGATGCCGCCTGGGGTCCGGGCTTCACCGAGTGGACCAATGTCGTGCGCGCCCGGCCTGCGTTCCCGGGACATCGGCAACCGCGGCTGCCGCGCGATCTCGGCTTCTACGACCTGCGGCTCGACGAGGTACGGGTGCAGCAGGCCGAACTCGCGATTGCGGCCGGGCTCAGCGGGTTCGTCTACTACCACTACTGGTTCGCCGGCAAGCGGTTGCTGCATCGCCCGCTCGATCAGTTACTCGCGACCGGGTCGCCGGATTTCCCATTCGCTATCTGCTGGGCCAACGAGAACTGGACCCGCACGTGGGACGGCGGCGACGACGTGTTGTTGCAACGCCAGCAGCACTCGGCCGAGGACGACGAGGCGCATGCCCGCTGGCTCGCTGGCACGATGCGCGATCCGCGCTACATCCACGTCGGCGGCCGGCCGTTGCTGATGGTCTACAAGCCGTCGCTGTTACCCGATCCCGCCGCGACCAACGAACGGTTCCGCCGCGTCCTCGAAGCCGAGGGCATCCCGTCGCCGTACCTCGTCATGGTTGAGAGCACGTCGTGGGAGCGCGCACACTCGCCGGCCGAACTCGGTTACGACGCGAGCGTCGATTTCTTCCCGGACTGGGACGACCTCGGCCGGCCACGACGGCACGGTCGCGGCCACGGCGCGCTGCGCCGGCTCGGTCTGTCGCCACGCGGGTACGGCGAGAACCGCGTCTTCGACTACGCCGACGTCGTGCAACGGCGCTGGCAACGCTCACCCCGCATGGCGCCGCCGCGGTTCCCGGTCGTGTGCCCGGGATGGGACAACAGCCCGCGGCGGCGGCGCGGCGCGCTGATCCTGCACGACCCGTCGGTCGGGGTGTACGAGCAATGGCTGCGCCGCGCGATCGACGAGGTGCAGCGGTTCGCCCCGGACGAGCGGCTCGTTTTCGTCAACGCGTGGAACGAATGGGCCGAGGGTGCGGTGCTCGAACCCAGCGATCTCGACGGCCGCGCCTTCCT
>JAVEEG010000337.1 GCA_030840585.1 Frankiaceae bacterium | reverse complement strand
GTGATCGAGAAGGCCTTCGTCGAGAAGTAGCCGCGTCGCCGTCCGGAAAGGCGTGCGGATGCAGGCCGAGGAACGGTTCTTCGACTCGGACGGGGTGGCCATCCGCTACCTCGAAGCGGGTCGGGGCGAGCCCGTCATCCTGGTGCACGGCTACAATTACGACACCGAGCAGCAATGGGTCGAGCCGGGCGTGTTCGATGGCCTGGCTGCCTGTTATCGCGTGATCGGCTTCGACGCGCGCGGGCACGGCAAGAGCGGCAAGCCGCACCAGCGGCGCTTCTACGGCCTCGAAATGGCGCGGGATGTACCCCGTCTCCTCGACCATCTTGGGATCGGGCGCGCTCACATCATCGGCTACTCGATGGGCGGGCATATCGTGGCCAATCTGTTAACGATGAATCCGGAGCGGTTCCTGACAGCCACCCTCGGCGGCGGGGCGGGACGGCGGAACTGGACGGCGGAGGACCAGCGCCGGGTCGAGGTCGAGGCCGAAGAGATGGAGCAAGGGCTGCTGCGCACCCAGTTGCTCCGGCTCTGGCCGAAGGACCGGCCGCCCCCGAGCGACGAGGAGATCCGACGCCGCTCGGCCAAGAGCCTGGCCGGGAAGGACGTGCTGGCCCTTGCCGCGATCCGCCGCTCCAACGGCGACCAGGTGGTGACCGACCGCGAGTTGGCAGCGGTGACTGTGCCGACGCTCGCCATCGTGGGCGCGGACGATCCCTACCGGACGGATCTCGAGGCGCTCAAAAAGATCATGCCGCAGTTGAAGCTCGTCACGGTCCCTGGCGCGACCCACGGCTCGGCGCCGAGCAAGCCTGAATTCGTGGACGCCCTAATGGCATTCCTGGCCACCCATCCTGCCGGGGAAGCGGGGCCAAGCGGTAGCCCCCCTGGCGCCAGAAGCTCCCATTAACGCGCTGGACGACAGACGATCGCCAAACGCGAAGCGGCTCGGCTTGTCAGCGTCGCTGGAAACCTGCCTATATTGCGCCACCCCGCAGGGGGCGCATGGCGCCCGGCGGGATCACGAGCCGCAAGCGCTCGGTCCAGGGAGATATCGATGCGTTTTATGAAGCTGGTTGCGCTCCTCGCAATCACCGCCGGGCTCACCGCCCCTGCCTTGGCGGAGGTGAGCGAGCTCAGGATCACGCGGCAGCCGAGCACGGTCTACCTGCCGCTGATCCTGATGGAGCAGCAGAAGCTGGTTGAGAAGAAGACGCGCGAGGCGGGGCTCGGGGACGTCAAGGTGAGCTGGCTCACCTTCTCCAGCGGCGGCGCTTCCACGGACGCGCTCATGTCCGGGAACGTCGACCTCGTCACGAGCGGCGTCAGCAACCTGCTGCTCCTCTGGGACCGGACCCGCGGCGAGGTGAAGGGCGTCGCGGGCGCCTCCGCCGTTCCGATGGTGCTCGTCACCCGCAACCCGGCCGTGAAGACGCTCGCGGATTTCTCCGAGAAGGACCGGATCGCGGTTCCGACCGTCAAGGTCTCGATGCAGGCCATCGTGCTGCAGATCGCGGCCGAGAAGGCCTTCGGCGAAGCCGGGCGCAACAAGCTCGACGCGATCACGATCCAACTCGGCCACCCGGACGCGGCCATCGCGCTGGCGAACCCGCGCAGCGAGGTGAACAGCCACTTCTCGCTGCCGCCCTTCCTGAATTTCGAGCTGGCGGATCCGAACATCCATAAAGTCGTGAATTCCAGCGACGTGATGGGCGGCCCGGTCAGCAACGGCGTCATCTTCGGGACGCGCAAGTTCCAGGAGGCCAACCCCAAGCTGATGGCGGCCTTCCGCGCGGCCCTCGACGAGGCGATGAGCCTGATCAAGAACGATCCGCGCCAGGCCGCCGAGATCTACCTTGCCGCCACCAGGGAGAAGATCTCGGTCGACGAGCTCGCCAAGATCATCGGCGACAAGGAATCCGTGTACTCGGCCGCGCCCCAGAACACGATGAAGATCGCCGACCACCTCCACAAATCGGGGGTCATCAAGCGCGCTGCGGAGACGTGGAAAGACTTCTTCTTCGCCGACGTCCACGCCCTGCCGGGCTCATAGGCCGGCAACCAGCCGCGACAGGAGGACTCGATGCCGTTGACTGGCCGAGGCATGCTCGTCACCTCGATGGATATCGACCCGGCCGAGGAGGCGGAGTTCAACCGCTGGTACGACCGGGAGCACCTCGCCGAACGCGTCGGCATCGACGGCTTCATCGAGGCGAGGCGCTACCTCGCCCACGCGGGCGGCGTGAAGTACCTGTCCACCTACTCGACCCAGAACATCGAGGTGCTGGACAGCCCGGCCTACCGCCGCGCGCTCGCCAACCAGACGGAATGGTCGCGCAACAATATCGCGAAATTCCGCAACATGGGCCGCGTGATCGGCCGCATCACGGCGAGCGGGGGCCAGGGGCGCGGGGCAGCGCTGGCGATCATCCGCCTGCGCCCCGCACCGGATGGTCAGGACGGGTTGCGGCGTAGGCTGGCCGAGCGGCTCGAACCCGGCGCGCGGGACGGGATCATCTCCCTCCACCTGCTGGAGAGCGACCCGGCGCTATCGAAATCCCTGACAGATCCCGAAGCGTCCAATCCCGGGGCGGGCGACTGGTACATTTTCATCGAAGGCACGGAGATTGATGTCGTGGCCGGGGTGGCCGAGCGGGATTTCGACGCCTCAAACCTGCCCGACGTCCCGATCGTCTCGACCGGAACGTATCGGCTGATGTGGGACCTGGCCCGGCACGAGCTCGGTTAGGCAGGACGAGCGGGACGTCCCGGCTTGTCCCGCCCTCGCGCCGGCTTGTGGGCGCCCCGGTGCGGCGCGCCGACCGGCTCGATGCGGATGCCGCCGCTCTCGGTGCCGCGCACGGCCCGGGCGAAACGCTGGGCCGCCTCGTCACTGATCTCGACCTTGGTCTCGCGCTCGAAGATGCGGATCACGCCGATGTCCTGTCGGGTGACGCCGCCACGCTTGCACAGCATCGGCAGCAGCCATTTCGGGTCCGCGTTGTTGTTGCGGCCGATGCTCACGCGGAACCACGTTCCGCCGCCGGCGCCATCCCCGCCGTCGCGCGGCGCGCCGCGCCCCTGCTCCCGGTCCCGGTCTCGGTCCCGCCTTCCC
>JAVEEG010000304.1 GCA_030840585.1 Frankiaceae bacterium | reverse complement strand
GGCACAGACGCGGTCGCTGGATTGCCGCGTCGCTCCGCTCCTCGCAATGACAGCTTCAGCGGAACGGCGGCTCGTCGAAGCTCCTCAGCTTGCGCGAGTGGAGGTCGGCGCCCTGGCGCTGGAGGATTCGCAAGGCCTCGATGCCGATTCGAAGGTGCTGGCTGATCGCCCGCTCGTAGAAGGCGTTGGCCTGGCCGGGCAGCTTGATCTCGCCGTGGAGCGGCTTGTCGGAGACGCAGAGCAAGGTGCCGTAGGGCACCCGGAAGCGATAGCCCTGGGCGGCGACGGTCGCCGATTCCATGTCGATCGCCACCGCCCGGCTCTGGTTGAAGCGAAGCGCCGAGGACTGGAAGCGAAGCTCCCAATTGCGGTCGTCGGTGGTGACGACGGTGCCGGTACGCAGCCGCCCCTTCAAGTCCTGCGGCTCCTCGCCGGTCACCTGCGCGGCGGCGTCGAACAGCGCCTGCTGGACCTCGGCGATCGGCGCGATCGGGATCTCGACCGGAAGGGTGTCGTCGAGCACATGGTCGTCGCGGAGGTAGGCGTGGGCGAGGACATAATCGCCGATCGTCTGACTCGGGCGAAGGCCGCCGCAATGGCCGATCATCAGCCACACTTCGGGGCGGAGGACGGCGAGATGGTCGCAGATCGTCTTGGCGTTGGACGGGCCGACGCCGATATTGACCAGGGTGATCCCGCCGCCCTTGGCGCCGATCAGGTGATAGGCGGGCATCTGCACCTTGCGCCAGGCGCCGTCGGCGACCGCGGCCACCGGATCCTCGGTCTCGCGGGTGACGAACACGCCGCCCGGAGTCGACAGCGCCTCATAGGGGCTGTCCTCGCGCTTCAGCTCGTCGGCCGCCCAGCGGACGAACTCGTCGACGTAGCGGACGTAGTTGGTGAACAGCAGATAGCGCTGCGTGTGCTCGACCGGGGTGCCGGTATAGTGGCGCAGACGGGCGAGGCTGAAATCGACCCGCGGGCCGTCGAACAGGGCCAGCGGCCGGTCGGCCTGGCGGCTGAAGTCCCAGGGGCCGTCCGCTACCTCGTCGCCGATATGGGCGAGCTCGGTGGTCGGGAACCAGCGGGCGAGGTCTGCGGCCTTCACCTCGTCGAGGCGCAGATCCTCGGTGCCGTCGAGCACGTAGGGATAGGGAATCTCGCTCGCCGAACGGCCGACCGAGACCTCGACCTCATAGTCGCTGACCAGATATTCGAGCTGCTCGGCCAGATATTTGCGGAAATGGCGCGGGCGAGCGATGCTGATCGCGTAGCGGCCGGGCTGGTTGAGGCGGCCGAAGGCGCGCGGCGGGAAACGCGCCGGGCGGTCGGGGCCGTAGTCGATGCGCAGCTCGGGATAGGCGAACAGGCCCGCCGCGCGCGCTTCCGCATTGGGCCGCTCGCCGCGCAGCAGATAGCGGGCGAGCGAGCTGCGCAGGGCGGCGGTCGATTCGTCGAACATCGCGCAGAGCGAATCGATCAGCGCCGGTATGTCTTCGACGCGAGTCACCGGCGGGTCGCCTGGATGGGATCGGGATACATTGCGGCGGCATAAGGCAAGGCGGCCCGCCGCGCAATTTCGCCGCCCGGATGCCGCCGGACGTGGCCCAAAGGCAACGCCTGTGGGTTTTTAACCTTTGTTTGTGGGTAAGTTGGCCGATGGGCTTGGTCGCGGACCACGGCTCGGCTATCCGGGGGACCAGAGCGATTCTTGCGGGAGAAATCGCTGACGACGAACATTCTCGCACGGGGGGTCCTTGCCGCCGCTTCGCGAAAGCGGCGAAAGCCCTCGGCCAGAGTTGAGCTGTAACATTTCTGGGGCAAGGCGCGCTCGCACCGCCAAGCTAGGGGTTGGGAAAAGATGAAGAAATTCGTGCTCTTGTGCGCCACCAGCGCGTTCGCCATTCCGTCCGCCGCCTTTGCGCAGTCCACCGGTACGACCGAGATGGAGAAGGACGCGATCGTCGTCACCGGCACCCGCGCCCCCTCGGTGGGCGGAGTCGAAGTGCCGCCGACGACCAAGACGCGCGAAGTGCTGAACTCCGAGTTCATCCAGCGCCAGGTGCCCGGCCAGTCGATCAACGAGGTGGTCAACCAGCTGCCCGGCGTCAGCTTCACCAACAACGATCCGTTCGGCTCGGCCGGCGGCACCCTCATCATCCGCGGCTTCGACAGCAGCCGCATCGCCGAGACGTTCGACGGCATGCCGCTCAACGACACCGGCAATTACGCGATCTTCTCGAACCAGATGCTCGATTCGGAGCTGATCGAGCAGGTCAATGTCAGCCTCGGCTCGACCGACGTCGACAGCCCGACCGCGGCGGCGACGGGCAGCACCGTCAACTACCGCACCCGCCGGCCGTTCCAGACGTTCGGCGCCCGCCTCGAAGGCTCCTACGGCTGGTTCGACGGCGGCGATTATTTCCGCACCTTCGGCACGATCGACACCGGCCGCTTCGGCCCGTTCGGCACCCGCGTGATGATGTCCGCCAGCATGGCGACCAACGACACCGTCTACGGCCACCGCGGCAGGATCTACAAGCAGCAGTACAATGCCGAGCTTTATCAGCCGATCCGCAGCAACGGCGACTTCATCATGCTCGCCGTCCACTACAACCAGAACCGCAACTTCTTCTTCGGCTCGCTGCCGCTGCGTACCGATCCCTACGTCACGGTCGGCTGCGATCCCACCAAGACGACCTGCGTGGCGCGTGTCGTCGGCTCCGACGCGACCAACCGCTACCCGCTGACGCGCGACGAGCGCAATTACACGGTCGCCCACTGCCTCACCAACCAGGTCGCGCGTCCGGGCGTCGCCGATGCCGCCAACACCTGCGGCGCGGCGTTCGAGGAGCGGCTCAATCCGTCCAACACCGGCAACGTCCGCGCCCAGTCGCGCTTCACGCTCGCCAAGGGCCTGGTTCTGACGATCGATCCGAGCGTCCAGTGGGTGAAGGCGAACGGCGGCGGCACGGTCGTCGCGCAGGAGGGCCTGCGCGACGTCGATCCCAGGCCGGCCGGCACGGGCCAGCCCAATAACGCCACTCCGAACCAGTGCGTTTCCAAGACCCCGCCGACGGTGAATACGAGCTGCCAGATCGGCTATCTGGGCGGCATCCCCTATTTCGGGCGCGACCTCAACGGCGACGGCGACCTGCTCGACACCGTCCGGGTTCTCGCTCCGAGCCAGACGCACACCAAGCGTATCGGCATCAACGCGTCGCTTCGCTACGACATCACCGACACCCAGACGATCCGCGTCATCGCCTCGTACGACCGCGGCCTGCACCGCCAGACGGGCGAGACCGAGTTCCTCGAGGTGAACGGCGAGCCGTTCACGCCCTTCCCGATCAACAACCCGATCGTCGCCGGTAATGGCGACATTCTCGAGAAGCGCGACCGCCGCTCGATCGCTTTGCTCGAACAGGTCGGTGCGGAGTATCGCGGCGAGTTCTTCGACCGCCGCCTGACGATCAACCTCGGCGTGCGCGCGCCGCATTTCGTGCGCGATCTTCAGAACAACTGCCTGACCTCGAGCGCCAGCGGGTTCGTCGAGTGCTTCGGCACGAACACGGCCGGCCTCGCCGCTTACATCGCGACCAACCCGACGGTGCA
>JAVEEG010000153.1 GCA_030840585.1 Frankiaceae bacterium | reverse complement strand
CCCGATCGTCAACTCGACGTGGGACGAGGCGGCACAGGAGATCGTCGTCAAGGACTACGTCAACCTCGGCATCGCCGCGGCGACACCCCGCGGCCTGATCGTCCCCAACGTCAAGAGCGCCGACGCGCTGTCACTGGTCGAGCTCGCGCAGCGACATCCGGTCGGCGTCCTTGACGTTCGGCACGATCAGCCCGCGCGGAGTCGCCGCGGCAATACCGAGGTTCACGTAGTCCTTGACCACGATCTCCTGCGCCGCGTCGTCCCACGTCGAGTTGACGAGTGGGTTGCGCCGTACCGCGACGAGCAGCGCCCTCGCCACCACCAGCAGCGGTGAGATCCGTACGTCGGCGAACTCGCGGTTGCTCTTCAGCCGCTCGACGAAATCCATCATCGCTGTGACGTCGGCAGTGGTGAAGATGGTGACGTGCGGCGCGGAGTACGCCGACGCGACCATCGCCGCCGCCATCTGCTTGCGTACGCCTTTGATCGGGATCCGCTGCTCGCGAGTCGCCGGGTCGAAGTCGATCGACCGGCTCGGCGCAGCCGCAGAAGAAGCAGCCGGTTCGGAAGCAGCGGCGCCGTTCGACGCCGCCTCCACGTCGGCGCGGGTGATCGTGCCCTGCGGACCAGTACCGGTCAGCAGCCGCAGATCGACGCCGAGGTCGCGAGCCAGCTTGCGCACCGGCGGCTTCGCCAACACGTGCACCTCGCCGACGACCTGCTCGGCATGCGCACCGACCGCGGCGGCCGACACTCGCGCCGGCTGCGGCGCCGGAGCGGGCGCGCGCTGCACCGACGACACCACCGCGCCGGCGACCTGCTTGCGCGGCCGGCGGGTGAGCTTGCCGCTCTTCGGCCCGCTGCCGACGAGGACCTCGATCTTCTCCTCGGTCGCGGCCTTCGGTGCCGGCCCGCCGACCAAACCCGGCTCGTGCGGGATCTGCGGCACCATGTCCGCGGCCGCCGCGACGTTGGTCTGCGCGGGTGCGGCGACACCACCATCAGTGGCAGCGCCACTCGGGTCCACGTCGAACGTGATGATCGGCGAGCCCACGTCGACCGTGTCGCCTTCGCCGTGATGCAACACCGTCACGAGGCCGGCGTACGGCGAGGGGATCTCGACCGCGGCCTTTGCGGTCTCGACCTCGACGATCGGCTGGTTGAGCTTCACCTCGTCACCGGGCGACACCAGCCACTTGAGGATCTCGCCCTCGGTCAGACCTTCACCGAGGTCCGGCAGCTTGAAGTCCTTGAAACTAGGCATAAATCACGGACTCCTAGAAGGCGAGCGAACGGTCGACGGCGTCGAGGATGCGGTCGAGGTCGGGCAGGTAGTCCTCTTCGATCCGCGACGTCGGGTACGGCGTCGAGTACCCGCAGACCCGCAGCACCGGCGACTCGAGTTCGTAGAAGCACTTCTCGCTGATCCGCGCGGCGACCTCGGACGCGAGCGACGCGTACACCGGCGCCTCGGACACGACGATCGCGTGCTGGGTCTTGCGCACCGACGCGATCACGGTCTCCCAGTCGATCGGCGACAGCGAACGCAGGTCGACGACCTCGATGTCACGTCCTTCTGTCTCCGCGGCAGCGGCCGCTTCGAGGCAGACCTTCACCGACGGCCCGTAGGTCAGCAGCGTGACCTCGCTACCCGGCCGGACAACCTCGGCGTTCCACAGCGACTTCGGCGACGCGGTCGCGTCGACCTCGGCCTTGTCCCAGTAGCGCCGCTTCGGCTCGAAGAACACGATCGGGTCGTCGCTCGCGATCGCCTGCTGGATCATCCAGTAGGCGTCGACGGGGTTGGAGCAGGAGACGACCTTCAGGCCGGGGGTGTGGCAGAAGTACGACTCGGGCGATTCGCTGTGATGCTCGACCGCGCCGATGCCACCGCCGAACGGGATCCGGATCGTGATCGGTAGCTTGACGTTGCCGGCCGACCGGTAGTGCATCTTCGCGACCTGAGTCACGATCTGGTCGAACGCCGGGAACACGAACCCGTCGAACTGGATCTCGCACACCGGCCGGAACCCGCGGATCGCAAGGCCAACCGCCGTACCGACGATGGCCGACTCCGCGAGCGGAGTGTCGATCACGCGGTCCTCGCCGAAGTCCTTCTGCAGACCATCGGTGACCCGGAACACACCGCCCAGCCGGCCGACGTCCTCGCCCATGATGAGGACCTTCGGGTCGTTCTCGAGTGCCTTGCGCAGGCCCTCGTTGAGCGCCTTGCCCAATGTCAGCGTCGAGCTCATGAGTGCGCCCCCTCGAAAGAACCGAGGTACGCCGCCAACTGCTCGCGTTCCTCGTCGAGCAGCGTCGAGCCGCCCGCGTACACGTTGTCGAACAGCGTCAGCGGATCCGGATCGTCGAGCGCCAGGCAGCCGGCCCGAATGTGCGCGGCCAGCTCGTCGGCCGCCGCATCAACCTGGTCGAAGAAGTCGTGGTCGGCCATGCCGGTGCGCGACAGGTAAGCCTTCATCCGCTCGATCGGGTCCTTGAGCTTCCAGGTCTCGAGCTCGGCCGCGAGCCGGTAGCGGGTCGGGTCGTCCGACGTCGTGTGCGGGCCCATCCGGTAGGTGAACGCCTCGATCAGCGTCGGGCCGCTGCCCTCGCGCGCGCGCTCCAGCGCCGCGCGGGAAACCGCGAGTACGGCGAGGACGTCGTTGCCGTCGACCCGCACTCCGGGGAAGCCGAAGCCCTTGGCCCGCTCGTACAGCGGGATCCGGCTCTGCCGCTCCAGCGGCTCGGAGATCGCCCACTGGTTGTTCTGGCAGAAGAACACGACCGGCGCCTGGAACACGCTCGACCAAACGAACGCCTCGTTGACGTCGCCCTGCGACGAGGCACCGTCGCCGAAGAACGCCATCACCGCGCCGTCGGCACCGTCGCGCTGCAGCCCCATCGCGTAACCGGTGGCGTGCAGGGTCTGCGAGCCGATGACGATCGTGTAGAGCTGGAAGCCCTTGTCGTGCGGGTTCCAGCCGCCCTGGTTGACGCCGCGGAACAGGCCGAGCAGGGTCACCGGGTCGACGCCCTTGCAGTAGGCGACCCCGTGCTCGCGGTAGGTCGGGAAGGCGAAGTCGCCGTCGGTCAGCGCCCGGCCGGCGCCCACCTGCGCGGCCTCCTGGCCGAGCAGGCTGGCCCACAGGCCGAGCTCGCCCTGGCGCTGCAACGCGGTCGCTTCGGTGTCGATCCGGCGGACCAGGACGAGGTCGCGGTAGAGCTCGCGGTACTCGTCCTCGGTCAGATCGATCGAGTAGTCGGGGTGCTCGACCCGCTCGCCCTCCGGCGTCAGGAGCTGGACGAGCTCCGGACCCTCAGACGGCTGGACCGACTGCGGCATCGCTGAACGGGCCACTGTTTGCCATTCCTTGTCTTCACACCCGCGCACCCGGGATCGCCGGTCGGACGGGCAAGAGGGGGTGGCGCCGGGTCGGCGCCGTTACCCATGGTCGCAGAAAGTCACCGCCCGGGTCCAAACGGCCGGGATTACTAACGCCGGGGTCAGTCCGTGCAGTGGTTGCCGTGCTTGCCGTGCGACCTCGGGTGGGCGCGGTGCTTCACCGCGGGGTGCTTGTGTACGCGGGCGTGCCCGCGGGCGAGGTGCCGCCCGAAACCCTCGGCCTCATCTGCGTCGACCTCGACGACCTTGGGGGTGAAGTCCCCGCTCGCGGCCGGAACGTGCGGCGTGAACGCAGCCGGCACGACTCGTACGACGGGAACACGCGGCGCTGTCGGGGGCGTGAGCAACGTCGTCGGCGCGCTCGGTACCGGCTGCTCCGGCGTCGGAACCGACGGCCGGGGACCGCGCCCGTTGGGTGCACCGGGCACCACGATCAGGCCGGAGCCGGCCGGCTGGAGGAGGGACGGCGGCGGCTGCGCCGCACCGCCGACCGCGCTGCGCCAGGCCGAAAGACCAGCACCGATCAGGACCGAGACTGCGAGGGAGGCGATGAGTGCGAGCCCGGCCACGGCGGTCCAGACCCGCTGCGGCACCGCGCCGACGAAGGCACGTGCGCGCGTCATCGACTCACCTTCTCCGGGCGCTGTCGCCGGACTCACTTCGGTCGTACGGAGCATCGGGCTGCGCCATACAGAGTGTACCTACTTCGCTACCGTACGTGTCTATACCGGTCGGCCCAATGGGGCGAACGGGACAAAGCCTACGGCGAAACATGTTCTAGGACACGCTGCGTAATCCTGTGTCGTACTGTTCGCCTCGATGCCCGATTGGCTGCCCTGGCTGATAGCGGCAGGGGTCCTCGGCCTGGTCGAGTTGCACACCCTGACGCTCGTCCTCGGCATGCTCGCGGTCGCCGCGCTCCCCGCCGCCGCAATGGCCGCGGCCGGCGGGTCGCCCGCGCTGCAAGTGCTGGTGTTCGCGATCGCCGCCGCACTCGCGCTGGTCGTGGTCCGGCCGATCGCCCGCCGGCACCGCAACCTCCCGCCCGGCCTGCGCACCGGCACCGCGGCCCTCGTCGGCCAGCGCGGCACCGTCGTCGCCGCCCTCGGAGACGGTCACGGGCAGGTCCGGATCGGTGGCGAGATCTGGTCGGCTCGGTCGTACGCCGACGACGAGCAACTGCCGGTCGGGGCGTCGGTCGACGTCGTCGGCATCGACGGCGCGACCGCCGTCGTACTCCCTCGGGATCCGCATCCTGTCGAACAAGGAGACCTATGACCGCCGGACTCATCGTCGCCATCGTCGTAGCGGTGATCGTGCTCGGCACGGTCGCCCGGGCGGTCCGCATCGTGCCGCAGGCGACCGCTGGCATCATCGAGCGGCTCGGCCGCTACCAACGCATCTGCACACCCGGGCTCACCGTGCTGGTGCCGTTCGTGGATCGGATGCGCCCGCTGCTCGACCTGCGCGAGCAGGTCGTGAGCTTCCCGCCGCAGCCGGTCATCACCGAGGACAACCTCGTCGTCAACATCGACACCGTCATCTACTTCCAGGTGACCGATCCGCGCGCGGCGACGTACGAGGTGCAGAACTACATCCAGGCGATCGAGCAGCTGACCGTCACGACCCTTCGAAACGTCATCGGCGGGCTCGACCTCGAGGCGACGCTGACCAGCCGCGACCAGATCAACGGCCAGCTGCGCGGCGTTCTCGACGAGGCCACCGGCAAGTGGGGGATCCGGGTCAACCGAGTCGAGATCAAGGCCATCGACCCGCCGGCCAGCATCAAGGAGTCGATGGAAAAGCAGATGCGCGCCGACCGGGACAAGCGCGCCGCCATCCTCACGGCCGAAGGCGAGAAGCAATCGGCCATCCTCACCGCCGAAGGCCAGAAGCAGGCCGCGATCCTCACCGCGCAAGGCGAGCGGGAAGCCGCGATCCTGCGGGCCGAGGGTGAGGCGAAAGCGATCAACACGGTGTTCGCGGCGATCCACGAAGGCAAGCCGGACCCGGGTCTGCTTGCCTACCAGTACCTGCAGATGCTGCCGCAGGTCGCCGCGTCCGGGACCGGCCAGATGTGGATCGTGCCGAGCGAGCTCACGTCCGCGCTGCAAGGGCTGTCGCAGGCGTTCAAAGGAAGCGGGAAGTAACGTCGCGGCGTGAGCGATATCGACGACGTCAAAGCGAGGATCGGCCGGGTCGGGGTCTGGACCGGCCAACTCGACTTCTCCCCGGCCGGTGTCGTCCGTGACGCCGCGCGCGAGGTCGAGGACCTCGGCTACGGCGCGCTGTGGACCGGTGAAGCCGTCGGCCGCGAAGTACTGACCGCCGCGCAACTGCTGCTCACCGCTACCGATCGACTCGTCGTCGCGACCGGTATCGCGAACATCTGGGCCCGCGACGCGCTCGCGATGGCGGCCGGCCAGCTGGCGCTCGGCGAGGCCTTCCCCGGCCGCTTCGTCCTCGGCATCGGCGTCTCGCACAAGCCGTTGCTCGACGTCCGCGGCCAGGACTACGGCAAGCCGCTCGCGATGATGCGCGACTACCTCGCCGGGATGGACCACGGCTACGACGTGTACCGCGCGGTCGCGCCATCGCCGCGGCCGCCGCGGGTGCTCGCGGCGCTCGGCCCGAAGATGCTCGAACTTTCTGGGCAAGCCGCCGACGGCGCGCACACGTACTTCGTCCCGCCGGAGCACACCGCGCGGGCGCGGGAGATCCTCGGGCCGGACAAGTTGCTGGTGCCCGAGCAGGTCTGCGTGCTGTCGACCGATGCGTCGACCGCCCGCGAGATCGCCCGCCGGCACACCACGAGCTACCTGCGCCTCGCCAACTACACCAGCAATCTCAAGCGATTTGGCTTCGACGATCCCGACTTCGCCGGCGGCGGCAACGACCGGCTGGTCGACACGATCTGCGTGTGGGGTGACATCGATGCGGTCGCCGGCCGGGTGCAGGCGCACCTCGACGCCGGCGCGGATCACGTCGCGGTACAGGTGCTCGTCGACGACCGGCGCGGGTTGCCGCGCAAGGAGTGGGCCGAGCTCGCCCCCGCGCTGCTCAACCGGTGAGCGACTTCGACCGCGCGACCGCCGTCCGGCGGCGCGGCAGCGGATCGACGTACGACCCATCGATCTACGACGTCGACCTCGACGCCGGCTGGTCGATCGGCGGCCGGCCCAACGGCGGGTACCTGCTCGCGGCGATCGCCCGCGCGGCCACGCAGGCCGCGGACCGGCCGCACCCGCTCGCGGTGTCCGGCCATTTCCTCCGGCCCCCCGCGGGTGGTCCGGCCGAGGTACGCACCGAGGTGATGAAGGCCGGCCGCACGGTCGCCACAGTCCGCGCGACCTTGTGGCAGGACGACCGGGCCTGCCTCGACGTACTCGTCACCGCGGGATCGCTGCCGGAGGCCGCACCCGATCACGTCAGTACGCCGATGCCGGTGATGCCGCCGCCGGCCGAGTGCTGGTCGCGGGCCGACACCGACTTCCGGGTGGAACTGCTCGACCACGTCGACGTCCGGCTCGATCCGGCGACGGTGCCGGATCCCAAGCAGCCCGGCGATCCGGTCATTCGCGGCTGGATGGGGTTGCGCGACGGTTCGGCCGCCGACGCCCTCGCACTGCTACTCGCGGTCGACGTCGCGCCGCCGACGGTGTTCCGGCTCGGGATGATCGGCTGGGCGCCGACGGTCGAGTTGTCCGCACTGGTGCGCGCGGTCCCCGCGCCCGGCTGGCTGGCGTTCGAGGCCGACGCGAGCGTCGTAGCGGGTGGTTGGTTCGACGAGAACGCGACCGTGTGGGACTCGACCGGCCGGGTCGTCGCCCAAGCGCGCCAGCTCGCCCTCGTCGGCCGTCCCTCCTAGCCGTCGGGCTCGAGGATCAGGTTGGCGACGAGACCCGTCCAGCCGGTCTGATGCGAGGCGCCGAGACCGGCGCCGTCGTCACCGTGGAAGTACTCGTGGAACGGCAACAGGTCGCGCCAGCGCGGGTCGGTCGCGGCGAGCGGATGCTCACCCCACGCCGGTCGCCGGCCCGCCTCGTCGAGCGCGAACAACCCGACCAGCCGCTCGGACAGTTCGGTCGCGGCCTGCGACAGGTTCAGCTCGCGGCCGCTGCCGGTCGGCACTTCGATGGTGAAGTCGTCGCCGAGATAGCGATGGAACCGCCGCAGCGATCGCACCAGCAGGTAGTTCAGCGGCAGCCACACCGGTCCGCGCCAGTTGCTGTTGCCGCCGAACAACCCGGTGCGCGACTCGCCCGGCTCGTAGTCGACCCGGCCGCGGAAGCCGTCGAGGTCGATCTCGACCGGCTGGTCCAGATGCGCCCGTGACAGTGCCCGCAATCCGTACGGCGACAGGAACTCGGTCTCGTCGAAGACCCGCGTGAGGATCCGTCGTAGCTGGGTGGAATCGACGACGGACAGCAACCGCCGGCCGCTCTCCGACTCGACGTGATGCGCGAACTCCAACCCGCGACACCACTCCGGCTTGTGATGCAGGAACCAATGCATCCGTTCCTCGAACTCCGGCAGCTCGCGCAGCGTCTCCTCGTCGATGGCAAGCACCGCGCACAGCGGCAACAACCCGACCATCGACCGAACCCGGAACGGCACTCGTTCATCCGACGGTGTGTGCAGCAGGTCGTAGAAGAAACCGTCCTCGTCGTCCCACAAACCACGGTCGACGATGGCCTGCGAGATGTAGGCGAAGTGCTCGAAGAACTTCGTCGCGACATCGACGTACGTCGGATCGTGGCGCGCCAATGTCAACGCCATCTCGAGCAGGTCGAGGCAGTAGCGGGCCATCCACGACGTCGCGTCCGACTGTTCGAGATGGCCGGCCACCGGCAACTGCGAGCGGTCGAACGGGCCGATGTTGTCCAGCCCGAGAAAGCCACCCTCGAACACGTTGCTGCCGTCCGCGTCCTTGCGGTTGACCCACCAGGTGAAGTTCATCAGCAGCTTGTGAAAGACCCGTTCGAGGAAGTCGTAGTCACGCCGGCCGTCGATCTCGAACACGCGCATCGCGGCCCAGGCATGCAGCGGCGGGTTCACGTCGCCGAAGTCCCACTCGTACGCCGGTAACTGACCGCTCGGTGCCATGAACCACTCGCGGCACAACAAGATGAGCTGCGACTTCGCGAACTCCGGATCGATGTGCGCGAACGTCACGCAATGAAACGCGAGATCCCAGGTCGCGTACCACGGGTACTCCCACGGATCCGGCATCGAGATCACGTCGTGGTTGTTGAGGTGCCGCCAGTTCGCATTGCGCCCGGACAGCCGTTCCGGCGGCGGTGCCGGCTGGCCGGGATCGCCACGCAACCAGCGGTCGACGTCGTAGTGGAAGAACTGCTTGCCCCAGACCATTCCGCCGAGCGCCTGCCGGGCGATCAGCGCGCGGTCGTCGGTTGTCGCGGCCGGCAACAGCGATGTGTGAAACGCGTGGGCTTCGCGTTCGCGCCCGGCGAGAGTGCGGCTCCAGCCGGCGCGCAGATCCGGTGTCGTGGATCGGCCGGACAGTCGCAGCCGGATGGTCGCGGTCCCGCCGGCCGGCACCGAGAGCTTGTAGTGCAGCGCGCCCTTCGTCCCGACCCCCATCGGGTTCACGGTCTGCCGGCCGCGCACCACGTGCTCGCCGATCCCGTCCTTCGGATAGGGCGACCGGTTCGGCGAGCCGAACAGCTTGCGCGCATTGGTCTCGTTGTCGCACAGCAACGCGACCGGATCGCCGTCGCCGATCAGCGTCATCGTGCCGAGCCCGTCATGCTCCGCGACCAGCCGCGTCGTGTCACCGCGGATCACCGACTCGGCCGGTTCGTCGATGTCCGGCCCCCAGGCCCAGGTGTTGCGGAACCACAGCGTCGGCAACACGTGCAGCTGCGCCGGCTGCGGGCCGCGGTTGTCGACCGTCACCCGGATGCAGACGTCATCGACCGCTGCCTTCGCATAGTCGACGGTGACAGCCCAATAGCGATCGTCGGCGAACACACCGGTGTCGACCAGCTCGTACTCCGGCTCGTGCCGCCCGCGGCGCGCGTTGATCCCGCGCAGTTCGTCGTAGGGGAACTCGCGCTGCGGGTAGTGGTAGCGCCAGCGCAGCCAGGACGCGGTCGGGGTCGCGTCGAGGTACCACCAGTACTCCTTGACGTCCTCGCCGTGGTTGCCCTCGACGTTGGTGAGGCCGAACATGCGCTCCTTGAGGATCGGGTCGCGGCCGTTCCAGAGCGCGAGCCCGAAGCACAGCCGTTGGCGCGAATCGCACCAGCCGGCCATGCCGTCTTCGCTCCACCGGAACGCCCGGGCCGGCGCCGCCTCGAAGGGCAGGTAACCCCAGGCGTCGCCGTCGGCGCTGTAGTCCTCGCGCACGGTGCCCCAGGCGCGTTCGGCGAGGTACGGCCCCCAGGCGCGCCAGTCGGCGGTGCCCGCCGCGGTCTCCGCGAGCCGGGCGCGCTCGGCCCCGGCTTCGGCGGCTGCGGGCGGGGTCATGGATCCACTCTGTCCTACCGCCGTTCTGTTTCTGCGGCGGCGAGCAGGAATCGAGGCCGGTACGCCGAACCCATCAACCTCAGCAGTACCGCAACGACCCAGCCGTTCACGCCCGAACGCCGTTGCGCCCGATCGGACCGGGAGATTGCATGCGCACTCGTCTTGTCGCCCTCGCCGCTGCCGCCGGTGTCATCGCCGCTATCGCGCCGGCGCACGCCGCGGGTTCGAAGCCGCAGATCACCGACGCGATCGGTGACGCCAACGGCGTCAACCAGCAGTTCCCCGGCCTCGGCCCGGAGCCGCCGACCGTCCAGACCGCCCCGGCCGACCTCGCCGGTGCCGACATCACGACCGTGCAGTTCGTCACGAACTTCGTGACGAAGAAGGTGCGCGGCAAGAAGGTCAAGGTCGCGAACGGCTTCACCGTCACCTTGAACCTCGCCGCCGCGCCGATGCCGAACATCGAGTACCGGGTGGCCGGCGCCGCCGCCGACTGCGCGAGCGTGTTCTTCGAGTACGACACGTCGGTGGGCCTCGGTGGCTCGGACGCGCGTTGCCCGGCCACCCCGCCCGGCAGCGACACCGACTACGGCATCACCGCCACGGTCAGCGGCTCGAAGATCAGCTGGGTCGTCCCGAACGGCGTCTTCCGCAACGGCACGACGTTCTCGTCGCTGAACGCGCAGACCCGCACGGTCGAAGGTGTCGTCACCGCTCCGCAGGTCGACTACGCGACGTCCTCCGCGACGTACACCGTCGGCAAGTAACTCCCCACTAACCCAGCCAGCTCACCTAACTTCCTCCAGGGGGATCCCTCATGCGCGCACGCCTAGGCGCCATTGCCGCCGTCGCAGGCCTCGCCGTCGCTGTCGTCCCGGCTCACGCCGGCAGCGTGACGGTGAGCGCCGGGCCGACGCCGCAGATCACCGACGCGACCGGCGACGCGAACTTCGTCAACGGCCAGAGCATCATCACCAACGCGCCGAGCCAGTCCACCCCGGTGGATCAGGCGAGCGCGGACATCAAGAGCGTGCTGTTCCAGACGACGTTCGTGACGAAGACGATGAAGTTCACCGTCGTCAAGGTGGTCAAGAAGAAGAAGGTCAAGAAGACCATCACGATCAGCGTGAAGGTGCCGACCGGCTTCACCGTGACGATGAACCTCGCGGCCGCGCCTGGCCCGGAGACCGAGTACCGCGTTCTCGCCACCAAGGGCGCGTGCGCGAGCTTCTTCTTCGAGTACAGCACCGACGCGGTGGTGGACTCCGGTGCCGGCTCCGGCCTGCTCGCCGACCCGACCCAGGTGCGCTGCGCCTCGGGTGAGGAAAAGGACAGCTACACGATCGCCCCGGCGACCGTGCAGGGCAGCTCGATCACGTGGACGCTGCCGCTGAGCCAGGTGCCGAACGGAACCAAGTTCACCAACCTGACGGCGCAGACGACGGTGAACCCGTTGGTCATCACCGCGCCGTCGTACGACACCGCCAGCTCCGCCGCGTCGTTCACGGTTGGGCAGTGACCATGAGGACCAACAAGTTGCGGCTGCTCACCCTCGCCGCCTCGATCGGTGTCGTCGCGACGATGCTCCCGGGCCAGGCGGCGACGCCGGCCGCCGCGCACCCGCAGATCACCGACGCGACCGGTGACGCCAACGCGATCAACAACCAGGGCTTCGGCATCGGTCCCGACGTGAACGTGTCCGCGCCGGCCGACGACGCCAACGCCGACATCACGTCGGTGCTGTTCGCGACCAAGTTCAAGACCGTCACGACGACGAAGACCGTCACCACCATCGTCAAGAAGAAGAAGGTCACCAAGAAGGTGACCGTCAAGACGCAGGTGCCGGACGGCTTCACGGTGACGATGAACCTCTCCGCCGCGCCGGACGCCAACCACGCGTACGACGTCTACGCGACCCATCCGCTCTGCGACGGCCAGATCGACTTCACCTACTCGACCGGTGAGCTCGGCCTGAACGAGATCGACTGCATCCCGGCCGACCCGACCTCGACCGACATCGCGTCGTTCGGCGGGGAGGCGTCGGTGGTCGGCAACTCGGTGGTGTGGACGGTCCCGGCCGGTGCGTTCGCGAACGGCACCTCGTTCAGCGAGCTGTCGGCACAGACCGCGACCGCGGCGCTGACGCCGATCATGGACACCGCCAGCGGCAGCGCGACGTACAAGGTCGGCAGCTAGCTCCAACTCCGGCGTCTCCGGGCGCGGTGACGGACAATGGTCCGGACGACCGACCGCGCCTGGAGGTGCCGTGGCCCCGCTGCCGCCGGAGGAGCTCTACACGCTCGCCCCGGACGTGCCCGACGTGCGCGATGCGGTTCTGGTCGAGATGCTCGACGGCTTCATCGATGCTGGTGGGGCGCGGCGACTGGCGCGCGATCAGTTGCTCGCCGGCGGCGCGTCGGTTCTGGTCGCGACGTTCGACGTCGACCTGCTGTTCGACTATCGGGCTCGCCGCCCGCCGATGATGTTCGTAGAGGATCACTGGGCGTCCTACGACGCGCCGCGGCTTGACGTCCGGTTGCTCACCGACGCCGACGGCACCGGTTTCCTGTTGCTGTCCGGGCCGGAGCCGGACGTGATGTGGGAGCGGTTCGCCGCGGCGGTCGAGCAACTCGTAACCCGGCTCGGCGTGCGGCTGTCGGTCGGCACCAATGCGATCCCAATGGCGGTGCCGCACACCCGGCCGGTCGGCATCACCGCGCACGGCTCGCGCCCGGACCTGCTCGCCGGTCATGTGCCCTGGGTTGGCACCGTGCAGGTGCCCGGGAGCGCGAGCGGGTTGCTCGAATTCCGCCTAGGCGCCGCCGGGCACGACGCGCTGGGCTTCGCCGTACACGTCCCGCACTACCTCGCCCAGGCGGCGTACCCCGCCGCGGCCGAGACGTTGTTGCGCGCGGTCGGGGGCGCGGCCGGGCTGCGGTTCGACGTAGAGCCGCTGGCGAAGGCGGCCGAGGAAGCTGCCACGACGGTGACCGCCCTGGTCGAGCAGTCCGAGGACCTCGCCGAACTCGTCCGTGGCCTCGAGGCGCAGTACGACGCATTCGTGGAGAGCCGGGAGGGCAGCGCCGCGCTGCCGAGCGCGGACGAGATCGGCGCCGAGCTCGAACGGTTCCTCGCCGAGCAGATGGGCAAGCCGGAAGAACCGAGCTGACCTTTCGCTGGCTCGTCCTAGACGGGTTGCATGTCGACGAAGCGGGAGTAGTGCAGCTGCGAGAGCACGACGACGTCCTTGGTCGGGCCGTTGCGGTGCTTGGCGACGATCAGGTCGGCCTCGCCGGCGCGCGGTGACTCTTTTTCGTACGCGTCCTCGCGGTGCAACAGGATCACCATGTCGGCGTCCTGCTCGATCGCGCCGGACTCGCGCAGGTCGGACATCTGCGGCCGCTTGTCCTGGCGTTGCTCGGCGCCACGGTTGAGCTGGCTGATCGCGACCACCGGCACTTCGAGCTCTTTGGCGAGCAGCTTCAACGACCGGCTCATTTCGGCGACTTCCTGCTGCCGGTTCTCCACCCGCTTCGGGCTGGTCATGAGCTGCAGGTAGTCGACGACGACGAGCTTGAGGTCGTGGCGCTGCTTGAGCCGGCGCGCCTTGGCCCGGATCTCCATCATCGACATGTTGGGCGAGTCGTCGATGAACAGCGGCGCCTGCGCGATCTCGCCCATCCGCCGGGCCAGCCGGTTCCAGTCGGCGTCGGTCATCTTGCCGGTGCGCAGGTTCGACAGCCAGATCTGCGCCTCGGCAGCGAGCAGCCGCATGGTGATCTCGCTGCGGCCCATCTCCAGCGAGAACAGCACGCTGGTCATCTGATGCTTGATCGACGCCGCGCGCAGGAAGTCCAGGCCGATGGTCGACTTACCCATCGCCGGCCGGCCGGCGACCACGATGAGCTGGCCGGCGTGCAGGCCGTTGGTGAGCTCGTCGAGCTCGCGGAACCCGGTCGAGACGCCGTAGAGCTCGGAGCCGCGGCTGCCCATCGCCTCGATCTCGTCGAAGGCCTGCTGCAGCACGTCTTCGAGCCGGAAGTAGTCCTCGCTGGTCCGCCGCTCGGTGACCTCGTAGACCGCCTGCTGGGCCCGGTCGACGACCTCATCGACGTCGCCACCCATGCCGGCCGCCGCGCCGTAACCGAGCTGGACGACCTTCGTGCCCGCCTCGACCAGCCGGCGCAGGATGGCCCGCTCGCGGACGATCTCGGCGTAGTAAGCAGCGTTCGCCGCGGTCGGGACGGACGCGATCAGGGTGTGCAGGTACGGCGCACCGCCGATCTTCGCGAGCGAACCCTCGCGGGTGAGTTCGGCGGCGACGGTGACGGGGTCGGCCGGCTCGCCGCGACCGTACAGATCGAGGACGGTGTTGTAGACGGTCTGGTGCGCCGGCCGGTAGAAGTCACCGGGACGGATGACCTCGACGACGTCGGCGATGGCGTCCTTGGACAGCAGCATCGCGCCGAGGACGCACTGCTCGGCGACGATGTCCTGGGGCGGGGTGCGATCCTCGGCTCGGCCGTCCCGCTCGGCCGGCATGGCGACGACGTCGGCGACGCTCACCCGCACAACCCCTTCACACGTGTCCGCGATGCTCAGCGCCGAAAGTGTGCCTCGGCCCACCGACAACTTCTCCGCGAGACTAGAAAGCGCGGGCGCCGGCGCGAAGCGGTTCGGACCGGTCCATCGGCGTTGCCTGCTGACAACCTGCGCACCCCGCTGTTGACGATGCGCCGTGTCACCGTTGACAACCTGTGGGCGCGGTTGTGGACGCCGTCAGCCGCCGGTCCCGACACGCGTCACGACGTGCGTCAAAACATGTCCACAGCATGTGCGAAAAAGAAAGTCACCCCCGCGCCGGGGTTATCGCGTCGACTGTGACGTTCAAGGCGATATGACGCGCTGATAACGCCTCAATCGTCGCAGTCGACGGAGTGGGCCTAGGCGTCGGCGGTGACGGAGACGTCGATGGAGGCGACAACCTCCGGGTGCAGCCGGACCGTGACGGTGTGCGTGCCCACCGTCTTGATGTGCGCGGTCGGCAGCTCCACCCGGCGCTTG
>JAVEEG010000133.1 GCA_030840585.1 Frankiaceae bacterium | reverse complement strand
ACGGGCGAATGCGGGCAGCGCAGGTGCATCTGCGCCGGATCCATGTTGCTGCCGTAGGCCGCATAGAGGCTCACGTCCCGGCAGCGTAACGAACCGGGAAGAATGGTGTCGTGACGCGGATCGCAGTGCTCGGCGGCGGGCCTGGTGGCTACGAGGCTGCCCTGGTCGCGTCGCAGCTCGGCGCCGAGGTCGTCGTCGTCGATCGGGACGGCATCGGCGGGGCCTGCGTACTCGCCGACTGCGTGCCTTCGAAGACCCTGATCGCCACCAGCGAGACCATGACCGCGTTCGCCGGCAGCGAGCCGCTGGGGGTACGGCTGCGCTCCGGCGACCAGGCCGAACACCAGGTCACCGTCGACCTCGCGGTCGTGAACGCCCGGGTCCGGGCGCTCGCGCTGGCGCAGTCGGTCGACATCGAGCGGCGGCTCGCACGCGAAGGCGTCGAGATCGTCCGCGGCGCCGGCCGGCTCGTCGGGCCGAACCGGATCGTCGTACGGACCGACGAGGGCGAGCGGGGCATCGGCGCCGACGTCGTGCTCATCGCGACCGGCGCGGCGCCGCGATCGCTGCCCGGCTCCGAGCCCGACGGCGAGCGGATCCTGTCGTGGCAACAGCTGTACGACCTGCATGAGTTGCCGGCCGAGCTTGTCGTGGTCGGCAGCGGCGTCACCGGCGCTGAGTTCGCCAGCGGGTACGCCGCGCTCGGGTCACAGGTCACGCTTGTGTCTTCGCGGGACCGGGTCATGCCGAGCGAGGACGCCGACGCCGCGCTGCTGCTCGAAGACGTCTTCACCCGGCGCGGGATGCGGATTGTGAAGCGGGCCCGCGCGGCCAGCGTCACCCGGACCGGCGACGGCGTCGTCGTCACCCTCGTCGACGGCCGGACGGTCGAGGGCTCGCACTGCCTGGTCGCGGTGGGCTCGGTCCCCAACACCCACGGGATCGGCCTCGAGACCGCCGGCGTCACCGTCGATGAGGGCGGCTACGTCCGAGTCGACGGCGTCTCCCGTACGTCGGTCCCGGCCGTGTACGCCGCCGGCGACTGCACCGGCGTGCTGCCGCTCGCCTCGGTCGCGGCGATGCAGGGGCGGATCGCGATGTGGCACGCGCTCGGCGAGGCGGTCGCCCCGTTACGGCGCTCGCATGTCGCCGCGAACGTCTTCACCGACCCGGAGATCGCGACCGTCGGCGTCGGCATGGCCGCAGCGGAGGGCGAGCGTGGCGGCGTACAGGAGATCAAGCTGCCGCTCGCGACCAACGCCCGAGCCAAGATGCAGGGCGTTCTGGACGGTTTTGTGAAGCTTTACGCCCGCCCCGGGGTCGGCACGATCCTCGGCGGCGTGGTGGTGGCGCCCCGGGCCAGCGAGCTCATCCTGCCGATCTCGATGGCAGTAGAGCACGGCCTCACGGTCGATCAGCTCGCGCACACGTTCTCGATTTACCCGTCGCTGTCCGGCAGCCTGGTCGAGGCCGCCCGCCAGTTGATGAGTCACCCGACCGACTGACGAAGCTAACTGGGCTGAATTTCCGCCCCCGGCCGGCCGATGCACCTAGAGACAGCCAGCAATCCAGGGAGTCTCGTGCGCGTGTTCCGGTGGCAGAGCCGCCTTGCTTCGGTCGTCGCAATAACGACGCTCGGTTCGGTCATGCAACTCGGCATCGGCGCGACGGTCGCGCAGGCGTCGCCGCTCGGCCCGTTCAGCTGCATGCCCCCGAACGGCCTGTCCACCGGCGACGAGACCAAGGCGGACCGGCTGATGGCCGGCTACCTCACCATCCCGGGCTTCCGCGAAGTCCACATCGGCACCGGACCGACCTGGAACTGGGGCGCCAACCCGTTCAACAACGTCGCGTGGCAGAAGTACTACACCAGCCTGAAGTGGGTCGAGCTGCTCACGATCTGGTACCAGCGCCACCCCGATCGCCACCCCAACTACCTGGTCCGCGCCAAGCAGATCGCGGCCGACTTCGCCGCGCACAACCCGCCCGGCGGCGGCCCGGCCGGCGCGACCGCGTGGACCGGCATGTACGCGGGCCAGCGCGCCACCGTCTACTCCTGCCTGCACAGCATCGACAGCTCGTACGGCGCCAGCCCGCTCACCTCGATGGGTAGCTGGCTGGCCAACTCCACCCACGACCCGGGCGACTGGAACCAGGGCGTCGACTTCAACATCGGCCTGCTCGCCGCGGGTTGTGTCGTCGGCAACTCCACCTGGGCGACGCACGCGCGGGACCGGCTGCTGTCGATGGCGAACACCACGATCGACAGCCAGGGCGCGATCGGCGAGCAGGCGCCGGGCTACGGCCCGTATCTGTGGGCCCGCCTCGGGCTCGCCGCGGACAAGATCGGCGAGTGCCTCGGCGGGACCAACAACAGCGGGATCGAGAGCCAGCGCGCGAAGCTGCTGGATTTCCTCGCCTGGTCGACCGAGCCCGACGGTGTCATCAGCGAGATCGGTGACTCGTTCCGGCAGGCGCCGCCGTCCGCGCCCGGCTCACCCGACGCGGCCGGCAGCTCCAGCCAATGGGCCGCGACCAACGGCGCCTCGGGCACCCATCCGTCCGTGCTGCACGCGCTGTTCAGCAAGGCCGGGTACGCATTCGGCCGGAGCAGCTGGAGCCCGTTCTCGAACGCGTCGTACTACTCGTTGCGCTACGGCCCCGGCTGGGCCTACCACGGCCACCAGGACCACCAGCAGCTGACGATGTCGGCGTACGGCGAAGAGGTCATCGTCGACTCCGGCCACTACGGCTACGTCTCCGGCTCCTACCGCGACTACCTCGTCTCGCCGATGGGCCACAGCGTGCTGGCGATGCCCGGCGTCGCGTTCAACCGCTACTCGCCGACGACCCTCGCGAAGTCCAACGTCGCCAACGACGCCTGGCAGTACTACGAGGTCTCCGACACGGCGTACGGCGGCAAGTCCCGGACCCGCGACGTACTGGTCAGCCTCGACACCCCGTTCGCGGTCGTCTACGACCGCGCCACTCGCGCCACCCGTGGCCTGATCGAAGAGCTGTGGCACCTGCCTTACGGGATGAAGATCAGCCGGCTCACCCGCAGCGCCGCCATCGGTACCACGGCCGACGGCAGGGTCGACCTGCACGTGATCCAGGTCGCGTTACCCGGTCAGGTGCTGCCGGCCGGCGCGACCGCGGTCGTCACCGGGCGGACCAGCCCGTCGTACCTCGGCTGGGTCTCGCACAAGGACGGCCAGCGACTGGCCGCGCCGGTGGTGACGATGGGCCGATCGACCACGGTCGCCGGCATCTTCTCGGTGCTGGTGCCGGCTCCGCACGGGGTGCCCGCGGGCGCGACCGTGAGCCGGGACAGCACCGGTCACACGATCGTCACGATCACCGTCGGCTCGGTGCGGCACGTCGTCGCGATGACCAACGGCGGCTTCATGTCCCGGCGCAGCTAGACCTCGGCGAGGGCTAGACCTCGAAGAAGCCGACCACCCGCGCCGCCGGGGCCCGCCGGCCGAGGTGCCAGGCGACCGGCCACGACTGCTGATCGCCCCAGACCACGAGGTCGGCGCGGGCCAGCGCGGCCAGGGCGTCGCGGTCCGCGCGCAGCGCCCGCCAGAACAGCCACGGCCGCAGCTCGCCCGCGGCATCGGACTCGAGCCACTTCCGCCACCGGCCGGGCCGCCCCTGCCGGGCCAGTACGCCGCGCCGCCAACCGGCCTGCCGGGTCCGGGTCGCCAGCGCGGGCGCGACCGGCGTCAGCCGCCGGCCCAGCCCGTCGTACCCGCGCGCCAGCAGCGTGTCGATCCGGGTCCGCCACGGCTGGACGTCCGCGAACAGCCACGGCGTGGTCCAGTGCCGCTCCTCCAGCGGCAACAGCTCGACGACGTCGACGCCGTCCGGCAGCGGCTCCCAGGGCCCGCGGGCGCCGACCACGAAGGTGACCGCACCGCCGCCGGCCAGGACGTGCCCCGCGGCTTCGAAGAGGCGCTCGCGCCGGGTCCGGGTCAGCGCGACGACGACGAGATGCTCAGCCACGGCGCACCAGCCCGCTGAGGTCCTCGATGGCGGGCCCGAGGTGGGCCTCCCAGGTGTGCCGGGCCGCGACCGCTCGCGCCGCTTCGACCTCGTCGCCGTCCGGCCGGATGGACCGGGCCGCGGCCGCCGCCTCGCCCAGCGCTCGCTCGACCTCATCGGCGGTCAGGTCGGCGAGCGGGAACCACCACGGATGGCCGGTCACAACGTCCGAGGTCGGGTTGCGCGGATGGTGTACGCCGACGATCGGGCGCAGCGCCGCGGCGTAGTCGTAGATCTTCGCCGAGGTGAGGTACTGCGTGCTCGGCAGCAACGCGACCAGCACGTCCAGCCCGGCGAACGTCCGGGCCAGGTCGAGGTGGCCGACCGGGCCGGCGAGTTCGAAGCCCGGCGTGTCCGTGGGCAGCCGGGCGGTGATCCGGTCGGCGTCCTTCGCGAAGTAGCCGACGTGTCCGTGCAACGCGAAGGTCGCGCCGCGCATCGCCGGATGCCGGTCCCGGGCCTGCCGCCAACCGCCGGCGAACACGTCGAGCGGCAGGTCGTGGCGGATCGTGCCGACATAGCCGAACCGCAACGGCCGGTCCTCGGCCGCCGGCACCGGCGCGGGCATGTCGGTGAGCACGTCGGTGGCCCAGCCGTTCTCCGCGATCCGCATCCGGTCGGCCGCCCACGGGTAGCGGTCGGCGTACCAGTCGTGGAACGGCCGGTTGACGGTGATCACCCGGGCGGCACCGCGGATCACCCGCTCCTCCCAAGCCCAGGCGGGGTGGCCGGGTGGGAACGCCTCGGTCTCGGCGTACTGCTCCAGCGTCCAGGCGTCGTGGAAGTCGAGCACGTACGGCGTCCGCAGCGCGCGGCCGAGCGCGCGGGCGACGGCGTACGAGGCGAACGGGTTGCCGGTCGCCATCACGAGGTCGGGGCGGCGGCCACGGCGCGCGACGTGGGCGAGACCGGCGGCGGTGGCCGCCGGGTACCAGAGCGCGTGCCGTTCCGGGAACAACCGCTCGGGCAACTCCCGGGTCAGCCGGTCGTAGGTCGCGGTGAAGTTGGCCTGCAACCACGACATCGAGCCGAGGTCGGGCCGGTAGCGCTGTGGGCTGAACGGCACCCGGACGACGTCGACCTCCGGCGCGATTGTCTCCGCGAGATCGTCGTCCACGCCGCCGGTCGCCTGCTGGAACCAGTCGCGCGTCGTCGTCAACACGGTGACGTCCCAGCCGGCGGCGGCGAGCAGGTTCGCCCAGGCGCGGTTGCGGAACACCGCGCTACCGCGGCCGGGCGGGAAGTGGAACGCGACGAGCAGGATGCGCGGCCGGCGCCCGCGGCTTAGTCCGCGATCTCGCACAACGTCGCGCCGGACTGGACCGCGGCCCCGACCTCGGCGGTGAGGTTGGTGACCGTGCCGGACTTGTGTGCGGTCAGCGGTTGCTCCATCTTCATCGCCTCGAGGACGACGACGAGATCGCCCTCCGCGACGGTCGCGCCTTCGCTCACCGCAACCTTGACGATCGTGCCCTGCATCGGCGCGGTCAGCGCGTTGCCCGACGCGGCCGCCGCACCACTCGACGACCGGCGCGCGGCCGCCGGCTTGCGCGCCTGGTTGCGCTGCCCGCCACCACCGACCGCGAGCCCCTCGGGCAGCACGACTTCCAGCCGCCGCCCGTCGACCTCAACCGTCATCCGGTTTCGCGCCGCCGCCTCGTCCGCGGCCGCGGTCTCGCCGTCGTACGGCGCGATGCCGCCCTGCCAATCGGTCTCGATCCAACGGGTGTGTACGGCGAAGGGTGTGTTCTCGTCGGCTGGGGCGAACGCCGGGTCGTCGAGGACGGCGCGATGGAACGGCACCAGCGTCGGCATCCCGCCGACCTCGAGTTCCGCCAGCGCCCGCCGGGCTCGCTCGATCGCCTCGGCCCGGCTCCCGCCGGTGACGATTAGCTTGGCCAGCAACGAGTCGAACGCGCCCGGCACGGTGTCGCCCTCGACGTAGCCCGCGTCGACCCGCACGCCCGGTCCGGTCGGCCAGCGCAGCGAGGTGATCCGGCCCGGCGCGGGCAGGAAGTTGCGACCGGGATCTTCAGCGTTGATGCGGAATTCGATGGCATGCCCGCGCGGGGTCGGGTCGGCGCCGCGCAGCCGTTGGCCGTCGGCGATCGCGAACTGCGCGCGGACGAGGTCGACGCCCGCCGTCTCCTCGGTGACCGGGTGCTCCACCTGCAGCCGGGTGTTGACCTCGAGGAACGACACGGTGCCGTCGCGGGCGACCAGGAACTCACACGTGCCCGCGCCGACATAGCCGGCCGCCCGCGCGATCGCCTTCGACGCGTCGTACAGCTGGCGCAGCTGCTCGGTCGAGAGGTACGGCGCGGGCGCTTCCTCGACAACCTTCTGATGCCGGCGCTGTAGCGAGCAGTCGCGGGTGCCGACGACGACGACCTCGCCGTACTGGTCGGCGAGGATCTGCGTCTCGACGTGGCGCGGCTGGTCGAGGTAGCGCTCGACGAAGCACTCGCCGCGACCGAACGCTGCGACCGCCTCGCGCACTGCGCTGTCGTAGAGCTCGGGGATCTCCTCGCGGGTCCGGGCGACCTTGAGCCCGCGACCGCCGCCGCCGAACGCCGCCTTGATCGCGACTGGCAG
The DNA here is from genome assembly GCA_030840585.1 of Frankiaceae bacterium. Taxonomy (GTDB): domain Bacteria; phylum Actinomycetota; class Actinomycetes; order JAFAQI01; family JAFAQI01; genus BP-197. The sequence continues at coordinate 813 of JAVEEG010000133.1, read as the reverse complement.
CCCGTGCTCGTCGGCGAACGCGAGTACGTCATCGACGCCGTCGACCGGATCGGCGGTGCCGGGCGCGAGCGGCGCGCCGACGTCCTGCGCGATGTGTCGGGCCTTGACCTTGTCGCCGAGCGCGTCGATCGCCGCCGGCGGCGGGCCGATCCAGATCAGCCCGGCGTCGATGACCGCGGTCGCGAACGCTGCGTTCTCGGCCAGGAAGCCGTAGCCCGGATGCACCGCGTCGGCACCGCTGCGCCGGGCGACGTCGAGCAGCTTGCCGATGTCGAGGTAGGACTCCGCGGGCGTGCTGCCACCGAGCGCATAAGCCTCGTCCGACATGCGCACGTGCAACGCGTCGAGATCGGGATCGGCGTACACCGCGACGCTGCCGAGACCGGCGTCCCGGCAGGCCCGCGCAACCCGGACCGCGATCTCACCGCGGTTGGCGATCAGCACCTTGCGCACGAAGAGACTCTACGGGGATGCGATGCTCCGCCCGTGAGTGAGCAGCCGTTCGCCAACTACCAGAACGAGATCTATCTGCACGGCCTCGCCGGCACGTTCCCGGAGCTGCCGTGCGAGCCGGCCGGGCTGGAGGACCTCGCTCGCGAGCGCATGGAGCCGGAGCCGTTCGGTTACGTCGCCGGCAGCGCCGGCACCGAGTCGACCGCGCGGGCCAACCGGGCCGCGTTCGACCGCTGGCGGATCGTGCCGCGTTTCCTGCGCGACGTCTCCACCCGCGACCTGTCCTCGACGATCCTCGGTACGGCGTTCCCCGCTCCGGTCGCGCTCGCGCCCGTGGGCGTGCAGGGCATCGTGCACCCG
>JAVEEG010000124.1 GCA_030840585.1 Frankiaceae bacterium | reverse complement strand
CCCGAATCGCGCGGCTTTGGTTGCACGGCTGTGGCGGCGTCTCGCCGTAGCCTGAGCACGTGACCGAGCGGGACGACGCAGCCGACCGTCCGGCCGCCCCGCCCGCCGTACCGCTGATCGAGCCGCGTGGCGGCGTACCTCCCGTCACCGAGACCGCCGAGGCACTTGCCGAGGTAATCGAGCGGTTCGCCGCCGGCTCCGGCCCGGTCGCCGTCGACGCCGAGCGCGCCTCCGGTTACCGCTACAGCCAGCGGGCTTATCTCGTCCAGCTGCGCCGCGGCGATGCCGGTACGGCGCTGATCGACCCGATCGCATGCCCGGACCTGTCCGCGCTGTCCGAGGCGCTCGCCGACGCGGAGTGGGTGCTGCACGCGGCCAACCAGGACCTGCCCTGCCTGAGCGGCGTGGGCATGCGGCCGACCCGGTTGTTCGACACCGAGTTGGGCGCGCGGATCGCCGGCTACGAGCGGGTCGGGCTCGGCACGATGGCCGAGATCGTGCTCGGCCAGCAACTGGCCAAGGAGCACTCGGCCGCCGACTGGTCGCGGCGGCCGCTGCCCGAGTCGTGGCTGCGCTACGCCGCCCTCGATGTCGAGATCCTGGTCGACCTGCGCGACGCCCTCGAAGGTGAGCTGTCGCGTCAAGGAAAGCTGACCTGGGCCGAGCAGGAGTTCACCGCGATCCTGGCCGCCGAGCCGCCGCCGCCGCGCACCGATCCGTGGCGTCGTACCAGCGGGATCCACCGGCTGCGGACCCGCCGCCAGCTCGCGATCGTCCGCGCGCTCTGGCATGCCCGCGATGACCTCGCCCGCAGCCGGGACATTGCCCCGGGCCGGCTGCTCCCGGACAGCGCGATCGTCGCCGCCGCGGCCACCGCACCGGCGTCGGCGGACGCGCTCGGCCGTCTGCCCGGCTGGGGCGGCAAGGCGACCCGGCGGCTGGTGCCGGCGTTCTGGCCAATCCTCGAAGCGGCCCTGGCCGAAGCGGACGACGCGCTCCCCCGCCCCTCGCTGCCGGGCGACGGCCCGCCGCCGGCGAGTCGCTGGCCGGACCGCGACCCGGCCGCGGCGTCGCGACTCGCGGCCGCGCGGGCCGGTCTCGGCGCCATCGCCGCGCAGTACGGCCTGCCGGTCGAGAACCTGCTCAGCCCGGAGCTCGTCCGCCGGCTGACCTGGACCCCGCCGGCCGAGGCGACGGCCGAGGCGGTGGCCGAGATCTTGCGGTCGGGCGGCGCCCGGCAGTGGCAGATCGACCTCACCGCCGCGGTGCTCGCGTCCGCGCTCACCGCTCCGCCGTCGTCGGTGGCCGCCACCCCATCGCCGTGAGGCTGATCTGGTACGACGGCAATCCCGCTTCGATAGCGGCCTACGACGTCGCGCCCGGCTGGCCGCACAACGACACGGCCGACGCGCTGGCATTCACGGCGGCGGGGGCGTGGACCTGGCTGGTGGTCGACGACGACGAGCGGATCGCCGGTGAGTGCGGCGTCAAGGCGCCGCCGGACGCCGCCGGCCAGGTCGAGATCGGCTACGGCCTCGCCGCCGGTAGCCGCGGCCGCGGCCTTGGGACCCGCGCCGTCGCGGCCATGCTGGACCAGCTCGCGGACACCGGGCTGGTCCGCGAGGTCGTCGCCGACGTACACCCGGCCAACGCGGCGTCCCGGCGGCTGTTGGAGCGCCTCGGCTTCCGGATAGTCGCGGCCGACGACCGCGAGGTCACCTACAGCCGCACGCTCTGAGCCCTGCTCCTTCCAGCACACAACCGGTGCTCGTGTGCCCTCGTGGGGCACCCAGGACCCGCGGCGTCGCCGCTCACGTCCCGTTTGTGTGCTGGCGGGAGCAACGGGTAAGGTCGCCCTAAGTCGCGGCTCGTGGAAAGGGATGGCGCGTGAGCACCGGAGGCATCCTGGGACTCGGCGCGATCGCCGGGGTCACGATCTTCATCGGCTTGCCAGTGGGCCGGATGCGCGGGATCTCGCCAGCGATCCGCACCCTGCTCAACGCCATCGCGATCGGCATCCTCACCTTCCTGGTCTGGGACGTGCTGTCCGCCGCCGTCGAGCCGGTCGAGGGCCGCCTCACCGCGCTCACCGGCGACCACCCCAACCCGCACCAGTCGTGGTGGGGCTTTCTCGGCATGTCCGGGCTGATGGCCCTTGGCCTCGGCCTGGGGCTGCTCTCCCTCGTGTACTACGACCGGCTGCTCCCCCGCCGCCGCTCGGTCGGGGCCAGCAGCATGCAGCCCAGCAGCATCGGCCCAGGCGCCGCCGCCGTCGAGGAGTACCGCGCCGCCGACTCCCCGTGGACGCCGTCGCGCCGGCTGGCGCTGACGATCGCGATCGGCATCGGCCTGCACAACTTTGCCGAAGGCCTCGCGATCGGTCAGGCCGCCGCGACCGGCGCGATCAGCCTCGCGGTACTGCTCGTCATCGGCTTCGGCCTGCACAACGCGACCGAGGGCTTCGGCATCGTCGGGCCGCTCGCCGGCGAAGCCGACCGGCCGAGCTGGCGGCTGCTCGGACTGCTCGGCCTGATCGGCGGCGGCCCCACGTTTGTCGGCACTGCCCTCGGCCAAGCGTTCACCAGCGACGAGGTGTCGGTCGCGTTCCTATCCCTGGCCGCCGGTTCGATCCTGTACGTCGTGATCCAGCTCGTCGGCGTCGCGCTGCGAGCCGGGCACAAGGAGATGCTCTATTGGGGCGTCTTCCTCGGGCTCGTGGCCGGTTTCGCAACCGACTTCGTGGTCACCGCCGCCGGGGTCTGACCGCTCGCGCCAGACTGTCCCCGTGGCCCGCGCTGCCCTCGACACCTGCCCGGTCTGCCGCCGTACCCTGCCCGACTTCGGCGGCTGGCCCGCGTGGTGCCCGGAGTGCGGCTGGGGTGTCCAGCCGGACGCCACGACGACGATGCCGACCGGCGGATTCGCCGGCTGGTGGCGCGGCCGGATCACCCGCGCGCAACAGACCGAGTTCGAACGACTGCTCACCAACCCGACGCTGCTCTCGCGGCGGCACCCGCGCAGTGCGACGGTCCTCGCCGCAGCCGTCGGCGTACACCTGATCACCCTCGCGCTGCTCTCCGCCGGCGCCTGGGTCATTACCACCAACGTCGTCACCGTGCTGAAAGTCTTCGCCGGGGTAGTCGCGTTCGGCTTGGTGGCGGTGACGTTCCCGGCCCACCGGCTCCGGCCGTCGACCGCGGCGAAGCGCGGTGCGGCCCCGACGACCATCGCCGTCGCCGGCACCGTCGCAGAGGCGGTCGGTGTGCCCGCGCCGAGCCGAGTGCGGGTCACGTCGTACGGGCTGGAGAATCCGCCCGCGTCGCGCCGGGTGCTGACCGTCGACCTCGACCAGTGGCAGCTCGTCGGCGAGCACGGCCGGCTCGCGCTGCTGGCGCACGAACTCGCTCATCACAACGGCCACGACCCGAACCGGACGATGCTGGTCGCGATCGCCATCGAGACCCTCGACGGCTGGCTGGCGCTGCTCCGGCCCGACCCGCGCGCGGCCGCGCGGCGGCAGGCCCGGCGCCGGATGTTGCGGGGCGGCACGGTGACCGTGACGGCGCCGAACCGGCTCGTCGGGCTGAGCGAGCTGCTGGTGCCGATCGTGATCGCCCCGCTCTACGGCGTCGTGCTCGGCCTGGGCTGGGTGCTGCGCGAGGCCGGCACCGCGGCCGGTCTGCGGGCCGAGCTGTACGCCGACGCGCTCGCGGCGCGGGCCGGCGGCGACGTCGCCGAGTTGATCGACGGCGAGCTCGCCGCGGCGGCGGCGGCCGGCAAGCCCGCGACGCCACTCGCCGACCTGGCAGCGACCGAGCGGGAGCGGCGCCGCCGGCTTGCGGTCGCGACCGCCGCGCGGCTGGACGGGATGCACCCGACGTACGCGATGCGGCTGGAGATGCGGGCCGCGGTGCGGGACGAACCGTCGACGGGCCGGGTCGCGATCGGCCTGGCCGACATGGACGCGATGACCCGCGAACTGGTGGCGCTGCGGCCCGCCACCGGGTGATTCGGCCGGATTTCACCCGGATGCCGACCGCTACACAGAGTCATTCACCCGTTTGCCGCATTAAGTGCAGGGTTCGACGCGGGTACTTTTCTCGCATGGTCCACTGCCCCGAGCCGACCGAGCTGCGCCGCTGCGCGCTGGCCGTCGCGGTGCTGCACGATCTCGACGTGCTGCCGGCGATCGACGGCATCGTGCTCACGGGCACGCCGACCATCGAGGTGACCTGGGCCGAGTGCCGCCGCGCGCTCGGCGGGGTCGAGCCGGAGACCGACGACGGCCGGCACCGGCTGGCCCGCTGGCTGCTGCTGCGCCGCTGGCTCGCCGAGCGCCCGCTCGGTGACCTGGCCGAGCGGGCTCGCCCGTACGGCACGCCGGTGGAGTCGCCGCTGCACAGCGGGCTGGACTGGGTCCGGCGGCGGGTGCTCGGCGACGCGCTCGACCTGGGCTTCGGCTTCGTCGGGCTGGACCCGCGCGACCCGGACAAGGTGTTGCCGGTGCCGCAGCGGCTGCTCGAGTCGGCCGGGGTCAACGTCGACGACTGGTGGCCGACCGCGGTCGTCTACCTCGAGCGCATGGGCCGGATGGCTGCGGAGCGGATGGAGCGCAACCCGAACGCGCCGCTGCGGCCGATGGGTGACTGCGACGTCGTGACGCTGCTCGGTTCGATGACACTGCGCGCCGCGATGGTCGACAGTGTCGCGGATGGCCTGCGTACGGTCGCGGCGCCGATGCGTAGCCGCGGCTGGCTGGATCTGTCCCGGGTCGACCCGGCGTTCTCGGCGGCCGCCGCGCGGCTGACCGCGCCGGAGGAGCGCGGCTTCCCGCGGCCGCTGCTGGTGACCCGCGAAGAGGTCGTGATGGCGGCCGAGGACGGCGACGTCGTCGGGTCGGTGCTACGCGACGAGCTCGCGACCGTCATCGATCTGCGCGACGTGATGTACCACCGGATGTAGTTGTGTGACGGTCGCGGCGACGGCGTCGTCGCCAGGCGGCATCTCTCTCGCTGCGCTCGCCCCGATGCCGCCTAGTGCTCCTCTTGCCGTCCCCGCGCCCTACCTAGTCGGCTAGTCGGCGACTGAGTGCATGCCCCGGGCAATCGACTCGATCGCTGCTCGGGCGATCTCTTGGGCGGACAGGCCGCTGTCGCGGAGAACTGCTTCGCGGCGGCCGGTTGGTAGGAACTCCTGCGGTAGCGCGACGTTCTGCACGGGTGTCGTGATGGACCGGGCCCGCAACTCGCGGGCGACCGCGTCGCCGATGCCGCCGGCGCGACCGTTGTCCTCGACCGTGATGACGAGTGCGTGCGCGGCGGCCAGCGCCGGCAGCGCGCCGTCGACCGGCAGCACCCACCGCGGGTCGACAACGGTGACCCCAACCCCTTGTGCCGCAACGCGATCCGCGATCTCGAGTGCCAAGGACGCGAGTGCGCCGACGGCGACGATGAGAACGTCCGCGTCGTCGTCGCGGCGCAACACATCCATGCCGCCGATCCGATCGACCGTGTCGATGTCGTTGTCGGCAACGCTCGCCTTCGGGAACCGCAGCGCCGTCGGGCCGCCGTCGTAATCGACCGCCTCGCGCAGCAGCTCGCGCAACCGGGTCGCGTCGCGCGGAGCCGCGA
>JAVEEG010000096.1 GCA_030840585.1 Frankiaceae bacterium | reverse complement strand
GGCGCGCGCCGCCTTAGCTCAGTCGGCAGAGCGATTCACTCGTAATGAATAGGTCGTCGGTTCGATTCCGACAGGCGGCTCCACCTGTTTGCCTAAGGCTGCTCAGATCAAAGAATTGGCGGCAGTTTCTCGTAGATCGTCGACTGATCCACGGGGAGTCCCGTGCCGCTGCCATTGCCAAAGGGCGCGCAGTCGTAGATCTGGTAGTAGTCGACGCCGAGGGGCTTGGCGAGGTACAGGTCCCCGTCCGGCTGGACGTGGATCACACCGAGCACACCGCCGCCGGTGATCTGGTACAGCTCCATGAACAGCGGGCAGAGGGTCGGCGCGAGGGTCTTGTCGGCGAGGTCGAGGACCGTGTTCACCGCGTCGATGAGTGCCTGCGGTGGGAACCCGATCGAGGTCGCCGGCTGGCAGTCGATACCCACATTGCCGTCCGGAGCCGTCCACGTCGACGGATCCCAGAAGCTCACCGACTGGCAGAGAGCGACGGAATCGCCGGGGTACGCGTTGAACATGATCTGCTGCGCGTTGTCCTGGATGGGGTTGCCGCTGGCGAATATGTCAGTGCCGAGCTGGTAGACGCCGTTGACCTCGATCCAGCACTGCACGGTTGCGCCGCTCGGCAGGCCGTTCTGTTCCTGACTCACCGACACGTCGTAGATGACGCCGGTGTTGTTCGCGCCGCCGGTGAGGGTCGAGTTGTTGAGGGTCGCGAAGCCGCAGCCACCCTTGATCGTGTCGCCGTAGTCGGCGTTTGCTGAGGTAAGTGGCGCCGCCAGTGTCAGGAGCGCGGTCGCGATCGCGACCGATGCGGCTTTGCGGATGGTCTTTCGCACGGTTCCTCCTGGGCATGGCACGCGGGACTTACTAAAAGCGAATGGGCAGCTGACCGGTCGACATTGACCGGGCAGCTGCCCATCGCGGGTGTTACTAGATCGTCCGGCAGTAGGTGCCGACGCTGCCGTCAGGCGCCGTCCAGGTCGAGCCGTCCAAGAACGACACCTGCTGGCACAGCTGAACGACATCGGTCGCCGTCGCGGTGTACGCGGTCGACAGCGAGCCCTCTTCGAAACCGAAGCCACCGGTGTTGAGGTGGGTGTACGGCGCCTCGACGCCGTTGACCTGGACCCAGCACTGGACGGTCGCCGTGGTCGGGTTGTTCGACCCGTCCAGGCTGACCGACGCCTCGTTGATGAAGCCGTTGAAGGTGTTGCCCGTGACCGGGCTGGCCTTGACGACGATCAGGCTGCAGCCGCCCTTCAGCTGGTCACCAGTGGTGTCCGCGTGCGCGGCCGTTCCCTGCGCGACGATTGCCATTGCGGTCGCCGCGCCGGCGATCCACGTCTTCTTGCGCATTACGTTCCCCTCCCTAGGCTGGGTTTTACTAGACGTCTGGATTACCTCCTTTTAGGCCGATCGCTTACGCACGGCTTTTCCGCGGCTGAATTCCGACCCCGGTGGCGCCGGGCGGGGAAACGGCTTACCGTCGTTAACATGCGCCGTTCCCGACTTGTCCCGATGCTGCTCGGCCTCATGGCCGCCGTCGCATTCGCCGCGTTCGGCACCCAGTCCTCGGCGACCCCGTCGGCGCCCAAGCCGCACTTCGTCACGATCAAGCTGGCCGGCTCGTCCGGCTCCTCCGAGCCTCGCGTCACCGTCGCCCCCGACGGCAGCCGTTACGTCGACACCAACGCCAATGACGGCACCGAGGTCGTCTTCCGGGCCCCGGACGCAACCCACTGGACCCGTACGACGACCCCGCCCAACCAGACCCAGCCGACAACGGACGTCGACGTCGTAGCCACGCAGACCGGCCGGATCATCGCCAGCGAGCTCGATTTCACCGGCATCAACTTCGTCACGTCGTACTCCGACGACCGCGGCAAGACCTGGACCCCCTCGGTCGGCCACACGTTCGCCGACACCGACCGGCAATGGTTCGCCGTCGGCCCGAACGACCCGACCACGCACCAGCCGCGCGTCTACCTGCTGTTCCACAACCTGCTGTCCGGCGCGCTGACGCACAACATGTTCGTCGCGACATCGATCGACGGCGGCGCGACGTACCTGCCGCCGGTCCCGGTCGCGACCCCGCCGCAGCAGGACTGGCTCGACCTCCAGTGCGCCGACTCCGGCGGTCCGTCGAACATCTTCTACGACAAGAAGACCGACCGCGTGTTCGTCGTGTTCGGCACCCGCAGCTCGCCGGCCGGCGGCTGCACGGCCCAACCGCCGGAGATCAACGTCGTAGCGGCCAACCGGGTCTGGGTGGTCGGCGCGCCCGCCACCGCGACCGAGCTACCGGTCTCGTGGACCCCGCACCTCGCGGTCAACGACACCGGCGCCGGCTCGGCACCGTCGAAGATCGTCGGCATGCAGCTCGCCCCCGGCGCCTCGGACTCGCAGGGCAACGTCTACGTCGCCTATCCCGAGTCGATCAAGGACTACCCCGACTACGACGGCGCCGCCATCAAGGTCGTGCACGCCTCGGCGGGCAACCTCGACAAGTGGTCCAAGCCCACCGTCGTGTCCCCGGCCGGGGGCGCGGGCAACGTGCTGCCGCACATCGTCGCGGGCCTGCCGGGCAAGGTCGACGTCGTCTACTACCACGGCTCCGGCAACCCGGCGAAGCCCACGTGGCACGCCGTGGCCGCGCAGAGCCTCGACGCGCTCGGCGCCAACCCGCACTGGTCGAACATCCAGCTCGGCAACGTCGTCGTCGAGCCGGCCAACTCCGCCAGCGAGCTGATGGGCGCCTGCCTGCAGGGCCAGGAGGCGACGCTGAACGGCTTCGTCTGTGGCCGGGCCGCGGACGTGTTCGGCGTCGCGCTGGACAAGTGCGGCAACCTGGTCACGACCTGGCCGGCGCAGGCGCGACTGCAGTCCGACGGCACCTACGTCTCGACGCAGACGTCCGGTCCGAACCTCATCTGCGCGGCCAACCCCAAGGGCGGCGCGAGGCTCTAACTGAGCCGCTTTGACTAGGGCGGTTCAGCCCGCCTTCGCGCTGTTGGAGTTGAGCTCCATCGGCGCGGTGTTCACCGCCTCGAACGCGCTCGCCGGGATCTTCTTCAGCTCGTCGAGCAGGCCGCTCGGCCACGCGTTGTCGGCCGTGCCCTGGAAGAACCACGGCGACCCGTTGTCGGCGAGCACCAGCCCGTACTTCTTCATCGCTGCCAGCACCACCCGGGTGTCGGCGCGGTACGACGAGATCGCGAAGCTGGCCTTGAGCCGGAACCGCGCTCCCATCGGCGGGTAGTTCGCGATGTCCGTGGTCGAGCCGGCCGAGTGCCGCGCCGGCCACAGGTAGCCCTTCGACGTAATGCTGGTCGTGAACCGGATGGCGTGGTCGACGGTGCCGGCGCGGACCTCGTCGTAGCGCAGCAGGCCGGGCAGGATCGGCAGCCCGGCGGCGTCGGCGGAGGTCCAGCCCTTCGGCCGCAGCGCGTCGCTGGTCAGTGACCACGTCGCGCCGGAGCCCGCCGCCCACCGGCCGCTCGCGGTGCGGTGGGCCTTCCAGAGCTCGTAGAGCCGGCAGGTCCCGGTGTCCACGATTACCGCGTGCATGTCGCCGCCGGAGTTCGCCCCGCCCTCGATCTTGGTGTCGGTGCCGAGCGGGTAGCCGACGTGATCCGACTCGTCGGAGTACGTGAACGACACCGTCGCTTTCACGTGCGACGACTTCACGTACGTGATCGGTATGCCGTAAGGCACCGGCTGGGCGCCGTACGACGGGCCGAAGTCGGGGTGCAGCTTGCTGGTCGGTGACATGTGCGACAGCCAGGCCGGGCCGCGCTTGTCCAGCGGCAGCCGGCTCACGTCGGCATGCCAGAAGTTGTCCGCCGGGAAGGCCGTGCAGGACGTGCCGGGCAGGTAGTGCGCGGTGCCGGCCCAGCCGGGAGCGCCGGGGAGGGCGGTCGCCGCCAGCGCCACCGCCGCAGCCGCGGTCGCGGCCAGTCTCGTCCTCACCTGAGTAGTCTCGGCAGGCCCCGGCCCGCGCCGGGGTGCCGATCGGGTGAAATATTCCTGCCTCGGATCACACGCACCGACGCATTTCGATCACGAAAGCGTCACAATGCGCGGCGTAACCGGCCAGTAGTGGCAGGCTCGACGCCGCAGACGCTGGCCGGCGTCCGCCCGAGCACGTCCGGCGACGCCCTATGACGAGAGGTGGAGATTGGGCAAGTACCTGATCCGCCGGCTCGTCAACTACGTCGTGCTTGTCTTCATCGCGACGTCGATGGCCTACCTGCTCGCGGCCAGTTCGCTGAACCCGCGCTCGCACTTTCAGGGCCGCAACCCACCCGTGCCGGTCACGACGCAGGACGACATCCTCAACCGCTACAACCTCAACGACAAGACGCCGGTCCTCGACCGCTACGGCCATTGGCTCAGCGGCGTCGTCCACGGCGACCTCGGCCGCGACTACGACGGCGGGTACGTCGGCGAGAACCTCAGCCGGCGGATGTGGGTCAGCGGTCAGCTGCTGCTGATCGGCACCATCCTCGGCGGCCTCGTCGGCGTGGGTGCGGGCGCGTGGGCGGCGGTCCGGCACCGCAAGGCGACCGATGTCTCGCTGACCCAGGGCGCGTTCTTCATCCTGTCCTGCCCGACCTTCGTGATCGCGATCCTGCTCCAAGTCGGCGCCACCAGACTCAACAACGCCGTCGGCCATCGACTGATCTCGTTCTCCGGGCAGTTCGACCCAGCCAAACCCGGGGGCTTCTTCAGCCACATCGGCGACCGGCTCGATCACCTGATCCTGCCGACGATCACGCTGATGCTCGTCGGAGCGTCGTACCTGATGCTTTATCAACGCAGCGCGATGCTCGACGTGCTCGGCAGCGACTACGTCCGCACCGCGCGGGCCAAGGGGCTGCGCCGCCGTACGGCGCTGATCAAGCACGCCCTGCGTACGGCCCTGATCCCGTCGGTCACGTTGTTCACCTACGCGTTCGCGACCATTTTCGTCGGCGCGACGTTCACCGAGTACATCTTCGGCTGGCACGGCATGGGCGAGTGGTTCGTCCAGACCATCCAGGGCAGTGACACCAACGCCGTCGCGGCAATTACGGCGGTGGTCGGCGTGCTGATCCTGTTCGCGTCGTTCCTGCAGGATCTCGTCGTCGCGATCCTCGACCCACGGGTGCGGGTGGGCTGATGACCGTTCCGAGCCAGGAACTCATTGGCACCGTCACCGCGGAGTCGGGCATCCAGGGCAAGGCGCCGCTCGACGAGACCGCGGTCCCGTCCCGGGGCCGGATCATCTTCCGCCGGTTCATCTCGCAGAAGTCGGCGCTGTTCGGCCTGGTGCTGCTGGTCCTGCTGGTGTTCATGGCATACATCGGCATCCACTTCACCAAGTGGGACTACCAGCAGCCCGACTACGACTCGTTCCTCGTCACCCCGAACTCGTCGCACTGGTTCGGCACTGACGGCGCCGGCGGCGACCTGTTCGCAATGACGATGCGCGGCGCGCAGAAGTCGATCCTGATCGGTCTGATGGTCGCGGTGATCGCGACGAGCATGGCGGCGGTCGTCGGCGCGACCGCGGGCTACTTCGGCAAGTGGATCGACAACACGCTGATGTGGATCGTCAACCTGCTGCTGGTCATCCCGTCGTTCCTCATCATCGCCATCCTGTCCCCGCAGTTCCACAACAACTTGACGCTGTTCGTTGTCTTGCTCGGCATGTTCATCTGGCAGATCACCGCGCGCATCGTCCGCGGTCAGACGTTGTCGTTGCGGGAACGCGAGTACGTGCTCGCGGCGAAGTACATGGGCGTGTCCGGGCCGCGGATCATCCTTCGGCACATCCTGCCCAACCTCGCCTCGCTGCTGATCATCGACGCGACCGTCAACGTCTCCGTCGCGGTGCTCACCGAGACCGGCTTGTCGTTCTTCGGCTTCGGTGTGCAGCCGCCGGACGTCTCGCTCGGCACACTGATCCAGGCCGCGCAGACCTCGGCGACGACGCAGCCGTGGTTGTTCCTGTTCCCGGCCGGCTTCCTGGTGCTGCTCTTGCTCGCGGTCAACCTGATCGGCCAAGGACTGCGCGACGCCTTCGACCCGTCGACCGGCGTCGCCATATGACGACCCCCGCGCAGGTCCGCACGCGCGAACCCAAGCCGGACGACTCGGCCATCCTCGTCGTCGACAACCTGCACGTGTCGTTCCCGGTCCTCGGGGGCGGCGCGCTGCACGCGGTGCGCGGCCTGTCCTACCAGCTACGGCGCGGCGAAGCGCTGGGCATCGTCGGTGAGTCGGGCTCGGGCAAGTCGGTCTCCTCGCTTGCATTGATGGGGCTGCTGCCGCCGTCGAGCCGGGTGACCGGATCGGTGCAGCTCGACGGCCGCGAGCTCATCGGTTTGCACGACCGCGAGGCCTCGGCGCTGCGCGGCAAGAAGATCTCGATGATCTTCCAGGAGCCGCTGTCCGCGTTGACCCCGGTCTACACCGTCGGCGCGCAGGTGTCCGAGGCGCTGCGGGTGCACAACGACATGAGCAAGCAGCAGGCCGAGACGCGTGCGATCGAGCTGCTCGACCTCGTCGGCATTCCGAACGCGCGGGACCGCGCGAAGGCATTCCCACACGAGTTCTCCGGCGGCATGCGCCAGCGGGTGATGATCGCGATGGCGATCGCCAACGACCCGGACGTCATCATCGCCGACGAGCCGACGACGGCCCTCGACGTCACCATCCAGGCGCAGATCCTCGACGTACTTCAGACCGCGCGGCGCGAGACCGGCGCGGCGGTCATCATGATCACCCACGACCTCGGCGTGGTCGCCGGGCTCGCCGACCGGGTGCTGGTCATGTACGCCGGCCGCCCGATCGAACTGGGTACGACCGACGAGGTCTACTACGCGCCGCGAATGCCGTACACGATGGGCCTGCTCGGCTCGATCCCTCGCCTCGACGCGTCCGGCCGAACCGCGCTGACGCCGATCGAGGGCAGCCCGCCGTCGCTCGGCAACCTGCCCTCGGGCTGCCCGTTCCGGCCCCGCTGCCCGCTGGCCATCGACATCTGCGCCGAGGAGGAGCCGAGCCTCGACCCGGTCCGCGGCGCCTCGCACCGGGCCGCGTGCCACCGCAAGGAGGAGATCGAGACCAACGGCTGGTCGGTCACCGACGTGTTCCCGGCGCCTGACCTCGGCATCGCCGAGATCGAGCGGCTGCCGCGCGAAGAGCGGCCGACGGCGCTCGCGGTCGAGGGGCTGGTGAAGCACTACCCGCTGCTCAAGGGCATGGTCATGAAGCGGCAGGTCGGCGTCGTGCAAGCGGTCGACGGAGTCGACTTCGACATCCGCGAGGGCGAGACCCTCGGCCTGGTCGGCGAGTCCGGCTGCGGCAAGACCACGACGCTGCTGCAGATCCTCGAACTCGTCGCGCCGCAGGCCGGCACCATCCGGATCGCGGGCAAGGACACCCGCCACATCGGCAGCGGGCACGACCGCAAGGCATTGCGCCGCGACCTGCAGGTCGTCTTCCAGGATCCGATGGCGTCACTCGATCCGCGGATGCCGGTCGGCGACGTCCTTGCCGAGCCGATGCGCACGCACGGCTACGACAAGAAGACGATCAACGCGCGGATCAAAGAACTGCTGCCGCTCGTCGGTCTCGAGGCCAGCCACGCCGGCCGCTACCCGCAGGAGTTCTCCGGCGGCCAGCGCCAGCGCGTCGGCATCGCCCGGGCACTCGCGCTCGAACCGAAGCTGGTCGTCCTCGACGAGCCGGTGTCCGCGCTCGACGTGTCAATCCGCGCAGGCGTCATCAACCTGCTGATGCAATTGCGCGCCGAACTCTCGCTGTCCTACCTGTTCGTCGCGCACGATCTTTCCGTCGTACGAGTGATCGCCGACCGGGTCGCGGTGATGTACCTCGGCCGCATCGTCGAGATCGGTCTCGTCGACTCGGTGTACTCGGCCCCGTCGCACCCGTACACCCAAGCGTTGCTGTCGGCGGTTCCGATCCCGGATCCCGACAAGGAGCGCACCCGCGAACGGATCGTCTTGCAAGGCGATCTGCCCAGCCCGGCCAACCCGCCATCGGGTTGCCGGTTCCGAACTCGATGCCAGCGGTTTCTCACCCTCACCGAGGGCGAGCGGCAGCTGTGCATTGACCGGCACCCACCCCTGATCCCGATGGGGCCGGACCACTCCGCCGCCTGCCATTACGCGGAGCCCGTGGCCGTGATCTAGCCGGATGCCCAAGTCAGGACGACACAGCCAGGAATTGAAGGAGGAGAGTACGTGAACACGCAACGGCGCAGAGCACTGCTGGCCCTGCCGCTCACGATCGCGTTGGCGGTCTCGGCGGCATGTGGTGGTAGTTCCAGTGGCGGAAAGCAGACCGGTCCGAAGGACAACGTCCCCGCGTCCAACCTGCCGACGCTCGACATCAACGCCCACCCGGTCGACGACCTCAAGGATGGCGGCACGATTACGTGGGCCATCGAGCAGTTCGGCCCCCAGTGGAACTACAACGAGGTCAACGGCACCGACAGTGGCGTCGCGAACGCGATCCTGTCGATGATGCCCGACCCGACCCGCACCGACGAGCACGCCAACGTCTCGTTCAACCCGGACTACTGGACGTCGGCCAAGGTCATCAGCACCAACCCGCAGAAGATCGAGTACAAGCTCAACCCGAAGGCCAAGTGGTCCAACGGCCGCTCGATGAACGTCGAGGACTACGTCGCGCAGTGGAAAGCACTGAACGGCACCAACACCAAGTTCGCCGCGGCCAGCACGACCGGCTACGAGCAGGTGTCGGACGTCTCCCAGGGCAGCGACCAGTTCGACGTCATCGTGACCTTCAAGACTCCGTTCGCGGAGTGGGTGACGCTGTTCAACCCGCTGTACCCGAAGGAGGTCAACGCTGACCCGAAGACCTTCTCGGCGATGTACAACAACGCCATCCCGATCACCGGTGGCCCGTTCAAGTTCGGCTCGTTCGACAAGTCGGCGCAGACGCTGACCGTCGTCCGCGACCCGAACTGGTGGGGCAGCAAGCCGAAGCTCGACAGCATCGTGTTCAAGACGCTGGCGGGTACCGCGGCCGACCAGGCGTTCGCCAACGGTGAGATCGACTACGACTACTTCATCGCGAACGTCGCGTCGGAGTACGACTTGGCGAAGAGCAGCAAGACCGGGCACGTGACCGTCGCCGGTGGTCCCAACCAGCGCCACTTCACGTTCCACAACGGCGGCATCACCGCCGACGTGCAGATCCGCAAGGCGATCGCGTATGGCACCAACCGGCTCGCGTTCGCGAAGTCTGACCTCAACGGTCTGCCGATCAAGAACTTCGCCACCCTGGACAACCACATCTTCGTCCCGGGTCAGGTCGGCTACCAGAACAACTCGGGCGAGGTCGGCACCTACGACCCGGCCAAGGCCAAGGCAACGCTCGACGCCGACGGTTGGAAGCTGGGCAGCGGCGGCTTCCGGACGAAGAACGGCAAGCAGCTGGTCGTCCGGTTCACCATCCCGTCCGACACCGCGTCGAGTGCCAACGAGGCCAAGCTGTTCCAGCCGATGATGAAGGCGATCGGCGTCAACCTGAAGATCACCACGGTTCCGTCGAACGACTTCTTCACCAAATACATCATCCCGGGCAACTTCGACATCACTCCGTTCACCTGGATCGGTACGCCGTTCCCGGGTTCGGGTGCGAAGGCCATCTACATCGACCCGAAGAAGGGTGGCGGTGAGAACTACACCGGCATCGCTGACCCGGCCATCGACCAGGACTTCACCGACGCGCTCTCGTCTCTCGACCTGAACGTCTACCGGCAGAAGCTGAACGATGCCGACAAGCACATCTGGGACGAGGTTCACTCGCTGATGTTGTTCCAGCGTCTCGACATGGACGGTGTCAACAACAAGCTCGCGAACCTCGGCTCGTTCGGGTTCTCGACGATCGACTACACGAAGATCGGTTTCATGAAGTAGCAGTTGACGTTTCGCGGGCCCGGTCGGATCAATTCCGGCCGGGCTCGCGGCTTTGTAGGGTGACCTGCGATGAGAGGTACGCCGACACTGAACCTCGCCGCGCGCGCCGCGGCGTGGGAGCGACTCGACGGCGGGTACGTCGACGTACTCGTGGTCGGTGCCGGCGTCACCGGTGCCGGGGTCGCGCTCGACGCGGTCACCCGCGGGTTGTCGGTCGCGGTGGTCGACGGCCGCGACATCGGCAGCGGCACGTCGTCGCGCAGCAGCAAGCTGTTCCACGGCGGCCTGCGTTACCTCGAACAACTCGACCTGCAACTCGTCCGTGAGGCGTTGCGCGAACGCGACCTCATGGTCACCCGGTTGGCGCCGCATCTCGTCCGGCCGGTGTCGTTCCTCTACCCGCTGCAGCACTACGGCTGGGAGCGGCTCTACGTCGGCGCCGGGCTGGCGCTCTACGACCTGCTCGGCGGATCCCGCGCGTTGCCGCGGCACCGCCACCTTTCCCGCACCCGCGCCCGCGCACTCGCGCCGGCCCTCAAGCGGACCGCGCTGGTCGGTGGCATTCGCTATTACGACGCGCAGACCGACGACGCGCGGCACACCTTGATGCTGGCCCGCACGGCGGCGGCGTACGGCGCGGTCGTCCGTACCTCGACCGAGGTCGTCGGGTTCCTACGCGAGGGCGGCCGGGTGGTCGGCGCGGAGTTGCGGGACACCGAGACCGGCGCGCAAAGCGTCGTACGTACCGGCGTCGTCGTCAACGCGACCGGGGTCTGGACCGATGACGTGCAACGGATGGCCGACTCGCGCGGCGAGTTCAAGGTGCGCGCGTCGAAAGGCATCCATCTCGTCGTGCCGCGCGACCGCATCTCGTCGGAGACCGGGCTGATCCTGCGGACCGAGAAGTCGGTGCTGTTCGTGATCCCGTGGAACGACCACTGGATCCTCGGTACCACCGACGAGGACTGGGTCTACGACAAGGCGCATCCGGCCGCGAGCAGCGTCGACATCGACTACGTCCTCGACCACGTCAACGCCGTACTGGCCGTCCCGCTCACCCGGGCCGACATCTCCGGCGTGTACGCCGGGCTGCGCCCGCTGCTCTCCGGCGAACACGAGGAGACGTCGCAACTGTCGCGCGAGCACGCGATCAGCCGGTCACCGCGCGGCATGGTCTCGGTCGCCGGCGGCAAGTACACGACGTACCGGGTGATGGCCCGCGATGCGGTCGATGCGGCGGTCGCCGAACTCGGCCGGCCGGTGCCGCCGTGCGTGACCCACGAAATCCCGCTCGTCGGCGCGGACGGCTACCACGCGCTGGCGAACCAAGTGCCCACGCTGGCCGAGGACCTGGCGTTGCCGAGCTGGCGGATTGACCACCTGCTCGGTCGTTACGGCGCGCTGATCGACGAGGTGCTCGCGCCGGTCGCCGACGATCCGTCGCTGCTCGAACCGGTGCCCGGTGCGGGCGAGTACCTGATGGCCGAGATCCGTTACGCCGCAAGCCACGAAGGCGCGCTGCACCTCGACGACGTCCTGACCCGGCGGACCCGCATCTCGATCGGCACGACGCACCGTGGGGTCGAGTCGATGAAGGCGGTCGCCGCGCTGCTCGCCGGCGTACTCGGTTGGGACGACGAGCAGACGGTGCGCGAGATCGCGGCGTACGACGCGCGGGTCGCCGCGGAGCGGGCGTCGCAGGAGGCGACCGACGACGAGAACGCCGACGCCCGGAGACTCGTCGCCCCCGACACCCGCCGCACGATCATCCGCTCCCGCCCATGAGCGGCGCTACTTGTGGCGGCGACCCAATGCCCACCGGGCGCCGCGATACAGCGCATAACCTGCGCCCGTGGAAGCGGCGGCTCCGACGGTGAGAAAGGCCACCGACATCGCCGGCCGCGCACCACTCACCGCACCGCGCGCGGGCACCGCCGCACGTTCTCGGATGGAGCCACCGCGGGCTCGCGCGAGTAGGTCGTCGAGCAGTCCGGGCGGCGGCTCCGGCGGTGACGTGCGCAGGCTCGCCAGCGCGACATCTACCTGCTCCTGCCGGCTCAACTCGGCCGCGCAGTCCGGGCACCGTTTCACGTGCGCGCGCACGACCCGCGCGCCCCAGCCGGACAGCTCACCGTTGACCAGGAACGGCAGCTGCGCGCGAGTCTCGCGGCAGAACCGCGGGCTCTGCTCGCCGGCGGAATCGGTACTCATGCTCCGGTCCCTCCCGCCTGCGCCGTCTTGCCGGTCACCATGGTTCGCAGCCGGGCATGCGCGCGGTGCAGCCGGACCTTGACCACAGTCTCCGTGACGCCGAGCAGCTCGGCGACCTCGCGGGTCGACAGGCCTTCGAGATCCCGGAGTACGACGACTGCCCGCGCGTCTTCCGGCAGCGCGGCGAGGGCCGCCTCCGATCGGGCGACGAGGTCGGCGGTCTCGGCCAACTCCGACGGCGAGCTCGACGTCGACATCAACTCGGTCTCGTCACCGGGCAGCGCGAACGGCGTACTGCTCGCGGCCATCCCGGTGGCGCGGGCGCGGGAGCGCCGTCGTAACGCGGTCAGGCAGACATTCACGGTGACCCGGTGCAGCCAGGTGCCGAACGCCGAGTCGCCGCGGAAGCCGAGCACCGAACGCATGACCCGCACGAACACCTCCTGGGTCGCGTCGGCGGCCTCGTCCGGGTCGGCCAGCATCCGCCGGCACAGTGCGTACACGTCGGTGTAGGTCGCCCGGATCAAAGCGTCCAGCGCCCCGGCCTCGCCGCGTTGGCAGGCCTTGACGAGCGCCGGGTCGACGTCCATCCGTGGGGTTCGACCTCCCTGTCCAGAAATAGTTACCCGTTGGGTGTAACCAAGCGTCGTACCTGTAGTCGAACTGTGGTGAGCGGCGCGCCGTGCGTCGCGAAGGAGGCAACAAGATGTACGCGTTCGTCGTGTTCGTGGGCCTGGCGCTCGCGCTCGCCGTCACCTGGGAGGTGCTCGACGAGGTTCTTCCCGTCAAGGCTCCGAAGGCGCTGACCACGACGGCCACCGTCGCCGTGGCGATCCTCGCCGCGTGGGCACTCGACTATTCGGTATTCCGGGCCTTCGGGCAGCACCTGCGCCAGGAGTGGATGAACCCGGTCGCGACCGGCGTCGTCCTCGTCGGTGCCGGTGAGTTCCTCCGCGCGCTGGCCGGCAGCCTCGGCGTCTCGATCTCGATCGGCAACCGGGACAAGGCGCGCACCGCCTAACACCACAACGATCCGTCACTGCCCACCGCTGGTACCCGCCGGCGGTGGGCAGTGGCATGTCCGGGACGAATGCGGACGCTTCGTCATGTCCGAGTCGCCGGGGTCTCGCGCGTGTTATCCCGACATCAGTGCCGTGAAGCTCACGGTCTTCGGAAAGGACCCGCGATGAACGCACGCGCTCGGCGACTCGCCCCATTCGCCGGCTACCTCATGGTCGCCCTCATCGTGGTGGTACTGACGACCACCGGAGACTCCCCGAGCGCCAAGGACAGCGGCGCGAAGGTCGTCGCATTCTTCACCCACCACAAGACCAGCACCCACGTCGCCGACTTCCTGCTCGCCTACGCCGCGCTCGCCACCGTCGTGTACTTCGTCGCGGTTGCCAACTTCCTGCGCAGCCGCGGATCGCAGGTCCTCGCTTCGACGACGATCGCGGGCGGCGTCCTCGCCGCGGCCGGGCTGTGCGTCGGCGCAGGTCTGAACGAGGCGCTGACTGACCAGCCGGGCCGCTTGAGTGCTCCGGCGGCCCAGGCGTTGAACCTGCTGGGCAACGATCTGTTCGGCATCTTGCTGTTCGCCGGTTTCGCGCTGGCGACGCTCAGCACCGGCGTCGCGATGCTGCGCACGAAGGCGCTGCCGACCGCGCTCGGTGTCGTCACCACGATCGTCGGCGTGGCCTTCGCCACCGGTATTGCGTCGTGGTTCGCGTTCATGGCGACCGGCCCGCTGACGCTTGTCGTCGCGGCGTACGTCTATTCGCGATCCGCGCGCCCGGCCGAGATCACGCTGCCCGAGGCCACGGTCGAGATCCCAGCGCAGATGACGGCCGAAGCGAACGCCAAGACCAAAGCCACGACCTGACCGCTTGATCATCGCCGCCAGCGCGGCATAGAGGTCGCGCTGGCGGCGCAACCGGGCGGTCTACCGAGCAGGATTGGGTAACGCGCCGTCGAAGGGAAAGCCGAACCCCCGACGGAGGAGACGGCTTTCGTGCGCACGTTCGGCGGCACCACCATCAGAATTTCCTTGGTCGCGGCGCTGCTGACCGGCGCCGGCCTCACCGTCAGCAGCGTGATCGCCGCGCCGGCAGCGTTCAACGCGGCCGGCAGCGCCCGCCAGGTCTACGCGACCGGCGTGCCCGGCGGCTCCGCCGTAACCCTCCTCGACAGCACCGGCGCGACCGTCGCGACCGAGACCGCCGACGCGCAGGGCGGCGTGCTGTTCCGCAACGTCACCCCCGGCGACGGCTACCGGGTCGAGCAGGCCGACGGCACGACGTCGACCCCCGTCACGGTGCACACCGAGGACGCGGCCCCGTGGGACCCGAGCGTCTACAACCAGACCATCCCGGACCACGGCTACGGCTACCTGACGACCCGCGACGGCACCAAGCTGGCTCTGCGCGTCTGGTTGCCGAGCGAGCTGGGTGGCGCCGAAGGCACTCCAGGTGTGTCGTTGCCTGCCGGGCCCGCATACTCGGCGCCGTACCCGACCCTCGTGGAGTACTCCGGCTACGGCTACGCCAATCCGGATGGACCCGACAGCGGCATCGCCGCGCTCGCCAACATCATGGGTTTCGCGGTCGTCGACGTGAGCATGCGAGGCACCGGCTGCTCTGGCGGCGCATTCGACTTCTTCGAGCCACTGCAGAGCCTCGATGGCTATGACGTTGTCGAGACG
>JAVEEG010000093.1 GCA_030840585.1 Frankiaceae bacterium | reverse complement strand
GGCGACAAGAAGATCCAGGTCATCAAGGTCGTGCGCGAGCTGACCAGCCTGGGCCTGAAGGAAGCCAAGGACCTCGTCGACGGCGCGCCGAAGACCGTGCTCGAGAAGGTCAACAAGGAAGCCGCGGACAAGGCGAAGGCCGCCCTCGAAGAGGCCGGCGCGTCTGTCTCGGTCAAGTAGCTCGTACGCCGGCAATCGCGCGCCCGTTCGCCTCGCGGCGAGCAGGCGCGCGATTGCTGTATGTGACGCAAGCCACTGCTGTGGGTACTAGCTGGGCACAAGGGGCGGGCTCCCTCGTTAGTACTACTCCCGGGTAGCCTGGCTCTGTGACGGCGATCACAGGAAAGTCGCACTGCCTGTCGAAGTCCGTCGTCGTAACAGCCGGAAAGGCAGGCGTCCGTGGGCGTTGACATCCGAGTCGAAGGATTGACGAAATCCTTCGGCCGCCAGGTCATCTGGGAGAACGTCTCCCTCACCCTGCCCAAGGGCGAGATCTCGGTGCTGCTCGGCCCGTCCGGCACCGGCAAGTCGGTGTTCCTCAAGCACCTCGTCGGCCTGCTCCGCCCCGACCGCGGCCACGTCTTCATCGAGGGCAAGGACGTCCCGAACGTCTCCGAGCGCCACCTCTACGAGATCCGCAAGATGTTCGGCGTGCTGTTCCAGGACGGCGCGCTGTTCGGCTCGATGACGATCTACGACAACGTCGCCTTCCCGCTGCGCGAGCACACCAAGAAGGGCGAGTCCGAGATCAAGCGGATCGTCATGGAGAAGCTCGAGCTGACCGGCCTCCTCGGCGCCGAGACCAAGCTGCCCGGCGAGATTTCCGGCGGCATGCGCAAGCGGGCCGGCCTCGCCCGCGCGCTCGTCCTCGACCCGCAGATCCTGCTCTTCGACGAACCGGACTCCGGTCTCGACCCGGTCCGTACGGCGTACCTCAACCAGCTCATCGTCGACCTGAACGCGCAGATCGAGGCGACGATGCTGATCGTCACCCACGACGTCAACACCGCGCGCACCGTGCCCGACAACATCGGTTTGCTCTACCGCCGCCACCTCGCGATGTTCGGGCCGCGGGAGATGTTGCTGTCGAGCCAGGAGCCGGTCGTCCGCCAGTTCTTGAACGCCCGCCGGCAGGGCCCCATCGGCATGGCCGAGGAGAAGGACGCCGCCGAGCTCGAGGCCGAGCGGGAAGAGGGCGAGGAGATCCCGCCGCTGCCCCCGATCCCGCCGCAGATCGGCCCGAGCAGCGGCCAGCCGCGCCGGACCCAGCGCCCGGCCGGCCAGTGGCTGAAGGAGAACGGCGTCACCCCGCCGCCGGGGTCGTTCACCGGCGAGGCGGGGTACGGCGAGGCCGCCGCTCCGACTGCCCCCCCTGCGACGACACAGGCGGCCACCACCGAGCGCCAGGGCCGGGAGCGCGAGGGTGGCGCCGTAACGCTGCTGTCCCGCCCGCGCCGCGCCGCCACCGAGGACACCGAGCCGGCACCGACGAAGCGAGCCCCGGCCAAGAAGACGGCCGCGGGCAAGACGACGGCGAAGAAGACCACGGCGAAGAAGGCGTCGCCGCGCAAGTCGAGTTCGTCCGAGGGTGATTCGTGACCTCGGCCACCTTCACCGCCCCACTACGGCAGAGCGGCAGCTTCTTCGCGCTGGTCCTGGACACGTTCGTCCAGTTCTTCCGGTCGGTGCGTCACCTGCGGTTCCAGTGGCGCGAGGCGATCGAGCAGGGCTGGTTCCTCGCCAGCGTCACGATCCTGCCGACCGCGCTCGTGTCGATCCCGTTCGGCGCGGTCATCGCGCTGCAGATCGGCAACCTGTCCCGGCAGGTCGGCGCGCAGTCGTTCACCGGCTCGGCGGCTGTGCTCGCGATCGTCCGCGAAGCGGCGCCGATCGTGTGCGCGCTGCTCATCTCCGGCGCCGGTGGCTCGGCGATCTGCGCTGACCTCGGCAGCCGCAAGATCCGTGACGAGATCGACGCGATGGAGGTGCTCGGCATCTCGCCGATCGAGCGCCTCGTCGTCCCTCGGGTCGCCGCGTCGATGTTCGTCGCCGTACTGCTCAACGGGCTCGTCTCCGTCGTCGGCGTGATCGGCGGTTACACCTTCAACGTGCTGTTGCAGCACGGCACCCCGGGCGCTTACATCGCCTCGTTCACCGCGCTCGCGCAGTTGCCCGACCTCTGGGTCGGTGAGCTCAAGGCACTGCTGTTCGGCGCCCTCGCCGCGCTGGTCGCGTCGTACAAGGGGCTGAACCCGAAGGGCGGGCCGAAGGGTGTCGGCGACGCCGTCAACCAGTCCGTGATCATCACGTTCATGCTGCTGTTCCTGGTGAACTTCGTCATCACGACGATCTACTTCCAGGTCATCCCGCAGAAGGCCATCTGATGCGCGCGCTCACGGAGTTGTCAGCAGCAGGCGCGGCTATAGCCACGTGTGCTGCTGACAAGTCGGCGGGGGTGGGTCACTGATGGCCTCCACCAGCACGCCGATCCCGGTGCCGCGGCCGCTGCGGTGGCTGCGTCCCCTTGCCAACGTGCCGCTCGACGCGCTGGAAGACCTCGGCGAACAGCTGTCGTTCTTCGGCCGCGCGCTGGCCTGGTTCCCGCGCGCGCTGCCGGCGTACTGGAAAGAGATCGTCCGGCTGATCGCGGAGGTCAGCCTCGGCTCCGGCGCGCTCGCGGTGATCGCGGGCTCGGTCGGCGTCATCGGCTTCCTGACCTTCTTCACCGGTACCGAGGTCGGCCTCGAGGGCTACCAGGGCCTCAACCAGATCGGCATCTCGGCGTTCGCCGGGTTCGTCTCGGCCTACTTCAACACGCGAGAAATTGCCCCGCTCGTCGCCGGTCTCGGCCTGACCGCGACCGTCGGCGCCGGCTTCACCGCACAGCTCGGCGCGATGCGGATCAGCGAGGAGATCGACGCGCTCGAGGTCATGGGCATCCCGTCGGTGCCCTACCTCGTCACCACGCGGATCATCGCTGGTCTGGTCGCGGTGATCCCGCTGTACGTCGTCGGTCTGGTGTTCAGCTACTTCGCGACGAAGTTCATCGTCGTCGACTACTTCCACCAATCCGGCGGCACCTACGACCACTACTTCCACCAGTTCCTGGTGCCGGTCGACGTCCTCTACTCGTTCCTCAAAGTCATCATCTTCAGCGTCGTCATCATGTTGATCCACTGCTACTACGGCTACTTCGCTCGCGGCGGCCCGGCCGGAGTCGGTGTCGCGGTCGGCCGTGCCGTACGTACGTCGATCGTCGCGATCAACATCATCGACCTGTTCCTGTCGCTGGCGCTGTGGGGCGCCAACACCACCGTCCGGATTGCGGGATAGCCGATGGCCCGCACCGAGCGCAGCCTGCGCATCAAACGACGTCTCCAGGGCGTGGCGTTCCTGGTCGTCGTCTTCCTGCTGCTCGCGCTGACCGTCGCGATCTACAACAAAGCGCTGCCCGGCCAGGGCGGCGACACCGTGACGTTGCACGTCGACCGGATCGGCAACCAGCTCGTCGTGCCGGCGGACGTGAAGCTCGACGGCATCATCGTCGGCCGGGTCAGCGACGCGCGCACCGACGGTGAGCACACGACGCTGACGATGAAGATCGACGACAGCCGGATGAAGGACATCCCGTCCGACGTCGTCGCGCGCATCCTGCCGAAGACGCTGTTCGGCGAGAAATACGTGCAGCTCGTCACCCAGCCGGGTGCGGCCGTGACCGACCACCTGCGCCCGGGCGCGACGATCTCCGAGGACCAGTCCTCGACCGCGATCGAGCTGCAGACCGTGTTCAGCCACCTCGTGCCGTTGCTGCAGACGCTCAAGCCGGCCGAGCTGTCGATCGCGCTGTCCAACCTCGCCGACGCGCTGCGCGACCGAGGCGAGGCGCTCGGCAAGAACCTCGAGCTGGTGAACACCTACTTCACCAAGTTCAACCAGGACCTGCCCAACTTCAACCACGACATCTCCGCGTTCGCCGACCTCGCCAGCAACTACGCCGACGCGACGCCGGACCTGCTCGCGACGTTGCACAACTTCGCCGACAACGCGCGCACGTTCACGGTCAAGAAGGACACGTACGCGCAGTTCCTCATCGGCACCCAGGGGTTCGCCCGCGAGGCGACCACGGTGTTCGGCGACAACGCCAACCGGCTGATCACCCTGGCCAACGTCAGCAAGCCGGTGCTGGACATGTACGCGACGTACTCCGACGTCCTTGAGTGCCTGCCGAACGGGCTGGCGATCTACGACCGGACCCGGCTGGAGCAGACCTTCGGCGCGGGTCCGTTCCTGCACATCACGCTGACGCCGGTGGGCGACCGCGGTGCGTACAAGCCGTCCGACGCGCCGCGGAAGTCCGACCTGCTTACCTCCACGCCGCCGCCCGGCAACGACAACAACTGCTACGGCCTGCCCTACAACGGCGACACGCACATCCAGTCGGTCAACGACAACCTGTTCCGCTTCCCCGGGCCGCACCCCGACGGCAACTACAAGTGCGCCGGCTACCAGAACAACCCCGGCTACTTCACCTGCCCCGACGGCGCCGGTAACACCAACCCGGTCGGTACGCCGGCGAGCCGGCAGGACGCGGGATCGGTCGCCGAGCAGCAGTTGCTGTCCAACCTGTTCGGTCCGATCACCGGCCAGAGCTCTGCGGCCGGGCTCGAGGACTTGCTGCTCGGACCGATGCTGCGCGGCATGAACGTGACGGTGACCGCATGAGAGGTCACACGCTCGGCGCGTTCATCAAGCTCACGGTGTTCGCCGTCGTCACGATCCTCGCGACCGCGGTGCTCGCGGTCACGATCAGCAACACCACGTACGGCGGCAACCCCAAGACGTTCAAGGCCGACTTCACCGACGCGACGGACCTGCTGCCCGGCGACAGCGTCCGGATCGCGGGTGTCCGTGTCGGCACGGTCAAGTCGGTGTCCGTCGTACACCAGCACTTCGCTCGGGTCACGTTCAACGTCGACGGCGACATCCCGGTGCTGACCTCGACGAAGTTCGCCATCCGCTACCTCAACCTCGTCGGCCAGCGCTACGTCGCCGTGGTCGAGCAGGCCGGCGGCGACGAGAAGCAGAACCCGAAGCAGATCATCGGCACCGACCGGACCCAGCCGGCGCTCGACCTGACTGTGCTGTTCCGCGGCTTCCGCCCGCTGTTCCACGCATTGAGCCCCGACGAGGTCAACTCGTTCGCGATGGAGATCATCAAGACGCTGCAGGGTGAAGGCGGTGTCGTCGCCGACCTCGCTGCGAAGTCCGCGACGCTCACCAACACCGTCGCCGATCGCGACGCGGTGATCGGCGGCGTGGTGAACAACCTGCTCACCGTCCTCGACACGGTCGCGAAGCGCAACCAGGGCCTGAACCAAACCGTCGAGCAGCTGCAGCGACTCGTCACCGGCCTGGCGAGTGACCGCAACACCATCGCCGCGTCGCTGCAGAACATCGACAACCTGGCCAGCAACAGTGCGTTGCTGCTACAGGGCATCCGGCCGTACCTGCCGAGCGACATCACCAGCCTGAGCAAGATCGCGCGAACGCTCAACACCACGCGCAACTGCTCCGGCTACGTCTACCCGGTCAACAACGAGCCGGCGAAGACCGCGGTGCCGAAGTTCGCGAAGAACTGCGCCACCGGGCCGAACACGTTGGAGGAGTACCTCAAGCGGGCGCCGACGAAGTTGATCCAGATCATCCGTACGGCGACCTACGGCTCGTTCTTCAACTTCTACCTGTGTGACCTCGCGTCCACCGGCGCGCTCGGCGTGGCGACCATCCCAATCAACTCCGCGGCGTGTGGGTCATGAGGCCGTTCCGCGAGCGCAACCCGCTGCCGATCGGGATCATCGGCATCGTCTCGATCCTCGCGGTCGTGCTGCTGGCGTTCAACGCCAACAAGTTGCCGTTCATCGGCGGCGGCGACACCTACCACGCCGACTTCGCCGACGCGGCCGGCCTGAAGACCGGTGACGACGTCCGCATCGCCGGCGTCAAGGTCGGCAAGGTGACCTCGCTCGATCTGCGGGGCGCGATGGTGCGGGTCGGCTTCCAGGTCAGCTCGGGCACCGATGTCGGGCCGGACACCAAGGCCGACATCAAGATCAAGACCCTGCTCGGGCAGAAGTACATCGCTCTGACGCCGGACGGGTCGGGCCGCCTGCACGGCGACATCCCGCTCAGCCAGACGACGACGCCGCTCGACGTGACCGAGGCGTTCAACCAGCTCGGCAAGCAAGCCGGCCAGATCGACACGGCGATGCTGGCCAAGGCGTTCGACACGATCGCCGACACGTTCAAGGACACCCCGCCGTACGTCCATGAGTCGCTGGTCGGCCTGCGGCGGTTGTCGACGTCTATCGCGTCGCGGGACTCGCAACTCACCCAGTTGCTCGCCGACACCAACACGGTGACCGAGACGCTGGCCGCTCGCGACGCCGAGGTGGCCAAGCTGATCAACGACAGCAACCTGATCCTCGACACCGTCTACCAGCAGCGTGCCGTCATCCATAACCTGCTCGTCGACACCTCCGCGGTCGCGAAGCAGCTGTCCGGGTTGGTGCGGGAGAACCGCGCGATCATCGGTCCGGCGCTGGCGAACCTCGAACAGACGCTGACGATCCTCCAGCGCAACCAGGACAACCTCGACCAGACGATCCACCTGGCCGCGCCGTTCATCCGCGACTTCACCGACGTGCTCGGAAACGGTCGCTGGTTCGAGACGGTGTTGTGGAACCTGCCCGGCGGCGCGGCGCAAGGCTGCCTGCAGGTCGCCGGCGGTCCGGATGTCTGCCCGCCGTTCGCGAACCCGGGAGCCAACCGATGAAGCGCCGGATCCTCGCGCTGATCGCCGTGGTCGCGCTCGCCGTCGTAGGGACCACAGTCGCGGCGTCCGCGGGCGGCAGCGGCGGCACGATGCATCTCACCGCGAGGTTCAGCAAGACGATCGGTCTCTACCAGGGCAACGACGTTCGCGTGCTCGGCGTGAAGATCGGCAAGATCGACAGCCTCAAGGTCGAGGGCGCGTACGTCGTCGTCAAGATGTCCTACGACGGCAAGTACAAGCTGCCCGCCGATGTCGGCGCGGTCATCATCCCGCCGTCGGTCGTCAGCGACCGGTACGTGCAACTGTCGCCGGTCTACCAAGGCACCGGCGACACGCTCGCCGACAACGCGACGTTGGGGCTCGACCGTACGGTCGTGCCGCTGGAGTTCGACGAGATCTTCAAGAACCTCGACCAGCTCAACGTCGCGCTCGGCCCGAACGGCGCCAACGCGACCGGTGCGCTCAGCCGGCTGGTCGACACCAGCGCGGCGAACCTGAACGGCAACGGTACGGCGCTTAACGGCGCGCTGAAGGAGTTCTCGCAAGCGATCTCGACGCTGGCCGGCAGTCGCGGCAACCTGTTCGACACGGTCCGCCAACTGCAGCAGTTCACCACGATGCTGGCGCAGAACGACGGCGGCATCCGCGCCCTCAACGCCAACCTGGTGAAGGTCGGCAGCCAGCTCGCGGGGGAGCGCAAGGACCTCGGCGCGGCGCTCGCGAACCTGTCCACCGCGCTGCAGCTCGTCAACCAGTTCGTCGGCGACAACCGCACTCGGTTGACCTCCGACATCTCGAAGCTGACCAGTGTCACGAACGTGCTCACAAAGGAAAAGAAGGCGATCGCGGAGATCATCGACATGGCTCCGTTCGCGCTGTCGAACCTCGCGCTCGCCTACGACCCGGTCGCGCACACCCTCGACACGCTCGACGCGGCCGGCTCGGTGTTCAACAGCGGCGGGCCGACCGGTCCGGCGAGCTTCGCCTGCCAGGTCGCGACCGCGTTGAACGCGCCGGAGCCGTTCAAGACGCAGGCCTGCACTCCGCAGGCCGCGCAGGCACACGCGCGCAGCCTCGCCGGTCTGCTGACGGTGACCCGATGAGCCGCCGGTTGTTCACCCGGGCCGCCGCGGCCGCGGTGGCCGTTGTCGCGCTGACTGGCTGCGGGTTCAAGGGCGCGTACTCGTTGCCGCTGCCGGGCGGCAGCGCGGGCGGCTCGGTCTACCACGTCAAGGCCGTGTTCGCCGACGTACAGGATCTCGTCCCGATGTCGGCAGTGCGGGTCAACGACGTCGCCGTCGGCGATGTGACCGACATCAGTACGACGACCGAGAACGGCCAGATCAAAGCCATCGTCACGATGCGGATCAAGAAGTCGGTGCACCTGCCGGCGAACACGGTCGCGACGCTGGAGCAGACGACGTTGCTCGGCGAGAAGTACGTCTCGCTCGGCCCGCCGCCGAACGAAGCACCGAGCGGCATCCTCGCCGACGGCGCGAAGATCGACGACGACGCGACCTCGAACCTGCCTGACGTCGAAGAGCTGTTCGGCGTGCTGTCGGCGGTGCTGAACGGCGGCGATCTGCAGGACATCCAGACCATCAACCTCGAGATCAGCAAGGCACTCGGTGGTCGCGAGCAGGCCATCCGCTCGGCGCTGACGCAGGTCGACAAGTTCGTCGCCGACCTCGACGGTCAGCGGCACCAGATCGTTCGCGCGCTCGACCAGCTCGACCGGTTCAGCGCCGCGCTGCGCAAGCAGAACAACGACATCGCGACCGCGCTGGACAACCTCGGCCCGGGGCTGAAGGTGCTCGCTGACGAGCGGGCGCAGTTCACCGCGCTGCTCACCGATCTGTCGAAGTTCGGCCAGGTCGCGACGCGGATCATCACCGCGAGCCGGCAGCAGACGATCGCCGGGTTGCGTGACCTCAAGCCGATCCTGGGCCACCTGCAGGCCGCGGGCACCAACCTGCCGCGGTCGCTCGAATTGCTGATCACCTATCCGTTCCCGCGCGACATCGGGCACGCGATCCCCGGTGACTACAACGGCCTCAACCTGACCTTCAACGCCGACCCGTTGTTCTGCCTGATGCTGCCGACCCCGACGCCGAGCTGCTCGGCGATCCCGGGCTCGGCCGGCACCCGATTGGTGAAGCCGAAGGTGCCCTCGACCTCGCCGAACCCGACGTCGCCACTGCCTGTCCCGACGCCGACGTTGCCGTCGATCCTTCCGTCGCCCGGTGACGTGATCGGCCAGCTGCTCGGAGCCGGACTGCCGGACGGGCTCGGGGGTGCCGCGTGATCCGCCGTACGGTCAAGATCCAGTTGGTGGCGTTCGTCGTCATCTCGCTGCTCGGCATCTACTACGTCGCCACCAACTACGTCGGCATCCACGGGCCGTGGGCGGCGCAGCCGATGAGCGTGACGATGCAGGTCCCGAACACCGGCGGCATCTTCACCAACGCCGCGGTCACCGAGCGAGGCGTCGACGTCGGCCGGGTCGGCAAGCTGACCCTGCACCAGGGCCGGGTCGACGTCGAGTTGCGGATCGATCCCGGGCACCACATCCCGCGCGATCTGCGCGCGACGATCGCGAACCTGTCTGCCGTCGGTGAGCAGTACGTCGATCTCGAGCCGCAGTCCGCCGGCGGTGCCGAGCTGCGTAGCGGTGACGTGATCAGCGCGGACAAGGTGACCGTCCCGCTCGACGACGCGACGCTGCTGGTCGACCTCGACAAGCTGGTGACCAGCGTCGACCGCCAGCATCTGGCGACCGTGATCGAGGAACTCGGCAAGGGCTTCGACAACCTCGGCCCGGCGTTGCAGGCGTTGATCGACAACGGCAACCAGCTGACGCAGGCCGCGATCGACAGCCTGCCGGAGCAGCTCAAGCTGATCGATGACAGCGTCACGGTGCTCGACACGCAGAACCAGGTCTCGGCCGAGCTCAAGGCGTGGGCGGCGACGTTCCGGTCGTTCTCCGAGCAGCTGCGGGTCAGTGACCCTGATCTGCGCCGCGTCTTCGACAACGGCGTGAAGGCGTCGGCGCAGTTGACCGCGCTGCTGAAGGACAACCAGACCGCGCTGCCGACGTTGCTCGGCAACTTGATCACGTTCAACCAGATCCAGGCGGTGCGGCTGCCGTACGTGAAGGCGACGTTGCAGTTGTTCCCGCCGCAGGTCGCGGGCGGTTTCCTGGTCACGCCGGGCGACGGCACCGCGCACTTCGGCATGGTGCAGCAGACACCGCAGGACGCGCCGCAGAACCCGTGCACCGTCGGTTACTC
The DNA here is from genome assembly GCA_030840585.1 of Frankiaceae bacterium. Classification (GTDB taxonomy): domain Bacteria; phylum Actinomycetota; class Actinomycetes; order JAFAQI01; family JAFAQI01; genus BP-197. The sequence goes on along the minus strand of JAVEEG010000093.1, from coordinate 1,118 downwards.
GTCGACCAAGCTCCGCAGCAACGAAGGCCCGTCGTCGTGGGGCGGGCCGGCGAACCTGAACGCGTACTGCCAGGACCCGACGACCGACTCGGACAACCGCGGCTCGCGGTTCGTCCAGCGGCCGGACAACTACCAGATCACGAACGCCGACCCGTATCCCGGACCGGTGTACGGCAAGAGCAACCACCCGACGGTTCCGGAGCAGAACAACGGCGGCACGTTCGGCTCGAAGGGGTCGACCTCGTCGGCCGGGTCCGCGCCGGATTCGGTGTTCGCGTTGCCCTACGACCCGACGACCGGGCTGCTCACCGGGCTCGACGGCAAGCCCTACCAGCTCGGCTATCACGGCCCGCTCGCGCCGATCTTCGGCTCCAACTCGTGGGCGTGGCTGTTGCTCGCGCCGACGATGCGCTGACTCGTGCCGGTTCTGCTCCCCGCAGCACACAACCGTGACGTCTGTGGCGCTCGCGGCCCCATCCGGCGTCACTCATGCACCGCTGGTCACGTTTGTGTGCTGGCGCGAGCAGTAGCCTGCGCGATGTGTCGATGAAGCGCGCGGTGCCGGTCGCCGTCGGGGTGACCGCGGCCGTGATCGCCGTCGGCGGCGGCGCGCTCGCCACGGTGCAGACGCACCGGCTCTCCGACCGCGCCGGCGTCGCCGCGAAGGTGGCCGAGCAGAACAAGGCGCTGGCCGCTGGCCGGCAGATCGCGGTCGACTTTCTGGCTTACGACTACCGGCACATCGACGCCGATTTCACCCGGGTCGTGACCGAGTCGACCGGTGCGCTGAGCAAGGACTTCGCGACGCAGAGCGCGAGCGTGCGCGACCTCATCGTGAAGTCGAAAGCGGTGTCGACTGCCGTGGTCGCGAAGGCGGGCCTCGTGTCGGCGAGCGCGACGAGCGCGCGAGTACTGGTCTCGGTGGACCGGACCGTCGTCAACACCAGCCGGCCCAAGGGTCAGACCAACGCGATCGATCTGCAGCTCGACTTGGTGCTCCAGCACGGCCGCTGGGTGGCGAGCGGGGTGAAGCCGCTATGACCGACGAACCGCGCGACGGCGAGCAGCCGGAGCCGCAGCGGCCGCCGGCGCCGAATGCCACGGAGCCGGATGCCGCG
>JAVEEG010000349.1 GCA_030840585.1 Frankiaceae bacterium | reverse complement strand
CTCATCCACCGCGACGCGACCGCGCTCCTGCGCCCGCGCACGGGGCTGAAGGACATGTACATCCAGATCTTCCCCGGCCACGACGGGCCCGCGGTGAAGGAGGGCTTCACGATCCCCGTGCAGAGCTCGCTGACGGACGTCGACCTCGACGAGATCCTCTCGACGCTCGACGCCCGCACGCGCGACTACGTGACGCTCCTGGCCGACGGCGCCGGCGAGGGCCTGAAGGGCCGCGGCAACGACCTCGCGCGCGTCTTCGAGCGCTACGGGCCGACCGTGCGCGACCTCGGCCGCGTCAACCACGCCGTCGGGCAGGAGCGCGTCGCGCTGCGCCGCCTCGTGACGTCCCTCGCAGAGGTCAACACGACGCTCGCGCGCAAGCCGAAGGACCTCACGCGGCTCGTCGACACCGGCGCGACGACGCTGCGCGCGTTCGCCTCCGAGGACGACAACCTCCGCGGCGCCGTGACGCAGCTCGCCCCGACGCTCCAGCAGGCGACGACGACGCTCGACGCCGTGACGCCGTTCGCCCAGGAGCTTGGCCCGGCGACGCGCGCGCTGCTGCCGGCCGTCAGGCAGCTGCCCGGCGTCAACGCCGCCGTGAGCCCCTTCGCCCGCGAGGCCACGCCGATCGTCAGGACGAGGATCCGGCCGTTCGTGCGCAAGGCGCAGCCCGTCGCGCGCGACCTCGCCCCCGCCGCCCGCGGGCTCGCGCGCGCCTTCCCGGAGGTCGACCGCGACCTCACGGTCGTCAACCACTTCACGAACATGCTCGGCAACAACCCCAACGGCGCCGAGCCGCCGGACAAGGCCGGCCGCGACGAGGGCTACCTCTTCTGGCTGTCGTGGCTCGCCCACCAGACGACGAACCTCCAGAACACCGACGACGCCAACGGCCCGATGCGCCCGATCTTCGTCACCGCGACCTGCAACACGTTCACGAGCCTCGTCAACGACCTGCCGCAGGCGGAGTTCGCGCTCGGGCTCTCGCCGCTGCTGGCGACGGTCTGCAAGAACCCCACGACGACGTCGCTGAGCTCCGGCAAGGCATTGAAGACGATCTCGAGCCTCGTCCCGAAGGGCGGCGGATGAACACCTCGGCGCCGACGCCCGGCCGGATCATCGTCATCAGCGTCTTCGCGCTGACGTGCTTCGGGCTGCTGCTCTACCTCTGGCTCGCCTTCGGCGGCGCGATCCCGCTCAAGCCCGAGGGCTACCGCGTGAAGGTCGCCTTCACCGACGCCACGACGCTCGCCGACCAGGCCGACGTCCGCATCGCCGGCGTCTCGGTCGGCAAGGTCGTCAAGAAGGAGCTCGCGCCGGGCGGCAACAGGACGCTCACGACGATCGAGCTGAAGAACCAGTTCGCCCCGCTGCGGTCCGGCGCGCACGCGATCCTGCGCCAGAAGACGCTCCTCGGCGAGACGTACGTCGAGCTCACGCCCGGCGACCGCAACGCCCCGGCCGTGAAGGAGGGCGGGCGCCTGTCCGACGGCCACGTCAAGCAGGCGGTCGAGTTCGACGAGTTCCTCCGGGTCTTCGACAAGCCGACGCGCACGGCGTTCCAGCAGTGGCAGGCGAGCATCGCGAAGGCCGGCGCCGGGCGCGGCCGCGACCTCTCCGACGCGCTCGGCAACCTGCCGGTCTTCACGGAGAACGCGCAGAGCGTCGTCAGCGTCCTCGATGACCGCCGGGCCGCGCTGCGCGACCTCGTCCGCAACGGCGGGCGCACATTCGAGCAGATCACGCGCAACGAGAGCGCGCTCTCGACGCTCGTCCAGCGCAACACCGAGCTCTTCGGCGAGCTGTCACAGCAGCGCGAGGCGATCTCCTCCTCGATCAAGATCCTCCCGACGTTCCTCGACGAGTCCAAGCAGACGCTCGCGCGGCTGCGGACGTTCTCCGTCGACGCCGCGCCGCTCATCCGCGACCTCGACCCCGTGCTGACGGACCTGCAGCCGACGCTCGCGGCGCTGCGGCGGCTGTCGCCGGACCTCACGAACCTCTTCGACAACGTCGACCCGCTCATCACGGCGGGCGACAAGGGGCTGCCGGCGGCGTCGCGCGTCCTGCGCGGGCTGGACCCGGCGCTCGCCTCGACCGGCCCGTTCCTCCAGCAGCTCAACCCCGTGCTGCAGTTCCTCGAGCTCAACCAGGCGAAGATCTCCGACTTCTTCGCCATCGGTCCCGCGACGCTCGCCGGGATCCGCGCGACGGTGCCGGGCAGCAAGAGCAACGGCCACGTCCTGCCGCAGATCATCCTCCTCGGCAGCCAGTCGCTGCCGGCGCTCACGCGCTCCAAGGACAACCGCGGCAACGCCTACCTGGCCCCCAACGCCAGGCGCGACCCGAGCACCCTGACGCTCCCGAGCTTCGACTGCAACAACTCCGGCGCGAAGGGCCCGACGAACACCCCCGGCTGCAACGTCGCCAAGACGATCCCGTTCCAGGGCCGCTCCCAGCAGTTCCCGCAGGTGCAGCCGGCGCGCCCCGGCGGCGTGACCACCGGCGGCTGAGCTCGATCTCTTCATGACGCGCGTCGGGGTCGTCGGCCACGTCGAGTGGGTGCGCTTCGCGATCGTCCCGCGCGTGCCGCTGTCAGGGGAGATCGTCCACGCGAGCGAGGTCTTCTCCGAGCCCGCGGGCGGGGGCGCCGTCGCGGCCGTGCAGCTGCGCAAGCTCGCCGGCGAGGTGACGTTCCTCACGGCGCTCGGCAACGACGACGCCGCGCGGTCGGCGGCCGCACGGCTCGTG
>JAVEEG010000024.1 GCA_030840585.1 Frankiaceae bacterium | reverse complement strand
CGTCGAGCGAGACCGTCGTCTACCACGGCAGCTACACCCCGCTCCGCGGCGTGGAGATGACGGACGCCTACGCCTCGACGCTGCACCTGTCCTTCGACGTACGCGGTGGTCTGCTCATGCGGCAGATCCACCACTGGGCCGCGCTGCTGTTCGTCATGTCGATCGCTGTGCACATGTTCCGGGTGTTCTTCACCGGGGCGTTCCGCAAGCCCCGCACGCTCAACTGGCACATCGGCACCGTGTTGCTGATCCTCGCGATCCTCGAGGGCTTCGCCGGCTACTCGCTGCCCGACGACCTGCTGTCCGGCACCGGCATCCGGATCGCGTACACCGTCATGGAGTCGATCACACATGACGGCAGTTACGCGGCGTACCTCGTCTACGGCGGCAACTTCCCCGGCGTCGACTTCATCCCGCGGCTGTTCGTGATCCACGTGCTGCTCGTGCCGGGGATCATCATCGCGCTGTTCAGCGCGCACATGATGATGATCTGGCACCAGAAGCACACCGACTTCCCCGGACCGGGCAAGACCGAGCACAACGTCGTCGGCACCGTGTTCTTCCCGACGTTCATGCTGAAGACGACCGGCTTCCTGTTCCTGGTCTTCGGCGTACTGACGTTGATGGCGGCGTTCCTGCAGATCAACCCGGTCTGGCTGTACGGGCCGTACAACCCGTCGCAGGTCTCGGCCGGCTCGCAACCGGACTTCTACATCTTCTTCCTGGAGGGCTCGCTGCGGCTGATGCCCAACTGGGAGACGACTGTCTTGGGCCACACGATCAGCTGGAACATCCTGATCCCCGGCGTGATCCTGCCCGGGATCATGTTCAACCTGCTGGCGATGTACCCCGCGATCGAGAGTTGGGCGACGAAGGACAAGGGGTTCCACAACCTGCTGCAGCGCCCGCGCGACGTGCCGGTGCGGACCGCGCTCGGCGTCATGGCACTGACCTTCTACGGCGTCCTGTTTATTGGTGGGCAGAACGACGTGCTCGCCCGCACGTTCGACTGGTCGCTGCAGGCGACGTCTTGGACGTTGCGGGTGCTGCTCATCGCGTTGCCGCCGATCGCCTTCTACATCACCAAACGCTGGTGCCTCGGCCTGCAACGCCATGACGAGGAGTTGCTGCACCACGGCATCGAGACCGGCATCATTCGCCGGCTGCCGTCGGGTGAGTACATCGAGGTCACCGCGCCGCTGCCGCCGCAGCGCGCCGCCATCCTCGCGATGCAGCTCGGGGTCGACCACGACGGGCACTCGAACGGTCATGCCGCACTGTCGAGCGGCAACGGTGCCGGCACGATCGACGGCGAGCCGGAGGCGACCAAGCTGCGCAAGCCGGTCGGCCCGATCAATCGGGCCCGCGACATGCTCGAAGGCTTCTTCTTCGAGCGCGGCGACGCGCCCAAGCCGAACCCCGAGGACGAGGAACCGAAGACGCTGACTCGCTAGCGCCGCATCCCGCGGTTGAGTGTGACGTTCCTCGTCCTCTCAGCCGCGGATAAGACGAACAACGTCGCACTCGACGCGTGGTGGTGCAGCCGGTTAGCGCGAGCGGAGGGTTTCGACGCCGTCGCCGGACAGATCGCTCAGTGCTTCCTTGCGGCCGGTCATGGCCATCAGTAGCGAGTGGGCCGGACCGCTGACTCGCGGGCCGGCGCCGTGCGTCCAGTTCGCGTCGGTGGCCTTCAGCTCCAACCCGTCGATGCGCTTCTTCGCGCCGATGATCAGGTTGGACTTCTTGAAGAAGTCGAGGACCCGTACGACGGCATCGCTCGGGTAGTCGTGGGCGATGCCGAGCGGCCGGCGGATGTCGTCCGGGTGGATCAGCACCTCGCCGAGCATGGCGTCGATCGGGCCGGGCGGTGACGTCGTACGCGATATCGTGTCCCGGAACGCGGCGAGGGTCGCGGCCGGGCCGCCGCTGGTCTCGGCGGCGACGTCCTTCGCGGTCATCTTGTCGAAGTTGAACCCGGAACCGAGGAAACGGCCGAAGAATCGCGGCGGCGTCATCCGCGCGGTCGCGACCATGTGGCCGACGACATCGAGCACCGTCCAGCCACCGCACAGCGACGGCGTCTTCCACTGCTCGTCGGTGAGGCCGGCAAGGTCGTCCGCGAGTGCTTGGCGCTCGGCGTGGATGACCGGCCACGGGTCGTTCGACATGGCGCTCCTTCGGTGGGTACCGAAATACTTTCCCATCCGGCCGGGTCGGCGCAAGCGCCAGCGCCGTGCTGATCCTGCGCGCGACCTAGGCCCGCATCGGCGGTGGCGGCGCGCCAAGGTCGGCGCGCGGGCAGTTGGCCAGGCTGAGGTCGCCGTGCGCCAACGCCTCGTCGCAGAGCGACTCGACCGTCCAGCCGAGCCGATGGCCGGCCGCCGTCACCGTGGCCCGGTAGATCGTGATCTCGTAGCGGGTCGGGACGCCGTACGCGATCTGGATGGTGCCGGCAAGTTCAGGCGGGGTGTCGCCGGCCTCGTCCTGGCTGGGCGCGCCGTAGCGGCGCCACTGCACCGGCTCCGCCTCCCACACGCCGCCGAGGCTCAGGTCGCGCAGCGAGAGCTGCATGAGGATGGCGCGGGCCGCTTCTTCGGGGACGACGGCGGCCGGGCGGATGACCTCGGTGACCTCGCCCTCGTCCTGCATTTCCGAGACGAGCGTTTCCCAGGCATCCACAACAGTGATCCTCGGCACCCGGCGTGCCCGGCTTCACGAACCGGCAAGATCAAGACGAACTCGTCGTGATCAGGGCCCGCCGTAGACGGCTCGACCCTCGCCGCTGTGGTAGCTGCACGCACCGCGGCGCCCGCCGGACATGCTGTACATGCCGTCGTTGCACTGGACCATGTAGCCGACCCCGTTGTCGAAGTTCGGGATGCAGTCGAAGTAGCCGCACACGTCCGCGGCGGGCGAGTAGAGGTACGAGCCGCGGCCGCAGAAGTTGTAGCCCCACGGGTTCGCCGGCGCGCCGCAGGTCGACCGCGCGACCGGCTTCGGGGTGGGCTTGCGCGTCGGCTTCGGAGTGGGCGTCGGGGTCGGCTTCGGCGCCGGTGGCGGCGGTTTGATCCGCGGCTTCGGACGCGGTGTCGTCGGCGCGGCGGGCGCACTCGTCGTCGTCGCGACTCGCGGGCTGTCGGTGGCCGCGGCGCCGGCGTCGTTCGCGTTCTCCGTCGGGCCGCATCCGGTCGCTGCTACGGCGGCGACGGTTACGGCGACCATCGCCAGCTTTGTCGTGATCTTCACAATTCCGAAGAGTAGGAAGGTTATGCACAGTCGTCAGTAAAACGCCCGAACATGGGCCGATCGGGTGATAACCGCCGACCCGAACGGCCGCTGCGAGCGCGTGCCGTCACGGTGTGACATCCGGCGTCACGCCTAAGGGTTGTCCGTACGTCATAAGGAGGCCGCTCATGCCGCACGCGAACAAGAAGTCCACGCCAGTCGCTGTCGACGTTCCGGAGATGGAGGGCCGGTACGTCGACCTAGACGGCTACACCGTGGGCTTCGAGACGTACAAGGCCGACGTCGACCCCGCCCCGTTCTTTCGCGGGCTGCCGGACGACCGCTGCCAGTGCCCGCACTGGGGCGTCGTCCTGACGGGCAGCATCACGTTCCAGTACGCCGACCACACCGAGGTCTACGCCGCCGGCGACGCGTACTACGCGCCACCGGGACACACGCCGGTCGTCACCGATGGCACCGAGGTCGTCGAGTTCAGCCCGACCGAGGCGCTGAACGCGACGATGGCTGTCGTCGGCGCCAACCTCGCCGCGGCGTCGGGTGCGTCAGCATGACCGCGACGACGCTCGATCAGCACGAGGCGCGCGCGCACGCCCTCGCGGAAAAGTTCATCGAGTTCCTCGAGACCAACGACGCGCCGGACGGGCTGTTCGCTCCCGATGTCTTCCTCGACCTCACGATGCCGACCTGGCGGCTGCAGGCATCCGGCCGGGACGACTGCGTCGCGCTGCGGCGCGCCGGCCATCCCGGATCGGGCACCGTACCGCGATGGCGGTTCGATCCGACACCGACCGGCTTCGTGCTGGAGTTCGAGGAAGCATGGGACGCGGACGGTGAGCACTGGACCGCTCGGGAGATGTGCCGGGCCGACATCAGCGAGGACGGCATCACCCAGTTCGCGGTCTACTGCACCGGCGACTGGAGCGCGGCGCAGCGAGCCGAGCACGCCGCCGCCGTGACGTTGATCCGTCCGTAACCCCCACCGAGCCGTCGTACTAGCTCCTACGCTGCACACGTGGGGGCGGTACGGGACGACGTGGCGTGGGAGGCGGCGCGCGCCGCGTACTGCGACGCGTTCGTCGCGGCGCGCGGCGCAGACGACATCGACGCCATGGCCGCCGCGGCGCTCGGGCTCGCGAGCCTGCAGCGCTTCGGCGGCCCGGGCGGCCGTACGCCGGCCTTGTTGCACGAGGCCTATCTCGCCGCCGCCGACACCACCGCGACGCGCGCACGACTGTCCGCTGCGCTCGCACGGTCGTGGGTCTACGGCAACGACGCGGCCCGCGGTGCGCCGTTCGCGCTCGAGGCGGTCGAACTCGCCGAGGACACCGCCGACCCGACGGTGTTGGCTGACGCTCTCGACGCGCAGCTCGCGACCGGCTGGGGTCCGGACGACCTGTCCGAGCGATTACGCATCACCGCCCGGTTGCAGGACGTGGCAGCACACGTCGACGACGTACGCACCAGGATGGACGCGCACCTGTGGCGGCTGACGACCGCGATCGAGACCCTCGACGTCACCGGCATGCACCGGCAGCTTTCCGCACTCGACCTGCTCGCCGACGAGACCGAGTCACCGCTGGTGCGCTACTTCGCGATGACGCGACGGGCCATGCACGCAACGCTCACCGATGACCTCGACCGCGCCCGAGATCTGGTCGAGCGGAGTTACGCACTCGGCACCGAGATCGGCGTCGCTGACGCGTTCGCCGTGTACCACGAGCAGCGCGCGGAGATCGGCCGGCACGAGAACGACATCGGGTGTCTCCGGGAGGAGGCCGCGCTGGCCGCGAGCTACGCGGTCGACAACGCCATCGAGTCACTCAAGGCCGAAGCTGCTGTGCTCGCGCTGCAAGCCGGCGACACAGAACGCGCGTCGCGGCTGGTATTCCAGGTAGCCGGTGATGGATTCGCCAATGTGGCGTACGACGTGGACTGGCTGCTCACCGTGTCGAAGACGACCGAGGCAGCCGCCGGCCTGGGTGCCACCGACATCGCACGCGCAGGCATGACATTGATGGCGCCGTACGCCGGACGGTGCATCGTCAACGCCGGCGCAGTGGTCTGTGTCGGCGTCGTCGAGGACTACCTCTGGCATGCGGCCGTCGTGGTCGGCGACCCACGCGCGGACGATTGGCGCGCCGCGGCTGCGGCTGCCTATCGACGACTCGATGCGCCGTGGTGGCTGCGCCGGATGACGTCGCCGCACGAGGTTGCACCCAGGTCTCCGTCCGCAACAGCGCGCCCGGTCGAGAAGCGCACCGTCGAGTTGAAAGCACTGCCGGGACAATCGGTGTGGTCGGTCGGTCCCGCCGAGAACGCGCGCCTGCTGCCGGACATGAAGGGCCTGCACTACCTGCGCGCGTTGCTGCAGCGCCCAAACGTCGAGATCGCGGCATTGGACCTGTCCGCACTGGTCGCTGGTCACGGCACAGCGATCGCCAGTCAGGACCTTGGCGAGCCG
>JAVEEG010000323.1 GCA_030840585.1 Frankiaceae bacterium | reverse complement strand
ACGTTCATAGACGCTGTCGAGGATATCGTGAATTGACCGCTTGATGCTCTCCGGCGTGATGCCGTGCTCGGTGTTGTATTCGACCTGCTTCTCGCGCCGCCGGTTGGTCTCGGCGATGGCGCGCTCCATCGAGCCCGTCATCCGGTCGGCATAGAGGATCACCTTGCCGTCAACGTTGCGAGCCGCGCGGCCGATCGTCTGAATGAGCGAGGTTTCCGACCTCAGGAAACCTTCCTTGTCGGCATCGAGAATGGCCACCAAAGCGCATTCCGGGAAGTCGAGCCCTTCGCGCAGCAGGTTGATGCCGACGAGCACGTCGAAGGCGCCGAGTCGCAGATCGCGGATGATCTCGATGCGCTCGATCGTATCGATGTCGGAATGCATGTAGCGCACCCGCACCTTGTTCTCGTGCAGGTACTCGGTCAGGTCCTCGGCCATGCGCTTGGTCAGAACGGTCACGAGCGAGCGGTAGCCCTTGCGGGCCGTCTCGCGGATCTCACCCAGCACGTCGTCGACCTGGGCACGGGCCGCCCGGATCTCGACCGGTGGGTCGACGAGGCCGGTGGGGCGGATTACCTGTTCGACGAACACGCCCTCCGCTTGTTCCATCTCCCATGGGCCCGGGGTCGCCGAGACGTGCACCGTCTGCGGTCGCATCGCTTCCCATTCCTCGAAGCGGAGCGGACGGTTGTCCATGCAGGACGGCAGACGGAAACCGTATTCGGCGAGCGTCGCCTTGCGGCGGAAGTCGCCGCGATACATGCCGCCGATCTGCGGGATTGTGACGTGGCTCTCGTCGGTGAAGACCAGCGCGTTGTCGGGTAGGTACTCGAACAGGGTCGGCGGCGGCTCGCCGGGACGCCGCCCGGTCAGGTAGCGCGAGTAGTTCTCAATGCCGTTGCAGGCGCCGGTCGCCTCGATCATCTCGAGATCGAACACGGTGCGCTGCTCCAGCCGTTGCGCCTCCAGCAGGCGTCCCATCTTGTGCAGCTCGTCGAGCCGGCCGCGCAGTTCCTCCTTGATGCCCTTGATCGACTGCACGAGTGTCGGGCGCGGCGTGACGTAGTGCGAGTTCGCGTAGATCTTCACGAATTGCAGGTCGCCGGATTTCTGGCCCGTGAGCGGGTCGAACTCGACGATGCTCTCGACCTCGTCGCCGAACAGCGAGATGCGCCAGGCGCGGTCCTCTAAGTGGGCCGGGAAGAGCTCGATCGTGTCGCCGCGCACCCGGAAGGTGCCGCGCTGGAAGTCCATGCTCGTGCGCTTGTATTGTAGCGCCACGAGATCGGCGATGAGCTGGCGCTGCTCCAGGCGCTCGCCGAGCTTCACCGTGAAGGTCATCGCCGTATAGGTCTCGACCGAGCCGATACCGTAGATGCAGGAAACCGACGCGACGATGATCACGTCATCGCGCTCGAGCAGCGCCCGCGTGGCCGAATGGCGCATGCGGTCGATCTGCTCGTTTATCGAGGAGTCCTTTTCAATGTAGGTGTCGGTGCGCGGGACGTAGGCCTCCGGCTGGTAATAGTCGTAGTATGAGACGAAATACTCGACGGCGTTCTCCGGGAAGAACGACTTGAACTCGCCGTAGAGTTGCGCGGCCAGCGTCTTGTTCGGCGCGAGGATAAGGGCAGGGCGGTTCGTGGCCGCGATCACCTGCGCCATCGTGTAGGTCTTGCCCGAGCCCGTTACCCCGAGCAGCACCTGGTCGCGCTCAGCCGCCTTCACGCCTTCGACGAGGGCTGCGATCGCGGTCGGCTGGTCGCCGGCCGGCTGGTATTCCGAGACGAGCTTGAAATCGATGCCGCCTTCGGACTTCTCCGGCCGCGGCGGCCGGTGCGGCACCCATTGCTTGCCGTTCTTGAACAGTGGATTGCCGCTCTCCAGCAGCGCCGAGAGCGCCGCGACGGTGGCCGAGACGCCGGATGGGGAATACCCCTCCTCGGACTCCTCGTCCGTCTCGTCCCCATCCGGGGCGGCGGGCTTGGCATAGGACGAGCCGGCGCGGCCGACCTTCGTCTTGCGCTCCGGGTCGCCTGGCCGCGGGGGGAGCTCCGCGAGGCTATCGGCCGAGTCGGGCGGGGCGAGGCCAAGCTTCTGGGCCAGGACCGGATCGATTGGCGCGGCCGAACCGGCATCGAAACTGGCTTGGGGAGCCTCACCGAAGCCGGTCGCGGCCTTTCGGCCGCGTTTCGTGCGCACCAAGGGCGCGGGTGCTTCGGGATACGCCTCCCGCTCACGATTGATGGCGGGGTTGAGCAACTCGGCGAGGTACGAGTCGAGCGGCTTCAGTTCCGGCTTGCTCGCTTTGGGTTGCGCCCGCGCCCGGCCCTTGCGCGAGACTTCGGGAGTGTCACTGGTTTTCGGAGCTCTGGCCATATTGGCTATATGGGCCAAGTGGCTAGGAGCGAAAAGACCGGGAGAGTAGGAGCGGCTACCGGTCGCGCGATCTGGCGCTGATGCTGACTCGCATTGGCGTTGCTATCCACAACATCTGGTTTGGTCGCCGCCAAAAAGGACATGTTCGCCCGCAAAATGAGGACGCAATTCACGTGGGGCGGACCATGATTCCTCGGCTGACGGCCTGCATTCTTGTCGCGGCGCTCGGGGCATTCCCGGCACAGTCCCGCCCGGCGTCCAATGCCCCGGCGCCCCTGGTCGATCCGACCGGCAACAAGGCCGACGCGAATGCCTGGACCCTCGGTCTGGCGGGGGGGCTGCTTGAAGGCTCATTTATCAAGTACGCGGCCGATATCGCCAAGGTGCTGGACGACGGCGACCGGCTACGCGTCATCCCGTTGGTCACGTTTGGCGCGGTCGGCAACGTCAACGACCTTCTCTACCTTAAGGGAGTCGATATCGCGATCACCCAGTCCGACGTGCTCGAATATTTCAAAACGGAACTGAACACCCCCAATCTCGACAAGC
>JAVEEG010000259.1 GCA_030840585.1 Frankiaceae bacterium | reverse complement strand
GCGTTCCCGTCGCAGTACGGCTTCCTCACCAAGCGCGAGTGGGAATGGTCGATGCGCGACCAGGCCATGTTCCTGGGCGCGAAGCGTGGCATCGACCTGATGCCGGCGAAGGCACGGCGCAAGCTGTTCCAGTCGATGGAAGCGCCGTATGCCGTCACCGGGATCAGCGCCGGCGCGGTCGAGCCGGTGCACGACCGCACCCTCGAACGCGTGCATCGCCAGCAACTTGTCGACGTCGATGGTCAGAGCGATGTGCTCGTCCTCGGCCTGCCGTACCTGTGCCCGTACAACGTCAACAGCGTGATGAACCCGATCCTCGCCGCCTGCCTTGGGCTCGGTTACTTCTTCAACATGTACGTCGGACAACCGTTGGTGCGCAAGGGCGGCGCGATCATCTTGAACCACCCGGTGCCGTGGGAGTTCTCGACGCTGCATCACCCGTCGTACGTCGACTTCTTCGACGAGGTGCTGTCGGTCTCGACCGATCCGAAGGTGATCGAGCAGAAGTTCGAGCAGCAGTACGCGACCGATCCCTGGTACATCCACCTGTACCGGACGTCGTACGCGTACCACGGCGTGCACCCGTTCTATATGTGGTATTGGTGCGCGCACGCGCTCGACCATGTCGGCGACGTGATCTGGGTCGGCGGTGACCGGCGCGCGGTCGCGCGGATGGGCATGCGGTCGGCGTCGACGTTCGCGGACGCGTTGGAGATGGTTGGCGACACCGTCGGCCGGTCGCCCTCGATCACCTACCTGCACTCGCCGCCGCACGTGCTGGCGCACGTGAAATGAGCGGCGGTCTAGTCCGCGACGTCAAGCAGGTGGCGCGCGGGTGGCGTTGGACGCACCGGCAACTGCCGCCGCGATCCGCCGAGCCGCATCACGTCTTTCCGGAGGCGCGCGAGTTCCCGACCGATTGGGCCCGGTCGCGGGTCGCGGTCCGCGCCCGCGAGGCGATCCTGCGCGGCGGCCTCACTCCCCTGGTCCGGCACGAGACGACGCTGCGGGTCGAGGGTCTCGACGTACTCGACGACCTCGACGGTCCGGTCATCTTCGTCGCGAACCACTCGTCGCATCTCGACACCGCGCTGCTGCTCACGACGTTGCCGCCGGAGTGGTTGCGCCGGGTCGCGGTCGGCGCGGCGGCCGACTACTTCTTCGACGCGTGGTGGCGCGCGGTCGGGTCCGCGCTGGTGTTCGCGACGTTCCCGATCGAGCGCAGTGGTGTCGGGCTGTCGGAGACGCCGATGAAACTGCTGGCGCAAGGCTGGTCGCTGGTGATGTTCCCCGAGGGCACCCGGTCGCCCGATGGCTGGACCCGGCGCTTCCGCCTCGGCGCCGCCTACCTCGCGGCGCAGGCCGGCGTCCCCGTCGTACCGGTTGCGCTCGTCGGTTCCTACGCCGCGATGCCGCGCGGCCGCGGCTGGCCGAAGCCAGGCCGGCCGCCAGTGCACGTGCGCTACGGACGGCCGGTGCGACTGGAGCCCGGTGAGGAGCCGCGCGCCCTCGGCACCCGGATCGCCGCGGCCCTCGGCACCCTGCTCGACGAGGACCGCACCGATTGGTACACCGCGCAGCGCCGGCTTGCCGCGGGGACGACGCCGTCGCCGGGCGGGCCGGAGGTCGCGCGCTGGCGCCGGGTCTGGGAGTCGAGTGCCGGCCCGTCGCCGGTACGGCGCAAACCCCGCGCCTGGCGCTGAGTAAACGCCGCTACTGCTGGCCGCGGCCGCTCAGCATGTCGCGGACGCGGTCGACCAGCGCCGTACCCGGGGCCAGCAGCGCATTGAACGGCGGGTGATCGGGCGCCTTCGGGTGCGGGTGGGTCGGCACGATCTTCTTCAGCGCCTCGACCGTCTTGCCGAGCTTGTCCAACTCCTCCGGCGAGACCGTCTGGCGGAACTGCGGGAAGACGACGTTCTCTTCTTCCTCGACGTGCTCCCGGATCGCGGTCATGAGCTGCTGCATGAGTACGCCGAACTCCGGAAGGTTCGGGTCCATGCCGTCGAGCTCCTTCATCAGCCGCTCGGCCTGGCTGTGCTCGTCGATCTCGTGCTCGACGATCGTGTCGCCGTTCTCGATTTGGTTGCGGATCATCGGGTAGACGGCCTGCTCCTCCGCCTCCGAATGACGTACCAACTCGATGATGATCTTGTCGGCGATCGTTCGCCTCTCCTGCGGGTCGGTCGCCTGCTCGTACTCGGTGAACATCTGCTCGACCTCGCGATGGTCGTGCTCGAGCAACTCGATGACATCGGTCATGCGTCCGACCTGCCCGCCGCATCGAGAGGCAAACCGGCGGTCGTAGGTTCGACGCATGAGCGCTGACCGCGAACGCGCCGTCGTAGACCGAGTGCCGACGTGCACCTTCGCCGGGGGTACGACCTTCGCGGTCGAGGATCCGTCGACCGGCGAGGTGTTGTGCGAGGTCGGTGACGCCACCGCACAAGACGCCGTAGCCGCGCTCGACGCCGCGCACGAACACCAAGCGGAATGGGCCGCCACAGCACCACGCGTTCGCGGCGAGATCCTGCGCCGCGCGTTCGAGTTGATGAACGAGCGAGCCGCCGACCTCGCGCTGCTCATGACGTTGGAGATGGGCAAGCCGGTCGCCGAGTCGAAGGCGGAGGTGACGTACGCCGCCGAGTTCTTCCGCTGGTTCGCCGAAGAGGCCGTGCGGATCGCCGGCCGGTGGTCGACCAACCCGTCGGGCGACGGCCGGCTGCTGACGATGCGCCAACCGGTCGGGCCATGCCTGCTGATCACGCCATGGAACTTCCCGATGGCCATGGGCACCCGAAAGATCGGCCCGGCGATCGCGGCCGGCTGCACGATGATCGTGAAGCCCGCGCAACTGACACCGCTGTCGATGCTGATGCTGGCCGACATCCTGCGCGAGGCCGGCTTACCCGACGGCGTACTCAACGTCGTACCGACATCGAAGGCCGGCGACGTCACCGGGCCGCTGTTCGCGGATCCGCGGCTGCGCAAGGTGTCGTTCACCGGATCCACGCCGGTCGGCAAGAAGCTGATGGAGCAGGCGTCGCAACACTTGCTCCGAGTCTCGATGGAACTCGGCGGCAACGCGCCGTTCCTGGTGTTCGCCGATGCGGATCTCGACGCCGCCGTCGACCAGGCGGTCGTCGCGAAGATGCGCAACATGGGCGAGTCGTGCGTCGCGGCGAACCGGTTCCATGTGCACGAGAGCGTTGCCGACGAGTTCGCCGCGCGGCTGGCCGAACGGATGGCCGCGATGAAGGTCGGCCGTGGCACCGAGGACGGCGTCGACGTCGGTCCGCTGATCAGTGCCGACCAGCGCGACATCGTGCGCGGGCTCGTCGATGACGCGGTCAGCAAGGGTGCGAAGGTCCTGACCGGTGGCGAGGACGTCGGCGACCGCGGCTACTTCTACGCGCCGACCGTGCTCGCGAACGTGCCGCCGGACGCCGAGTTGCTGCGCACCGAGATCTTCGGGCCGGTCGCACCGGTCGCGACGTTCGCCGACGATGACGAAGCAGTCCGTACGGCGAACGACTCGGAGTTCGGCTTGGTCGCGTACGTCTTCACTCGCGACCTGAAGCGGGCGCTGTCCGTCGCGGAGGCGCTCGAGGTCGGGATGCTCGGGCTCAACCGCGGGATGGTCAGCAACCCGGCGGCGCCGTTCGGCGGGGTCAAGGAGTCCGGGTTCGGCCGCGAGGGCGGTGTAGAGGGGATCGACGAGTACCTCGCGGTGAAATACGTCGCCGTCGACCTCTGAACCGGCGTCAACCAAACGCACCGATACCGCGTCGTAGGTGCATGAAGCGTGTGATGGCCGCAACGGCAGGCTTGCTCCTTCTCACGGCGTGCGGCGGGTCGGGCATCAGGCCCAGCACCGCCGCGCAGCCCGACCGCGTGGTCGGGACCTCGACCCCGGCGCCGTCGCCCACCCCGACGCCGACGCCGGGGTACACCGGTCCGCACTTCGCGAGCCCGCAGGACTCGATGCGCTATCTCGCCGCCGCCTGGAACCAGCACGACGTGGCCGCGATGAAGCCCGTGACGACACCGGAAGGCCGGGCGGCGCTGATCAGCATGTACAGCGAAGCGACCAACCTGCGGCTGGACTACTGCGTCGCGCGGGCCGGGCAGGGCGACTACGACTGCCACTTCGTGCACGACTACCCCGCGTCGATGCACAAGACGGGGGTCGGCCACGCGGAGTTCCTCGCCGGCCCGGCCCGTAACCCGGGCTGGTACATGACCCTGTTCGTCACCTGCGGCTAGCCGCCGGTCAGGAGCGCGGCGAACTGGGCAGCGTTGGTTTGCGCGAAGTTGCCGTAACAGTTGTTGAACAGCACATGTGTCTCGGTCGTCGTAGCGGCCAGCTCGGTGAGTGAGTCCGCCCAGGGCCGCAGCTCGTCCTCGGAGTACCGGTAGCCGAACCGGTCGTAAATGTTCCGGCTTGTCCACTTGTCGCTGTGCCCGTGGAACCGCACGACCGCGAGATCCGGCGTCGTCGCCACGGTCACCGGCGGCACCGACGAGGCATGACCCTGCGGCATGTCTACCACCACGTATGGCAACCCGTAGGACCGGAGGAAGTCAAGCGTCTCCTCCGTCGTCTCTTCGTCCTTGAACCACGTCGCGGACCGGAATTCGACACAGATCCGGTACGGCGCGGCCCGCTCCTTGCACTCAAGGAGGTAGTCCTTGCTGGCCCGGCGGATGGTGAACCATTGCGGGAACTGGAACAACAACACCCCGAGCCGGTCGGCATCGGCCAGCGGCCCCAGCGCCGACAGGAAGCGTTCCCAGACCTCGTCGACGACCTTGGGATCGAGATCCTTGGCATAGACGTTCGTCTTGTCCGTCTCCGGCCGCAGATCCTTGTAAAGCGCCGACACCTTCGTCGGGTGCTGGGTCAGCAGCGAGAATGCCTTGATATTGAACCGAAAACCCGGCGGCGTCCGGGCCGCCCACAGTTCGCTGTTCCGCTCGTTCGGCGGCGTGTAGTACGTCGAGTCGACTTCGACGATCGGGAATTGCTCGGCGTAGAACCGTAGCCGGTCGGCCGGCGCGGTCGCCTCTGGCGGGTACCAGCCAGACTCGAGCAGCGTCTTGTCGGTCCACGACGCCGTCCCGACAAAGATCTGTCCCACGGCTCAAATCCAACCAGCGAGTGATCCCCGCGCGGAATTCCCCTGCTACGTCGGTTCTCGCGGCCCCGGACCCGCGCTAGTCTGGGTTGCCTGTCGCAAACAGCCTCGCGAGGGCTGGAACGGGAAGGGCAGGATTTGAGCAGGCCAACTCCATCGGCTGCGCGCTCCAGCAAGTCCGAGGCGTCGAAGGACGCCCCGGCAGCGGGCAAGAACGGTTCCACGGACAAGGACGGGACCAAACCGGCGCGAACTCGCGCCGCGGTCTCCGTTGTCACTGACGTGGACTCATCGACGCAGCCCGCCGAGGGCACCACGAGCCGCAAGCGGGGCAAGGCCGAGCCCGCGGCCGCTGGGCCCACCGCGCCCGGGAAGGGACCGGGCGGCGACGCCGTCGACCCGGCGCTCGACACCGAGGCGGAGCCGGACGCAGCCGAGCTCGTCGAGGAAGAGGACGAGGAAGAGATCGTCGTCGCCGAAGACGACACTGCCGGGCCCTCCACCGACCTCGTCCGCGCCTATCTCAAGGAGATCGGCCGGGTCGCGCTGCTCAACGCCGAGCAGGAGGTCGAACTCGCCAAGCGGATCGAGGCCGGCCTGTTCGCCGCCGAGAAGATGCGCCAGGGCGATGCGGGCGAGATCAAGCTCACCAAGACCGTTCGCAAGGACCTCGACTGGCTCTCCGCCGACGGCCTGCGCGCGAAGGACCACCTGCTCGAAGCCAACCTGCGGCTCGTCGTCTCGGTCGCCAAGCGTTACACCGGCCGTGGCATGGCCTTCCTCGACCTGATCCAGGAAGGCAACCTCGGCCTCATCCGTGCGGTCGAGAAGTTCGACTACACCAAGGGCTACAAGTTCTCGACGTACGCCACCTGGTGGATCCGGCAGGCGATCACCCGAGCGATGGCCGACCAGGCGCGGACGATTCGCATCCCGGTGCACATGGTCGAGCAGATCAACAAGCTCACCCGGGTGCAGCGCCAGATGCTGCAGGACCTCGGCCGCGAGCCGACCGCCGACGAACTGGCCACCGAACTCGACATGACCCCGGACAAGGTCGTCGAGATCCAGGGGTACGCGCGCGAGCCAGTGAGCCTGGAGCAGAACGTCGGCGACGAGGGCGACAGCCAGCTCGGCGACTTCATCGAGGACGCGGACGCGCCGATCGCCGCCGAGGTCGTGTCGTTCGGGCTGTTGCAGCGCGAGCTCGACAGCGTGCTCAAGACGCTGCCGGAGCGCGAGGCCGCGGTGGTCGCGATGCGGTTCGGTCTGACCGACGGCCAGCCGCGCACGCTCGACGAGATCGGCAAGGAGTTCGGCCTCACCCGCGAGCGGATCCGGCAGATCGAGGCCAAGACGCTGTCGAAGCTGCGCCACCCCAGCCGGTCGCAGAAGCTCCGCGACTACCTCGAGTAAAGCGCTACACCAAGAGCTTGACGGCGACGGCGGTGCCGATGACGACGATCGCCGCTCGGAGCGCGTTCTGCGGGATGCGGCGGCCGATCACCGCGCCGATTTGGCCGCCTACTACCGAGCTCACGCCGAGCAATAGGACGATCCACCAGCTGACGTTTGCCCAAATTACGAAGACGACGCCGGCGATCGCGTTGACGAATGCGGAGATCAGGTTCTTCGCGGCGTTGAGGCGGTGCAGGTCGTCGTCGAGGGTCGCGCCGAACAGCGCCAGCATGATGACGCCCTGCGCCGCTCCGAAGTAGCCGCCGTACACCGCGGTCGCGAACAACCCCCCGTGCAGGACCGGGCCCGGGTGCTCGGCGATGACACCGCGCCGGGCCCGCCACGCGGCCAGCCGCGGCTGGACGATCACCAGCGCGACCGCGCTGAGGATGAGCCACGGCACGACGGCGCGGAACGCACCGGGTACGGCGAGCAGCAGGGCCGCGCCACCAGCCCCGCCGGCCAGGGCGGCCGGCAACAGCAACAGGATTCGCCGCCGCTGACCGGCCAGCTCGCGCCGGTAGCCGTACGCGCCGGACAGCGAGCCGGGTACGCCGAGACCGATCGAGTTGGAGACGTTCGCGACCACGGCCGGGTAGCCGAGGGCCAGCAGCACCGGGAACGTGAGCAGCGAGGCCGCGCCGACGATCGTGTTGACCGCGCCGCCGACCAGCCCCACGCCGAGGATGGCGAGCGCGTGCGGCCAGGTCACGACGCCCGAGGCTAGCCGCGGGGCCGAAGTGTGTGCGCTCGCGGCGGCCATGACCGCCACTACGTCGCACACTTCCCGGCGGCCGAGTGGCGCCGGATAGGTTCCGCTGCGTGGACGAGGCGTTCTTCACCCCGCTCGGCGGCAACCGTTATGCCTCCACCGAGCACACCAGCGGCCCATGGGATCCGGCGTACCAGCATGGTGGTCCCCCGGCCGCGCTGCTGGCTCGGGCGATCGAGAGGGAACCGGCCCCGTGGGAAGCCGTCATGCTGCGGCTGAGCGTCGACATCCTCGGCCCGGTCCCGGTCGCCGAGGTCGAGGTCGCCGCCCGGCTGCTGCGGCCCGGCCGCAGTGTCGAGTTGGTCCAGGCCGAACTCACCGCCGGCGGCCGCGTCGCCGTACGCGCCCAAGCGTGGCGGGCCCGCGCCGCCGACCTCGAACTGCCACCACTCCCCCCGGCGCACGACGATCCGACCGTCGATCCGGTGCCGGCGCTGCCGGACTCCGCAACCGATCTGCCGCCCGGCTGGACCGGCGGGTACCTGCACGCGATGGAATGGCGGCTGTCGGCCGGGCACTGGGGTGAGCGCGGTCCGGCGACCATCTGGGGCCGGATGCGGCACCCGCTGGTCCCGGACGAGGAACCGACCGGGCTGCAGCGCACGATGATCGTCGCGGACTCCGGCAACGGCGTGTCCAACGTGTTGCCGCTCGGCAGCTGGCTGTTCATCAACCCGGACTTGACCGTGCACTTCGCCGCCGAGCCGGCCGGTGAATGGATCTGCATCGACGCGCGGACGCGAGTGCAAGAGCGCGGCTTCGGATTGGCCAGCTCGCGGCTGTTCGACCAGACGCAGTTGGTTGCCCGCGGGGCGCAGTCGTTGTACGTCGGACCGGTGTGACTGCTCCGTCCGGGCGATTCACCCGCATGCACCCGTTGCCGACACGCCTAGGGTGAGTTTGACCGCCGATGTCCAGCGCAACTTCCGCACGCGTGAGCTGATCGAGGATCTGCTCGCCGACCCGCGCCAACTCGGCCCGGATTACCAACCGATCCGCCGGATCGACGACCGCGCGATCGTCGGCTACAAGGCCACCGGTCGAGGCCGCGCGGGCACCGAGCTCGCCGACACGCTCGCGCTGCTGGAGCAGGCGCAGGCGCTCGGCCTGGTCGAGCGGCTGGACTGGGCGTTCCGCGCGCTCGCGTTCGACGACTTCGCCGGCCGCCGCGACCTCGAGCTGCATCTGACGCCGGAGCCGGAGACGTTCGGCACCCTCTGCCCACCCCGGCTCGCCGCGGCGTTCGGCCGGGCCAAACGCGAGCTCACCGTCGCGGCCGAGATCCACGCGGCGACGTTCGCCGACCCGGCGCTGGTCCGCCGCGGCGCGGCCGAACTGCGGGAGTGGGGCTGGCTGCTGGTGGCCGCGGACGTCGCGGACGACCCGGCCGCGCTCGACCAGCTAGCGATACTGCGGCCGGACGTCGTACAGGTGGACCTGTCGCTGCCCGGGCGTACGGCGGAGCCGACGCACGCCGGCGTACGGCGGTTGCTCGCGGTCGCGGCCGAGTCGGGCGCGCGGCTGATGGCGCTCGGAGTCGATTCGATCGGTGCGGTCACGACGGCGCGGGCGCTCGGTTGCGCGGTCGGCCGCGGTGACGCGCTCGGGGTACCGGCGCCGCTGCCGCCGGGCTGAGACCTGGCGCGGTCGCCAGGGACGCGTTACCTTTTGGTGGCGTGAGCGCTAGTACGGGCGAATTTGGGGCAGGCTGTCCCGGTAAGGGTTCCCGTGCGGGTGCTAGGCCGCGAACAGGAGATACAGCCGTGATTCGCCTGAGCAAGGTCGCGAAGAGCGACAACGTCAAGGTCACCTTCTCGCTGCCCGCGGGCGAGCCGCCGGGCACTGTGTCGGTGGTGGGCGACTTCAACGACTGGCGGCCGGGCACCAACGTCCTGGCCAAGCGCGCGAACGGCACCCGCTCGGTCGCGATCACCCTGCCGGCCGGCAGCAAGTACCGGTTCCGCTACCTCGGCGAGAACGGCCACTGGTTCGACGACGGCGAGGCCGAGCGCGACGGCGACGCCGGGCTGATCATCACCTAGGTTGTTGCGGCCTTGGCTTTCGCTTCGGCCTTCATCTGCTTCTTGAACGCGCGGACCTTGTCGAGCGACGCCTGGTCGCGGATGTCCGCGATCGACTTGTAGCTGCCATCGGCGCCGAAGTCGCCCGCGGCCTCCCGCCATCCCTTGGGCCGGACGCCGTACTGCTTGCCCAACAGCGCGACGAAGATCTTCGCCTTCTGTACGCCGAACCCGGGCAGTGCCTGGATCCGCTTGAGCAGTTCCTTGCCGTCCTTTACGTCGGCCCAGACTTGCGCCGGGTCGCCGTCGTACTGCTCGACGATCTGCCGGCACATGTCTTGCACCCGGCCGGCCATGGAGCCCGGGAAGCGGTGCAGCGCGGGTGGGGTGGCGAACAGCTTCGCGAGCTCGTCGGGGTCGCGGTTCGCGAGATCGGCGGCGTCGAGATCACGGCCGAGTCGCTGGGTGAGTGTGAGCGGTCCGGTGAACGCCCATTCAAGTGGGATCTGCTGGTCGAGCACCATGCCGATGAGGAGCGCGAGCGGGCTTTCGGTCAGCAGTCGGTCGGCCTCAGGGTTCTGGGCGAGACAAAGTTTCTTAGGCACAAACTCAACTTAAGGGAGGCCGGCCCGCGACGACCATACCTTCGGCAGCCCTGGTCAGATGAATTGATGCCGTCGCGAACACGTTCGCTGACCCGAGTGGGTACGCGGCTCCGGCCACGCACCGCGGCTCCGGTGTCGGAGTCGCGGTGCATCTGCCCACGACCGGCGGACCGCGACGCGGTCTCTGTGTCCGGCTCAGGACGGTTCGGCAGCCTCGAACTCGATATCCCCGACGACACCCGCGCCGGCCTCGACCCGGACCTGGAACTGCAGCCGAGCGTCGATCGCAGCCGCGACCGCGGCCGATCCGCCGGTCCAGTCCAGAACCTCGATCGCGTGGTGGTCGAGCGCGGCGAAGTCGCCCCGGTGCACGGTCGCCGTCAGCCGCACGGCGGCGATAACGGTCGCGACGACGAGAAGCGTCTCGCCCTCGTATGTCTCGTACGTCTGCCAGTCGATCGCGCCCGGGTAGTCCGGCTCGACGAGATCGACGTGTGCGTCCGTGAGCCCCTCAGGCAGGTCGAATCCGGTGAAGTCGATGCCGTACTCATCGCTGGCCGGGGTGCAGGCCGGTTCTCCGGCGAGATCCTCGGCCGCGCTCACGACCGCACGCTCGATCAGTTCCGCGACCGGCGTCCGCTCGTTGAACTCGTCCTCGTCGGCGTCGGCGATGTACTCCGCGAGTTCCTCGGGAGTGCGCGCCAGCTCGCCGACGAAAACGGCGAGCTCCGGCTGCTGGAGTAGCGTCTCCAAGTCTCGGATCCACCGGATGCGGCCGGCCGCGTGGCCGAGCTGCGCGACCAGATCTGGGTGCAGGCGCGCGGCATCCTCGCAGAAGTCGTTCGTGTTGGCTGTGACGAAGAACACCGTGCCGGGCACAGCGGACGCGACCTCGCGGAGGGTGTGCCAGACCAGCGCGTCGCGGTAGCCCTTTCCTGTAGACGTGAACGGCTTGCCCTCGGCGAGGTCGCGGTCAAGCAGCTCCTCGTGCGAGACCTCCGGGAGCGGCGCGATCTCGGCGTCAACTTCGGCGAGCTTCTGCCGCAGCCGCTGAGACGCGTCCGCGGTGCGCGGGTCGGCCGTCGCGGCGGCCGGCGCCCGCATATCGACCGCCATCTCCAACTCGCTCGCCTTCTTCAGCGTCCGGGCGAGCTTGTCTCTCTGCGCCGCGACGCCCGCGGCGACGACCGCGGCCTCGCGCTCCCGATGGCGTAGCGTCTCGCGCACGACCACCTCCGGCACGATGAGGCGAACGCGGCCGAGCGCGGACAGCGAGAGCAGCTGGATCCACCTGACTGAGCTGATGGTCGGGTCGGTCTTCGTGGTCGTGGTGTCGACGACGACCACCGAGGGCGTCGAGGGACCGGGGTCGGACGTCACGACGCCAGGATCGCAGGTACATCCGGAGGTGTACGCGTCCGCGCGTGCCGTGCCGCCACTCTCGCTTGATCATCCTTGGCAAATCTGATCCAGGCTGCAATACAGACGCGCACGAGCGGCACACGCTGCTGCGGCCAATCGGACGCGGCTGCGAGCCTTTATCCGGTCGACGCTTGTGCTGAATCGCGGACGGTGACCCGGACGCGCCGTGGCGACTTGATCGACCTGCGCCGGACTAACACGCGAATTGGTGGCTGGTCCGGGAGGTTCGGTTCGTCGCCACGCCCTCGGCGCTGCGTACGTCGGACCGAGCCTCGACCGCTGCATGCCAACGGGCAAGTCGGAATACGTGCTTAGAGCATCTGCTGGTCGCTGACAAATCGCCGGTAACATCCACGCGGGGCGCGAGCCGGTCCCAGCCATCGTCGAGGATCGCTGCTTCCCGGCAACGTCCTGTGGCTACACCGCCGCTCGGCGCGTTGGGCGTGGGGCCGACGGCACATGGTTGCCACTTCACGAGCCTGGAGTGTGGAACCATGTGATGAGTGAGGCCAGAGGCCGCCGACGGCGACATACCCCATCTGATCAAGCATCTGCAACAGAACCCGTCGGAGTTAGCGAGACTGTCCGGTCTCTCCTTCGAGCGGGTTATTGCCGAGTTGCTGGCGTCCTTTGGATGGCGGGTGAGTCTGACGCCTCCGAGTCGCGACGGCGGCATTGACATCCTGGCAATCACCAGTGATCCATCCGGCTTCGAGACCTCATGGATCGTTGAGTGCAAACGCTACGGGGTTGACCGTCCGGTCGGGGTATCGGCGGTTCGACAGCTGTATGGGGTACAACAAAGCCTCGGTATTCCCCGAGCTGTTCTCGTCACGACGAGCCGCCTGAGCGCTGACGCCGCGCTGTTTATTCAGCGAACGCACGGTCTCTCGATCGCGGACTCTTCGGTATTGCGCCGATGGCTAGATGGGTACGTTGAGCCGACTGACCGCGCCACGCACACGAGTGGAAAGCACTTTGTGTCGTGTTTCTTGAGTTACAGCCACCGCGATGAAGCCTTTGCATCAACCCTCGCGTCCCGCCTGCGCGAGGAGGGTGTGGAGGTTTGGTATGCGGCCGACAACATTCGGCCGGGCGAGAAGATCCACGAGAGCGTTCTCAACGCGATAGAGCAATTCGATCGCCTGATAGTCGTCCTGTCCCGTGACGCAATCGCTAGTCCATGGGTGCAGAGCGAAATCAGGCGTGCCCGACGTCGCGAGGTCCGAGATCAGGTCCGCATGCTCTTCCCTGTATCGCTGATGCCCTTCTCGGAGCTGCAGGACTGGGAGTTGTTCGACGCTGACCTCGGACAGGACCTAGCACGTGAGCTACGCGAGTACTTGATACCGGACTTCGCCGATTGGAGGAATCCAACAGCGTTTGATCACCAAGTCCGCAGCCTCCTCTCGGGGCTCGCCGCCCCCCGCCCCGATGGCTAAGCCCATTCCCAGGAGCCGCTGAGAGAGCGGCAGTGCCAGTTGCTCAGCAGCCGCGGCCGGCGCTCTTCCACGGATCAAGGAACACATTGGACGAGGAGGAGAGCGCCAACGATGACCGCGAACAGTGCGATCAGCCGCAGAGTCGCGCCCCACGCGTCCAGGGCCACACTGCGAAGGAATTCGCAGGAGCGACTAGATCACTCTGTCCTTCGCGGTCTCACCGATCTTTCGCGCTAGTTCCCTAATTCGAGCACACACCCGGAATGTCAGCTAAGTGCTGACGGCATGGGTGTATGAGCGATGACCTGGAGCGCCTGGCTTTCGCCCTCTCGGCTGCTGTGTAACGGCACATACATAGCGACAACTCGGGAGCCGTGCATTCGGCGTTCGCCTGTCAGCGACGACTAATCGGAATCGGCAAGATCGCGTCGACTGTGACCAAGGCAAACGCACGCGCAATCTGACCAAACGTCGGCTGCGGCGCCCCTTGCTGCATCGCGCGGGTCTGTCCGACGAAAACAGCCTCCACCTTGAGATCCCCTCGCTGGCCTCCGTCCGCCATGATCCGCAACTCCACCCACGCATTGCGATTAAAGAAGACGTCCTGCACATGCACCTTGCCCTCGTTCGCTATCACGATCGAGCCCTTAGGGAGAAAGTTGTCGCTGTGCTTCGGGATCTCGACCTGGACGACGTTGGCGGCCGAAAGCTGGATGGTGAGGGTCTGCCGAAAGTCTTCCTCAACGATCTCTCGGGTGCCCGCGTTATAGATGCGCACAACTGCGATCCGCGGTTCGGTGAGCGATTCTCCACGGTAACTGACGGTCAAGCCAGTCGGGGCGTGCTCGGTCATGATCGGTTCGTCAGTGACTAGATGCCAGTCGAGAATCTTGGTCTGGCGCTGCCGGTAAGCCACAGCAACGGCCACCACGATAGTGGCCACAACGCCGACGATGGTGACGATCACGGTCTCGCCGTGCACATGCCACCAGCTTGGATCTGCGGCCAGATTCACGGCTCGATAGCCTACTAAGGGCGGCCGGTCACAGCGGCAGAGTGCGCGCGTGTTCACCGTGTGTGAACCCCTATTTCGGACTACATACGTCAAGGACGTTTTCCCTCATAGTCTGCTTTAAGGGTTGGTCACGACGGGAGAGTGGGCATGTTCGGAAAGCTCAGGAAAGCCCGTGTGGCCACTGCAGCGGTGTCGATCGCGGTGCCGGCGACCATTCTGCTGACTGCGGGACCAGCTGACGCCCTGGCGTCCGACTGCCACAGCTACATCACCTCCAGCGGGCAACCCGGTGGTGGCAACACTGGAATCTGCTACGGCGGGCAGGGTTGGTACCAGGAAGTCGGCCTATGCCAGAACATCTTCACGTGGTCCTCTTGGTGGGTAAACGGGCCGTGGAAGTACGGCGGCGCCTCGTATG
The DNA here is from genome assembly GCA_030840585.1 of Frankiaceae bacterium. GTDB lineage: Bacteria > Actinomycetota > Actinomycetes > JAFAQI01 > JAFAQI01 > BP-197. The sequence goes on along the minus strand of JAVEEG010000259.1, from coordinate 1,099 downwards.
CGCCCTGCCCCTGGTATGCGAAACCAGTGGGCGGGTACGTCCGTCTCGGCTCGACATACTGACAAGGATCGCGCCCAATCGAGGCGGGACGATGCGACTGCATCGTTCTGTCTCTTCGGGATGACACCCGCATGGTGACTGCTCTGTGCTGAGCATTACCGCCGTTTCGGACCGCTGTGGCACCGGTTCCGAGCTTGCTCCGCGGGTAGAGGGCAGCATTGATCAAAGCCAACGTGCCCACCCGCACCGCGGGAGCGGACGCGGACGCGGCCCCAGCGGACACCGGCCGAGTCAGCAGCCAAAACGAGCATGAGCACAATCTTGTCGGTGCGTCAGGGACACACGCCATGGGTTAGCGACCCATCCAGTCGGACAGGAACCCGCCGAGTGCAGCTCGGACTACTTCTTCACACCATCTGCTGGTCGAGAATCATGCCGATCAACAGTGCGAGCGGGCTGTCGGTCAGCAACTTGTCGGCGTCAGGGTTCTGCGCGAGGAAGCGTCTTGGGCACCATTGCAACCTAGATGGTGAATCCTCATGACCGCCACCGCTGTGCGTGCATGACCGGCGGCGGCCGCTTAGACGGCTGCGGCCGCAGGCAGGTCACGGATGCGAACGATCTGACGTCCCAGCGGCGCGATCGCGAGGCCGGCGAGCTTGAACGCCTGGACGCCAAAGGGAATCCCGATGATCGTCAGGCAAAGCAACAAGCCACCTACGACGTGAACGAATGCAATCCACAAGCCCGCCAAGAAGAACCACAGCAGATTGCCGACTCCGCTCGCCGCACCGCGTGTCGGCGAATGCACGACGGTGCGGCCGAAGGGCCAGATCACGAACGTGGCGAGCCGAAAGCTCGCTAACCCAAAAGGGATCCCGACAATCGTTAGACACCACAGGAATCCAATGAACACGTACGCCAAGAAGGCCCACAGCCCATGGAGCACGAACCACAGCAGGTTACCTACGATGCGCACGGTCGCACGATAGCTACCGACTCGCCTCAGCGACGGCGATCAGCGACAGCCACCAGGTTGACTGTGACGTTTGAGGCCGAATAGCAGCCGGATAACGCCTCGAACGTCGCAGTCGATGAC
>JAVEEG010000212.1 GCA_030840585.1 Frankiaceae bacterium | reverse complement strand
CACGTTCATGACCGACCCCGGCGTCTCGTTCACCGGCGTCGCGCGGTCCGCGCTGAACAACCTGTTCGGCAGCGGCGGCGAGCAGGGCGGGTCGACGATCACCCAGCAGTACGTGAAGAACGCCTACCTGACCCAGCAGCGGACGTTCACGCGAAAACTTAAAGAAATCGTCATCTCTATCAAGCTGTCGCAGCAGAAGTCGAAAGACGAGATTTTGGGCGACTACCTCAACACGATCTACTTCGGACGAGGTGCGTACGGCATCGAGACAGGCGCGCAGGATGCCGGTCGGCGAGATGCCCGGCTCGGATTCGAAGCCGCGATCCTCGGCCGACAGCACCGCGTGGCGCACTGCCTGCGGCACCTGGTCGAGCTTCACCGTGATCCGGTTGACTTGGCCGCCGTGCGCCATGATCTTGCCGTTGCTGAACAGGTAGAACGTCTGCTGGTTGGTCGCGGTGTCGTTCGGGTTCGGGATCGTGGTCGTCGCGTAGACGATCGCCACCAATCCCACGAAGAGCACGAACCCGCCGACGATCCCCCACAACATCTGTCGGGGGGACGGTGCGTAGACACGAAAAGAATCGGGGATCACGGGTGGACTGTCCCCTACTCGCGGTGCCGGGCAAACGCAGGGCGGGTCAGGACCGGGCCTGCCGCCTCGCCGGCTCGCCGGTGCCGAGCACGTACGACGTCACCAGGTGGTTCCACCGGCACTGCGGGCACACCTCGACGACGTACACCGAAAATTCGGCGAACTCCCGGGCCAGTGCGACGAGTTCGCCGGTACGGCGAGCCCGGCCGTTGACGTCGTTACGGAAGCAGTCGCCGTAGGTGTAGGTGACCGAGGTCAGGCCGTCCCGCCGGCAGACCGGGCACGGCTGGTCGAGCGGCTCGCCGTGGTAGTGCGCGGCCCGCAGAAGGTAGGTCTGCGCGTCGCACACGTCGGCCGGCCGGCTGCGGCCGGCGGCCAGGTCGAACAGCGCCGCCCGGCGGGCCAATGCGTAGTCGACGACGCCGCGAGCGGACGGATCGAGGGTGCCGCGGGCAGGCGCGCCGAAGATGGAACTCCGTGTCGAGCTCCGTGTCGTTCGGGGCGACATGGCGGACACCCTACGCCGCCGGAAGCGGCTGCGACACGCGGATGTCGACCCGAGTTTGCCGAACGGACACCTGCGGGGTAGGGTCGCTTTCGATGTATCAAGTTGATACATCATTCAGTACGGCGTGATCGCTGCGCACGGAGGCTATCGGATGAGCAGGAAGACCGGCGTGCTTGAGCTCGCCGTCCTCGGCCTGCTGCACGAGTCCCCGCTGCACGGCTACGAGCTGCGCAAGCGGCTGTCGGCGGTGTTCGGCCCGGTCAAGCGGATCTCCTACGGCTCGCTCTACCCGTGCCTGAAGGAACTCGTAGCCACCGGCCTGATCGCCGAGGACACCGCGGCCAGCGTCACCGGCGTCGGCAAGCGCGGTCGCACGGTCTACAAGCTGACCGCGGAAGGCAAGGAACGGCTGCAGGACCAGCTCGGCGACCACGGGCCCGCGGCCTGGGAAGACGAGAGCTTCGGGGTCCGGCTGGCGTTCTTCGGCCAGACCGACGCCGACGTCCGGCTGAAGATCCTCGAAGGCCGGCGCACCCGGCTGGAAGAACGGCGGGAGAAGGTCAGCAGCGCGATGGGCCGCACTCGGGAAAAGCTCGACCGCTACACCCTTGAGCTCCAGCAGCACGGCCTCGAATCGGTCGAGCGCGAAGTCCGCTGGCTCAACGAACTGATCGCAACCGAACGCGGCCCAGGAAGTCACGCAGCCGTCAGCGCACGACCCAGATCCGCCAAGTAGCCCCACATACCTCTGCAACATCCGCAACCAAGGAGATCACCAGGATGGGTTCGGTCCGAGTAGCCATCGTCGGCGTCGGCAACTGCGCGTCGTCGCTTGTCCAGGGCGTCGAGTACTACAAGGACGCCGACGCATCGGCCCGCGTCCCGGGTCTCATGCACGTTCAGCTGGGCGACTACCACGTCAGCGACATCGAGTTCGTCGCGGCGTTCGACGTCGACGGCAAGAAGGTCGGCCGTGACCTCTCCGAGGCCATCGTCGCCAGCGAGAACAACACCATCAAGATCGCGGACGTGCCGCCGACCGGCCTGATCGTCCAGCGCGGGCACACCCTCGACGGTCTCGGCAAGTACTACCGCGAGACGATCGAGGAGTCCGACGAGATGCCGGTCGACGTGGTGGCCGTGCTCAAGGAGTCCCGCGCCGACGTCCTCGTCTGCTACCTGCCGGTCGGGTCAGAAGACGCCGCGAAGTTCTACGCGCAGTGCGCGATCGACGCCGGCGTCGGCTTCGTCAACTGCCTGCCGGTGTTCATCGCCGGCACCAAGGAGTGGGCGGACAAGTTCACCGCGGCCGGTGTTCCGATCGTCGGCGACGACATCAAGAGCCAGGTCGGCGCGACCATCACCCACCGGGTGCTGGCGAAGCTGTTCGAGGACCGCGGTGTCGTCCTCGACCGCACCTATCAGCTCAACGTCGGCGGCAACATGGACTTCATGAACATGCTCGAGCGTGAACGACTGGAGTCCAAGAAGATCTCCAAGACGCAGGCCGTGACCTCCAACATCGAGCACGACCTCGGCAAGCGCAACGTGCACATCGGCCCGTCGGACTACGTCGCGTGGCTCGACGACCGCAAGTGGGCCTACGTCCGCCTCGAAGGTCGCGCGTTCGGCGACGTGCCGCTGAACCGCGAGTACAAGCTCGAGGTCTGGGACTCGCCCAACTCGGCCGGTGTCGTGATCGACGCGCTGCGCTGCGCGAAGATCGCGATGGACCGCGGCGTCGGTGGCCCGATCCTCCCCG
>JAVEEG010000191.1 GCA_030840585.1 Frankiaceae bacterium | reverse complement strand
TACGCCGGCGCGTTCCCGGCCTGGCTCGCGCCGGTGCAGGCGACCTGCATCCCGATCCGTTCCGAGAACCTCGAGTACCTGCACGACGTCGCGAAGCGGTTGCGGGGCCTCGGCGTACGGGTCGAGGTCGACGACAGCGACGAGCGGATGCAGAAGAAGATCCTGCGCGCGCAGCAGCAGAAGGTGCCGTTCATGTTGGTCGCCGGTCCGCGCGACGTCGAGGCGGGTGCGCTGTCGCTGCGGTACCGCAACGGCGTCGAACGCCGTGGCGTGCCGGTCGACGACGTGATCACCGAGATCGACCGGGTCATCGCGGGCCGGCTCGTCGACCCGCATGCACTCAACCCGGAGACGCCAGATCCGGCGACGTCGGCCGAATGACGGAGCAGCAGGACGGCGCCGGCGTGCCGGACGGCTGGCAGCGGCTCTGGATGCCGGAGCGGATGGCGTACCTCCGCGGCGAAGGCAAAGAAGACGGTTGCGCGTTCTGCCGGATCGCGGCGATGTCCGACGACGCGGAAGGGCTGGTCGTCGCGCGCGGCGAGCATGTCTACGTCGTGCTCAACCTGTACCCGTACAACTCCGGGCACGTGATGGCGGTGCCGTACCGCCACGTCGCGTCGTACCTCCACCTCACCGAAGAGGAGACCACCGAGCTGGCGGCGTACACGAAATCGGCGATGCGGACGCTGACCGCGGCGACGGGCGCGCAGGGGTTCAACATCGGGATGAACCAGGGCAGCGTTGCCGGCGCCGGGATTGCCGAGCACCTACATCAGCACGTGGTGCCGCGGTGGGGCGGCGACTCGAACTTCATGCCGATCGTCGGCCGCACCAAAGTGCTGCCGCAACTACTCGCCGACACCCGCGAGTTGCTCGCGAACGCCTGGCCCGAGGCGCACGGTCGTTGACTGCGACGTTTGGGGCGTTATCCAGCCGCTATTCCGCCTCGAACGTCACAGTCAACGAAGGGGTTGGCGCTCGACCTCAGTGGGCGTCTTTCGCTTTCGACTCGGCTAGGACTTTTTGCGCCACGTTGCTGGGCATCGGTTCGTGCCGGACGTATGACCGGGTGAAGGTGCCGGTGCCGTGCGACAGCGACCGTAGGTCGATCGCGTAGCGGGTCACCTCGATCTCGGGCACCTCGGCGCGCACCAGCGTCCGGCCGCCCGAACCAACCGGCTCGGTGCCGGTCACCCGGCCACGACGGGTCGACAGGTCGGACATCACCGCGCCGACGTAGTCGTCCGCTACCAACACCGAGACGTCGAGAACGGGTTCGAGCAGCAGCACCTGGGTCTTCTCGGCCGCGTCCTTCAACGCCAACCCGCCGGCGATCTGGAACGCCATGTCGGACGAGTCGACCGAGTGCGCCTTGCCGTCGGTCAGTGTCGCCTTGATGTCGACGACGGGGTACCCGGCCGCGGCGCCGTGATCCATCTGCGCCCGGATGCCCTTCTCCACCGACGGGATGAACTGCTGCGGCACCGAACCGCCGTAGATCTTCACCTCGAACTCGAAGCCGCTGCCCGACGGCGTCGGCTCGAACGTGACATCGCATACGGCGAACTGCCCATGGCCACCTGACTGCTTGACGTGCCGGCCGTGGCCCTGCGCCTGCGCGGCGAACGTCTCGCGCAGCGGCACTCGCAATGGCACCTGCTCGACGTCGACGCCGTACTTGCTGTGCAACCGGTCGATGAGCACGTCGGCGTGCGCCTCGCCCATGCACCACAAGACGAGTTGATGCGTCTCGACGTTGCGCTCCAGCCGTACCGTCGGCTCTTCCGCGACGATCCGCTGCAGGCCGGTCGACAGCTTGTCTTCGTCGGCCTTGCTCTTCGCCTGGATCGCGACCGGCAGCAGCGGCTCCGGCATCTCCCATGCCTGGACGAGGAACGGGTCGTCCTTGGACGACAAGGTGTCGCCGGTCTCGGCCCGGGACAGCTTCGCGATCGCCACGATGTCGCCGGCAACGGCGTGTGCCACTGGCCGCTGATGCTTGCCCAGCGGCGACGACAGGGCGCCGACCTTCTCGTCGACGTCGTGGTCATCGTGGCCGCGATCGGCGAGGCCGTGCCCGGAGACGTGCAGCACGCTGTCCGGCTGCAACGTGCCGGAGAACACCCGCACCAGCGAGATCCGCCCGACGTATGGGTCGGTCGTGGTCTTGACCACCTCGGCGCACAGCCGCCCGGACGGGTCGCAGGACAACGGCTCGACCGCCGTGCCGTCGGGGCGGGTGACCGGGAGCAATGGGTGCTCCAGCGGCGACGGGAACGCGGAGGTGAGCACTTCGAGCAGCTCGGCCATGCCCAGCCCGTTGCCCGAGCAGGCCGCGAGCACCGGATAGAAGGTGCCGCGCGCGACCGCGGTCTCGAGGTCGTCGATCAAGACCTTTACGTCGATGTCCTCGCCGCCGAGGTACCGATCCATCAGCGTCTCGTCCTCGGACTCCGCGATGATCCCCTCGATCAGGGCGTTGCGGTGCTCCTGGATCAGCGGCAGGTGCTCGGGATCAGGATCGCGCTGTTGTCGCGTTCCGCTGCTGTAGTCATAGATCTGCTGCGACAGTAGACCGATGAGGCCCGCGACCGACTCGTCATCGGCGTGCATCGGCAGGTACAGCGGCAGCACGCCGTCGCCGAACGCGCCCTGGCAGGCGGCGAGGGTGTCGTCGAAGTTCCCGCGGGGGGAGTCGAGCCGGGTGACGACTACCGCCCGGGGCATGCCGACGCTCGCGCATTCGTCCCAGATCATCCGAGTGGTGCCGTCGATGCCGTCGGCTGCGCTGACGACGAACAGCGCCGCATCGGCCGCGCGCAAGCCGGCCCGCAGGTCGCCGGTGAAGTCGGCGTACCCAGGGGTGTCGAGCAGGTTGACCTTGATGCCGGCGTGCTCGAACGGCGCGACCGTGAGCGAGATCGATCGCTGCTGGCGGATCTCCGCCTCGTCGAAGTCGCTGGTGGTGGTGCCTTCCTCGACGCGGCCGGGGCGCGGGATGGTTCCGGTCGCCACGAGGAGGGCCTCGACGAGAGTCGTCTTGCCCGCCCCGGAGTGGCCGACGAGCACGACATTGCGGATTCGGGCCGGCTCGTCGACCATAGGTGCTCTGCCTACGGCGGCCCCGGGGGTGTTCGACTTGTCGGCCACGACAACCTCCACGTGTGAGCAGTGTCGTCACTCTCCACCCACGGCGAAGCTGGGGCAAGAGGGGAGCGGAAATCCATGGACCTGACGACCTTGAGCACCGATCGGGTGGTCACGGCCGGCGGTGCCGACGTCGGGGTGAGCCGGGAACGATCGCGGCTACGGCGGCTGCGCTGGGTCGCCTTGGTCATCGCCGGCACCGCGCTCTGGATGTGGATCCGGCTGCTGGAGGACAAGCCGCCGTACCCCGTGCTGCCGCACCCGTCCGGGAAGTTCGCGGCCGTCGCGCCGATGCTGCTGCTCGTCGTCATCCTCGGCGCCGCGCTGCTGTTGCCGCTGCTCATGGCCGGCCGGTCGCCGCACGTGCTCTACCGGTCGAGTGAGATCGACACCTCGTTCGACGACGTCAAAGGTTCGGCGGTGGTCGTCGAGGAGGTCGTGAAGACACTCAACCTGTTCCTCGCGCACAAGTCGTTCAAAGAGCAGATGGGCGGTACGGCGCGGCGCGCGATCCTGTTCGAGGGACCACCCGGCACCGGCAAGACCTACCTCGCGAAGGCGATGGCGAAGGAAGCCGGCGTGCCGTTCCTGTTCGTCTCGTCGTCGGCGTTCCAGTCGATGTACTACGGCCAGACCAACCGCAAGATCCGCTCGTACTTCAAGGCGTTGCGCAAAGCCGCGCGCAAGAACGGCGGCGCGATCGGGTTCATCGAGGAGATCGACGCGGTCGGCGCGTCCCGGGCCGGGATGGGCGGCGCTAAAGGCGAAGGCATCACCGGCGTCGTCAACGAGCTGCTGATCCAGTTGCAGTCGTTCGACGAACCGCCGTCCGGCCGGCGGATGGTCAACCATCTGACCGAGGTCGTGAACACGCTGCTGCCGACCACGATGCAGATCCGCAAGGCGCCACTCGTCCCGGCGAACATCTTGGTGATCGGCGCGACCAACCGGGCCACTGACCTCGACCCGGCGCTGCTGCGACCCGGCCGGTTCGACCGCTCGATCTACTTCGACCTGCCCTCGCGATCCGGCCGCCGCGAGATCATCGACTACTACCTCGGCAAGAAGTCGCACGACGCCGAGCTCGACAGCGCCGCACTGCGCGACCGGCTCGCGGCAATGACCTCCGGCTACTCGCCGGTGATGATCGAGCACCTCTTCGACGAAGCGTTGGTATGGGCGGTACGGCGGGGTGCGCCCGGCCTGTCGTGGGCCGACGTGCAGCGGGCGAAGATGACCGAGGAGATCGGGCTCGCCCAGCCGGTCGAGTACACCGAGGCCGAGCAGCGGACGATCGCGACGCACGAGGCCGGCCACGCCGTCGTCGCGTGGCTGGTCGGCAAGAGCCGCAAGCTCGAAGTGCTCACCATCGTGAAGCGCAAGGAAGCCTTGGGGCTGCTCGCGCACTCCGACCTTGAGGAGCGTTTCCTCAAATCGCAGTCGGAGATGCACGCGCTGGTGCAGATCGCGCTCGGCGGCATGGTGGCCGAGCAGCTGTTCTTCGGCGAGATCACCTCCGGCCCGGCCAGCGACCTCAAGGCCGCGACGATCTGGGCGGCCACGATGATCGGCTCGCTCGGCATGGACGGGTCGCTGTTCTCGTACGAGGCGGTCGACGCGCCGCACGCCAACATCGTGTCGAAGGTGTCGTCCACCGACGAGGGCAAGGCGCGGATCGAGTCGCTGCTGGAACGGGCCCGCGAAGAAGTGCGGGTGATGTTGACCGACAACCGCGGCGTAGTCGAGGGGTTGCGCGACGTACTGCTCGAACGGCAGGAGCTGATCGGCGACGAGATCACCGACGCCATCTCGGTCGCGGCGGCGCGAGTGCCAGCGTCGAAGGCCGCGCCGGACCACACCTTGATTTAGTCGCCGCGCGCATCGGTCCGCGGAGTAGGCCAATCGCGCGCTGGTTCGTATAGAAGCGAACTAGCGCGCGATTGGGGCCGCCGTGCGCCGGGCGGGTACGGCGCCGCGGCCGCGGATATCCTGCCGGTGCCATGCTCGGAATCCATGCCCGGTCGCAGATCAACAAGGTCACCGAGCCGGTGGCCCGGACGCTGGCCGGATGGGGCGTCACGCCCGACGCGCTGACGATCATCGGGACTCTCGGCGTCGCCGGCGGCGCGCTCGGCTTCTACCCGCGCGGCCACTTCTTCGTCGGCACACTGGTCATCACCGCGTTCGTGTTCAGCGACATGCTCGACGGCGCGGTCGCCCGGGTGCGCGGGACCAGCGGGCCGTGGGGCGCGTTCCTCGACTCGACCCTCGACCGGGTCGGTGACGGCGCGGTCTTCGGCGCGCTCGCGCTCTGGTACGCCGGCCGCGGCGACGACCTCGTCCTCTGCGCGGTCGCGATCTACGACCTCGTCGCCGGCGCGCTCACGTCGTACGCGAAGGCCCGCGCGGAGTCGCTCGGCATGACCTGCAACGTCGGGATCGCGGAGCGCGGCGAGCGGCTCGTCACGATCCTCGTGCTGACGGGGTTGTCCGGGCTGTTCGGCGTCGACGTGTTGCGCGACATCGGGTTGTGGGCGCTGGCCGTCGCCACGACGGTCACCGTCGGGCAGCGGATGGCCGAGGTACGCCGGCAGTCGCGCGCGCTACCGCCAGCATGAGAGCAAGAGCATGAACGCACGGCTGCAGGACGCCGTCTATGCCGCCGGCTGGCGGGTCGTCCGCGGCCTGCCCGAACCGATCGCTCGCCGGCAGTTCGACGCGATCGCCGATGCGGCGTGGATGCGGCACGGCCGCAGCGTGCAACGGCTCGAAAGCAACCTGCGCCGAGTCCTCGGCCCGCGCGCATCCGCACGCGAGCTGCACCGCACGACACACCTAGGCATGCGCTCGTACCTGCGTTACTGGTGCGAGGTGTTCCAGATGCCGAGGATGCGGACCGAGGACCTCGTCGCCCGGATGGAGTGCGAGGACGAGTGGCGACTGCGCGACGCTGTGAAAGCCGGTCGCGGGATGATCCTCGCGCTGCCGCACACCGGAAACTGGGATCACGCCGGTGCGTGGTTGGCCGGGACCGGCGTGCCGTTCACGACCGTCGCCGAACGGCTCGAGCCCGCGTCGTTGTTCGACCGCTTCGTCGCGTTTCGCGAGTCGCTCGGGATGGAGGTCATCCCGTTGACCGGCGGCGAGCGAGCGCCGTACGACGTCCTCGCCGACCGGTTGCGGGCGGGCGGCACGCTGTGCCTGCTGAGCGACCGTGACCTGACCGCAACCGGCGTCGATGTCGAGTTCTTCGACGCGACCGCGCGGATGCCGGCCGGACCCGCGGCACTCGCCCACGACACCGGTGCCGCGTTGCTGCCGACTACGTTGCATTTCCCGGACCGCCATCGGTCGTCCACTCGGATCCATCCGCAGATCGAGGTGCCCACCGACGGTGATCGGGCCGCGAAGATCCGCCGGATGACACAACAGCTCGCGGACGCGTTCGCGGTCGCGATCGCCGAGCATCCGCAGGATTGGCACATGCTGCAACGGATCTGGGTCGACGATCTCGATCCGGATCGGCTGAGTTCGTCGGCGGTGACGGTGTGAGGATCGGCCTCGTCTCGCCGTACCCGTGGGACGTGCCGGGCGGCGTGGTCGCACACGTGCGCGACCTCGCGGAGACATTCATCGGCGACGGTCACGACGTATCGGTCATCACCTCGGTCGACGACGAGGACGCGCCGGTCCCGCCGTACGTCGTGCGAGCCGGCCGCAGCGTTCCGGTGCCGTTCAACGGTTCGGTGTCGCGGCTCGCGTTCGGGCCGATGAGCGCCACCCGGGTCGGCCGCTGGATCCGCGAGGGCGACTTCGACGTGTTGCACGTGCACTCGCCCGAGACGTTGTCGTTGTCGTTGCTGGCGGTGTTCATCGCGCGCGGCCCGATCGTCGCGACCTTCCACGCCGCGAACCCGCGGTCGCGAGTCCTGGCGATGATGCACTCGCCGTTGCAGTTGCGGCTGGAGCGACTGTCCGGTCGCATCGCGGTGTCACCGGCGGCGCGCAAGACGATCGTCGAGCATCTCGGTGCCGACGCCGTGCTGATCCCGAACGGCGTCCACGTCGCGCGGTACGCCGGCGCGGATCCGTTGCCCGGTTGGCCCGGCGACGGTGGCGCGCTCGCGTTCGTCGGCCGGGTCGACGAGCCGCGCAAGGGCTTCGAAACCTTGCTCGATGCGTTCACCCGGCTGCGCGCGGATCGGCCCGCGCTGCGGCTGCTCGTCGCCGGCCCGGGGGAGTACGGCGAGCTGCCCGATGGCGTCACCGCCCTCGGCCTCGTCTCGGAAGCCGACAAGGCCCGGGTCTACAACTCCGCCGATGTCTTCGTCGCGCCGAACACCGGCGGCGAGAGCTTCGGCATCGTGCTGCTGGAAGCGATGGCGGCCGGAACGCCGATCGTCGCGAGCGACC
>JAVEEG010000178.1 GCA_030840585.1 Frankiaceae bacterium | reverse complement strand
TAGTACGGCGCGAGCTCGGCCTTCCAGTCGGTGATGTGGGACGACTGGCCGTCGGCGGCGAAGTCGTCGAGCGGTTCGTACAACGTGTTGCCGTCGACCAGCGAGCCGCCGCCGACGCCCGCGCCGGAGAGCACCATCACGTCGTTGAGCGGGGTGATCCGCTGGATGCCCATCCAGCCGAGTCGCGGCGCCCAGAAGAACTTGCGCAGGTCCCAGCTCGTCTTCGGCAGCGTCTCGTCAGTCCAGCGCCGGCCGGCCTCGATCACGCCGACGCGATAGCCCTTCTCGGCGGCGCGCAACGCCGCGACCGATCCGCCGAAGCCACTGCCGATCACGAGCACGTCGTAGTCGTACGTCGCCGCCTGCACCATCCGCCCATGCTACGAACCCGGGCACCTCGGTCAGGACCTTTGCCTCTTACCCGCCGGCGGCCGGCGGGTCGAGGCTGCAATCGAGGCAAGGAGGGCGCCATGAGGCGTCTGCTGGTGCTCGGTGGTGGGACCGCGGGCACGATGGCCGTCAACAAACTGCGCCGGCGGTTACCGGCCTCCGATTGGTCCATCACGCTCGTCGACCAGGACGATCGTCACCTCTACCAGCCCGGGCTGTTGCTCCTGCCGTTCGGCGTCTACTCGCCTGACGAGCTGGTGAAGCCGCGCGCGAGGTTCGTCCCAGACGGCGTCGATCTGGTGATCGCCGAGATCGACCGGGTCGATCCGGCCGGCCGGACGGTACAGCTCGCGAACGGAAGCGCCCTCACCTACGACTACCTGGTCATCGCCACCGGCACGTCGCCGCGGCCGGACCAGACCCCGGGCATGGCCGATGGCGAGTGGCGGCGCAGCGTCTTCGACTTCTACACCCTCGACGGCGCCGTCGCCCTACGCGACAAGTTGGCGACGTGGAAGGGCGGACGGCTCGTCGTGCACGTGACCGAGATGCCAATCAAGTGCCCGGTCGCACCGTTGGAGTTCGCCTTCCTCGCCGACGCTTTCTTCGCCGAGCGCGGGATGCGCGACGCCGTGCAGATCACCTACGTCACGCCGCTGGAAGGCGCGTTCACGAAGCCGGTCGCCTCGCGGCGCCTTGGCTCGATGCTCGCCGACCGGAACATCGCCCTTGAAGGTGACTTCGTGGTCGAACGGATCGACCCGCCGACGAAAACGCTTGTGTCGATGGACGACCGCGAGATTCCGTTCGACCTCCTCGTCACCGTGCCGCTGAACATGGGCGCGGACTACGTCGCCCGGTCCGGGCTCGGTGACGAACTCAACTACGTGCCGGTCGACAAGCACACCCTGCAGTGCAAGGCATACGACGACATCTTCGCCATCGGCGACGCCTCCGACATTCCGGCCTCCAAGGCGGGATCGGTGGCGCACTTCTCGGTGGAACTGTTCGTCGACAACTTCGTCGCACACGTGCACGGCCTGCCGATGACGCGCGCCTTCGACGGCCACGCCAACTGCTTCGTCGAGTCCGGCCACGGCAAGGGCCTGCTCATCGACTTCAACTACGACACCGAGCCGCTGCCCGGCCGCTACCCGGTGCCCGGCGTCGGTCCGTTCACGCTGCTCAAGGAGAGCCGCGCCAACCATCTCGGCAAGCTCGGGTTCCGCTGGGCGTACTGGCACCTGCTGCTCAAGGGGCGGCCGCTTCCGGTCCCGGCGCTGATGTCCATGGCCGGCAAGCATGCCGACCCAGGCGACCCGACCGAGTAGAGAGGGCTGACGATGCCAATCACCGAGATCAACGGTCACACCATCCACGTGGATGCCGAGGGATTCATGACCGCGTACGACGAGTGGGACCCCGACCTCGCGAAAGTGCTCGCCGCGAACATCGGAATCGATCTGACCGACGCGCACTGGAAGGTCATCCACTTCCTGCGCGATGACTACAAGGACAAGGGCGAGACGGCTACGACGCGACGCGTGCAGACGGTCGGCGGCGTACCGGTCAAAGAACAGTTCGCACTGTTCCCGAAGAAACCCGGCAAGAAGATGGCCTACATCGCCGGGCTCCCCAAGCCACACGGCTGCGTGTGAACAGGAGTACGACGATGACACTGACCGAAGAACGCACCGCAATCGTTCCGGACTTCGACGACGCCGCCGCGACTGATCGCAAGCTCGCAATCATCTGCTCCAAAGGCAACCTCGACATGGCCTATCCGGGTCTCGTGCTCGCGAACGCCGCCCTCGGTGAAGGTGTTGAGACGCACCTGTTCTTCACCTTCTGGGGTTTCGACATGATCACGAAATCCCGGATGCACCACCTCCAGTTCAGCCCGGCCGGCAACGCCGCGATGCACATCCCGGTCGCCGACGCACACCTGCCGCAGGCGCTAGCGCCAATGCCCGGGATGACGGCAATGGCGACCCGGATGCTGAAGAAGTCGATCGCCGAACTCGGGGTGCCCGAGGTGCCGGACTTCCTCGACCAGATCGTGGCCGCCGGTGGGCACCTCTGGGCATGCCGGATGTCGGCGGACATGAACCACCTGAGCGAGACCGACCTGCGCGATGACGTCGAAGCGATCATCAGCGCAGCCGACTTCATCGAGATGACCGACGGCGCGCAACTGCTGTTCATCTGACCCGAACTCTGTGCACCCGTTTCGAAGCGGCATGAGGCAAAGGAGCCGATCATGACCAGCACCGTTCAGATCCCACCGCCGGTGACACGGGCGCCACGAACACGCGGTCAGCGATCCAGCTTCGCCCGCAAGGCCGTCGCGGTCTTCGTAATGCTCGTCGGAGCCACGTTCATCGCGATGACCTTGGTCGTGAACTTGTTTTCGGTCGGGCCGGCGTTCGAGCGGCTGACCGACGGGTTCCGCCCGGTGATGACCCAGCAGTCGCTCTCGACTGCCCGGGAAGACATCAGCCGCCTCGACGGAGCCGGCACCGAGCTACGGACGACACTGCTGCCGGCCCTCGCGTCACAGCTCCGGCTCACCCCGCAGCAGATGAACACGATGCTGCAGACGCAGTACCCGGCGGTTGCCGCCGGGGTCGGCGCCCTGCCCACGATCGTGCCGAGTTTCAACGGGTTGGTGACGACGCTCGACCAGCAGCGCGACCTGTTCGCGTCCGCTGACGCGATCCCCACCAAGGACCTACCGGCGACGACTCTGCCGTGGGCACTTCTCGTGACCGGGGTCGTCGTGTTCGGGCTCGGCATCTATACCTGGTTCGCGCCGCGCGCCGGCGCGGTCGTGGCCGTCGTCGTGGGCGCAGTGCTGATCGCCGTTCCGCTGATCCTGAGCCTGCCGCAGAAGGCGGCCGACGCCGACCAGCTCAACGCCAATCTCAAGCCGGTCTATACCCAGCAGCTGATCACGCAGGCCGGCGGTGCGCTGACGACTCTGAGCGCGATGGGCACGCAGATGCAGACAAAGATGCTGCCCGACCTCGCGACCCAGCTGAAAATGTCGCCGGCGACTCTGCAGGCCTATCTCGGGAAGTACTTCCCGAACACCGCCGCAGCGCTGAACAACCTGCCCGCGTCGCTGGGACGGTTCCAGAACCTCGTCGCGACGTTCCGCGGCCACCTCAGTGACTACAACACCCTCAAGCCGGTCGAGCTCGCTCCGATCGTGTGGACGATGATCGCCGGCGGGATCGCGCTGATGCTCATCGGTGGACTCGGAGCCTGGGCGAGCCGCCCACGGTTGGGCTCGATCACCTGAACCGACGCGCACGTGGTGAGGGCGCGGCCCCCCGCGGGCCGCGCCTCCGCCGTACCACGCCTCGACACCAAGTGCCCAAGATCATCGCGTGCTCAGGCAGCCGATCAGCCGCCCCGCGACACAGCCGATCAGCCGCCCCGAGGCTGGTTCAGCTCGCGATGATCAAGGTGCCGCGGCGGCGGTTGGTGACCGCCGCGGCCATGAACACCAGCAGGCCGAGGAGTGCCGCCGGCAGCATCCGGGTGGCGAAGCTGCGCACCTGCGCGACCGACGGCGCCGGCGGCAGGAAGCGCGGGTCACTCAGGGCACCCGCACCCGAGTGCTTCTTGCCGGACGAGAGCGTCGCCGGGCACACGCCCGCGGCATCGTCGCTCACCGGGGCGAGCGCGGCCGGGTAGCTGCGCCGCGTCTCCGCCTTGAGCCCGGTGATCTGCGCGCCGTTCTTCAACGCCGCCGCCTTGAACGCCGGGTCGGTGCTCTTGGCGAACGTGTCGGCCGGCAGGTTGACGCGGATCTCGTTGTGCGCGTTGTCGAACTCGCCGGTCAGCCCGGACACGATCGTCGCCACCCCGCCGGAGGTCGACGACTGCAGCGTGAACTTCGTACCGCCGACCTGGTCGCGATCCGCCTGCACGTCGTAGCCCTTGCGATCCCAGCCGAAGTAGAACCGCAGGATGTGGCCGGTCGAGCCGGGCGGCAGCGAGGCGAGGTTCTGCACCGTCACGTGGAAGGTCGCGACCTTGTGCGCCGCGTCCCACGTGACCCAGCCC
Organism: Frankiaceae bacterium; assembly: GCA_030840585.1. Classification (GTDB taxonomy): domain Bacteria; phylum Actinomycetota; class Actinomycetes; order JAFAQI01; family JAFAQI01; genus BP-197. The sequence continues at coordinate 11,468 of JAVEEG010000178.1, read as the reverse complement.
TTGCGGATGTCGAGGCCGTCGGCGGATGCCGCCGAGCTGGGCACGGTGGCCGCGCCGAACGTCGACGCGTCACCGGACGGGTCGCTGAACGCACCGTCGGCGGCGCAGCTCAGCTTCGGCGTCGAGATCCGCATCGCGGGCAGCTTCTTGCCGGTCGTCAGCGAGTAGCCGGTCGTCTGGATCGTGTACGCCGAGATGCTCTGCCCCGGCGCGGTCGCGTTGTCGGCGATCGCGAGGTTGGCCCGGCCCTCGCCGTCGACCGCGACCTGGAAGAAGTCGAGCAGCGAACGGTCACCGGTCGACAGCGGCGCACCGGACACCGGCACCAGGCTGCAGAACGTGCCGTTCTGGCAGATGTCGCCGTAGTGGATGACCGGCGTGATCGCCTGGTTGTAGGTCAGCACCTTCGGTGACGCGGTGCCGTGCGAGACGTGGTTGGCGAGGCCGAGTTGCGCGAAAGCGACGGTCCACGCGGTCTTGGCGTCGCCCGGGTCGCGGTAGATCTTGTTGGACAGCGCGGAGCCGCCCTGGCCGTGGTACCACGCGACGTCGAGGAGGCCGCCCTTGCCGGCCGCGATCCACGGGAACACGTCGGCCTGACCGGCGTCGGGCTTGTCCGAGCCGTCGCTGTTCCAGCCGCGGTTGTCGCGGTTGACCTGGTACGGCTTCGACCAGTGCGCACCGTGGTCGGTCGAGACCGAGTACTGGATCTTGTAGGTATCCGACCAGGCGGCGTAGAGGTTGCCGGACGCATCGGAGCTGATGACCGGGAAGAGCATGTTGAGCTCGCGCTTGGTCTTCGGGTCGGCCCGGTAGACGAGCGAGTCGGTCCACGTCACGCCGCCGTCGACGGACTTGCCGACGTAGATCGCGTCGAGGCCGTTGTAGGTCCCACCCGGCGCCTGCGACTGCAACGCGGTCTGGGTGTCGTCCGCGATGCCGAAGATGGCGTACATCGCGTGCACCTGCTCGCCGGTGATGAGGTTGGTCTTGCCGGCGATCTTCTCGGCGTGGTTGACGATGATGTTGCCGATCTGCTGGTTCGTGCCGCTGGCGGCGAGCAGCTGCGGCTCGATCACGCCGTGCGCACCGTCCGGGTCGAGCGAGACGTAGTGCTGGCCGGCGTCCGGGCTGACCGTGACGACGATCTGGCCGGTGTGCACCAGGTGGAAGATGAGGAAGTTGGTCTTCGCGCCGTCGAACACCTGCCACTGCCGGTCGGTCAGCGTGTTCTGCGTGCCGTACGGGTTGGCGAGGGCGAACGTCTTGCCGCAGTCGGTCGACGTCGCGACGGTGAAGTTGTCGAGCAGGTCGATGTTGTGCAGACCGGTGTAGGCGATCGGCGCGCAACCGCTGCTCGACCCCTGGGTGACGTCGCCGACGGAGATCTCGGAGTCGCCGCCGCCGGTGCCGAGGTCGGGCTGCTGCACCGGGCTCTGGTTGAAGGTCACCGTGCCGTCATGGTTGCGGGTCTTGGTGATCCGCCAGAAGTTCGAGCCGAGACCCGTGGGGGCGGAGACGTACGCCGCCGACTTGCCGTCACTGGGCACGCGGATCGACGGCTCGGCGCCACCACCGGCGAGGATCATCGGCCGGCTGAACGACGCGGCCGGAGTGGAGCTACCGGCGACGGCGGGCAGCGCGGCGAGCGTGCCGGCGGTGAGCAACGTGCCGATCGAGGCGGCGATGAGAGTGCGGCGAGCAGACATAAGTCTTCTCTTCGACGCGCGGACCCCGCGCTCCTGCCTCGGCGGCGTCAGCCGACGAGCGAGGCAGGCTAGGGAGTGCAGATGTGCTGCGGTGGGCCGGTATGCGTACCGGTGTCCAATCCCACGTACCAGGGAAGGACGGCGGACTGCGCGGTGTCCCCGTGGTGGAACCTGAGCACGAGCTGAGCCTCGTGGCACCCAGGGGTGCCGATATTGACGGATACCACCAGGCGAATATTGGCGTTGCCCCCCACTGGAATGGCGCGGTCGAGCCCTACCAGCGTGCCGCCCTCGGTGTTGATCGGGGCGTAGGTCAAGTGCTCGCCGTGAAAGGGCGGATTCGGCACGATCAGCAACTGGACCGATGGCGGACGAAACTCGCCGACGCCGCTCACGGTGCGCAGTGACACCCCGTCGATGCGCACCGGCGCGCTGAACCTAGGGAGCGGCGGCAAGTAATACATCGGCCGACCAAGCTGCCACCGCGCTTGGGCGAACTCAAGGAGGTTGTAGGGGTCGACCTTCACCCGGCCCGACGTGCCAGATGAGCAACCGGCGAGGAGGGTTGCGGCCACCAGGGCCGCGCGCAGACGAGTTGGCCTAGTCACACAAGTTATGGACATTGTTCGGAGTGCACGGCTGGGGGAGCAGGACCGGGCGACGTTGTTAGCTGCACGGTGTATTGATACTAACTACCTCAAGGCGGGCAAGACGCCAGTCGCGAAGTCATGCGGCAGGTGGCGAGAAGGCGTCAGCCGACAACGATCAGGCCGACCTTCTGGAACTCCTTGACGTCGGAGTAGCCGGCCTTGGCGATCGCGCGCCGGGCGCCGCCGAACAGGTTGAGCGCGCCCTCCGGCATCGTCGACGGTCCGCGCAGGACCTCTTGCAACGACCCGATCGGCCACGCGTCATCCGGTACGGCGAACCGGCCGCGCGGCAGCTTCGGGTGCGATGCCGCGACGTGCCACCACGCGCCCTTTGCCGGCGCCTCGGCCGCGTCGGCGAGCGGCTGGCCGAGCATCACCGCGTCCGCCCCGCAGGCCAGCGCCTTCGCGATGTGACCGCTCGTCTCCATGTCGCCGGCCGCGATCACGTGCACGTAGCGGCCGCCGGTCTCGTCGAGGTAGTCGCGCCGCGCGGCCGCCGCGTCGACGATCGCGGTCGCCATCGGCACTTCGATCCCGAGCACCGCGCCGGTCGTCGACCACCGGTCGGCGCCGACGCCTACGACGACTCCAGCGGCGCCGGTACGCATCAGATGCAACGCGGTCTGGTAGTTCGTGCAGCCGCCGACGACTACCGGCACGTCGAGGTCGGCGATGAACGTCTTGAGGTTGAGCGGCGGGTCCGCCGGGTTCACGCCGACGTGTTCGGCCGACACGATCGTGCCTTGAATGACGAGCAGATCGACGCCGGCCGACAGGATCGCCGGCGCCAGCCGCAGCGTGTGCTGCGGCGAGACTCGCACTGCGACGACCGCACCTAGGTCGCGAATTTCCTTGATTCGCAACGCAATCAGGTCCTCGCGCACCGGTTCGGCGTAGACCCGCTGCAACTCGCCGGTCGCCGCGTCCCACTCAACTCCGGCCAGCGTTTGCAGCACCGGCGTCGGGTCGTCGTACCGGGTCCACAGGCCCTCGGCGTCGAGCACGCCGAGCCCACCGATCCGGCTGACCTCGGCGATCGTCGTTGGCGACATCGTCGCGTCGGACGGGAAGCCCATCAGCGGCAGGTCGAACCGGTACGCGTCGATCTGCCAGGCGAGCGAGACCGCGTCGATGTCGCGGGTACGGCGGGACGGCACGATGCCGATCTCGTCCAACGTGTAACCGCGGCGGACAGAGCGGCCGAGACCGATCTCGATCGAGTCGCGCATCGATCAGCGCGCCTGGTAGTTCGGCGCCTCGACGGTCATCTGGATGTCGTGCGGGTGGCTCTCCTTCAGCCCGGCCGCGGTGATCCGAACGAACCGCGCCTGCTGCAACTCGGGGATCGTGTGCGCGCCGACATACCCCATCGCGGCGCGCAGGCCACCGAGGAGTTGGTGCGCGACACCGGCGAGCGGGCCGCGGTAGGCGACCTGACCCTCGATGCCTTCCGGCACTAGCTTGTCGTCGGAGAGCACGTCGTCCTGGAAGTAGCGATCCTTGCTGTACGACCGCGCCTGGCCGCGTGACTGCATCGCGCCGAGCGATCCCATGCCGCGGTAGGACTTGAACTGCTTGCCGGCGACGAAGATGAGCTCGCCCGGCGACTCCTCACAACCGGCGAGCAACGAGCCGAGCATCACCGTGTCGGCACCGGCTGCGATGGCCTTCGCGATGTCGCCGGAGTAGCTGATGCCGCCGTCGGCGATCACCGGTACGCCGCTACGACGGGCTACTTCGGCCACCTCGTAGATCGCGGTGATCTGCGGTACGCCGACGCCCGCGACGACTCGCGTCGTACAGATCGCGCCGGGTCCGACGCCGGCCTTGACCGCGTCCGCACCGGCGTCGATCAGCGCCTGCGCCGCGGCACCGGTCGCGATATTGCCGCCGATCACGTCGATCGACACGTTGGCCTTGAGCCGCGCGACCATCTCCAGCACCGCGCGGGAGTGGCCGTGCGCAGTGTCGACGATGAGGAAGTCGACACCGGCCTCGACCAGCGTCATGGATCGCTTATACGCGTCCTCGCCGACGCCGACCGCGGCGCCGACGACCAACCGGCCCTCGCCGTCCTTCGTGGCGAGCGGGTACTCCTGGCTCTTCGCGAAGTCCTTGACCGTGATCAACCCGCGCAGCCGGCCGGCGTCGTCGACGATGGGCAGCTTCTCGACTTTGTTGTCCTGCAACAGTTTCAGCGCATCCGGCCGGGAGACGCCGACCGGCGCGGTGACCAGCGGGGCCGAGGTCATGACCTCGCGGACGAGCCGCTGGTGGTCGCGCTCGAACCGGATGTCGCGGTTGGTGACGATGCCGACCAGGACGCCGTCAGGGGCCGTGACCGGTACGCCGGAGATGCGGTACTGCCCCATCAGCGCGTTGGCCGACGCGATCGTGTCGTCCGGCGAGCAGGTGATCGGATGGGTGACCATCCCAGCCTCGGACCGCTTGACGATGTCGACCTGCGTCGCCTGATCCTCGGCGGAAAGGTTGCGGTGCAGGACACCGACGCCGCCCTGGCGGGCCATCGCGATCGCCATCCGCGCCTCGGTCACCGTGTCCATCGCGCTGGACAGCAACGGCGTACGCAGGGTCAGCGAGCGGGACAGCCGCGCGGTCGTTTCGGCTTCACTGGGGATAACGTCGGACGCGGCCGGCAGCAGCAGCACGTCGTCGAACGTCAGTCCGAGCGGCGCGAACTTGTCGGGGTGGTCGTCGTCCACTGCGTACACCTACTCGCTTCGGGGCGGCCAAAAAGTAAGTCTACGCAACTCCTTGCTCTACCGTGGACAGGTGCGTGACGACCCGCCGCTCGACCCGTTCGCCGACGATCCCGGTGATCCGACGGCCGGGCTGGACGACGACGAGGAGCTCGCACCGCTGACCCCCGACGAGGTCGAGGAGATCGCGGCCGACCTCGCCGATCTGGAAGTGTTCCAAGTGCTGCTCGAACCCCGAGGCATGCGCGGGCTCGTGGTCGACTGCCAAGACTGCGAGGAGCCGCACTACTTCGCCTGGGACCTGCTCCGGGCGAACCTGCGCCACCTGCTTGCCGAGGGCCAGCCGCGAGTGCACGAGCCGGCGTTCAGCCCGGACCCGTCGGAGTACGTGTCGTGGGACTACGCCCGTGGCTTTGCCGACGCGGTCCTAGCCGCGGACGAGACGTAGCCGGCTTCGAAGATCATCGCCGTCAGCGCGACCTCTATGCGCGCTCACGGCGCATCCCAGCAAAGGGGTTAGTGGACCAGGCCCCAGCGGAAGCCAGCCGCGACCGCCTGCGCCCGGTCGTTCACGCCCATCTTCCGGAACAGCCGCCGGGCGTGGGTCTTGATCGTGTCCTCGGACAGGTAGAGCTCGCGGCCGATCTCGGCGTTGCTGCGGCCCTGCGACATGCCGCGCAGCACCTGTAGCTCACGCTCGGTCAACGCCGGCACGTCCGGCGCTTCGGCGGCCCGCTGGCGCGGCGCCCCCGAGGCACTCAGCGAACCGATCGCCTGCTCGGCCAACGCTGTCGCCACGGCGGCGCACAGCTCTTCGCGCGAGACGTTCTTCTGCAGGTAGCCGCGGGCCCCGCCGGAGATCGCCAGCGCGACGACGTCGCGGTCGACCGCGCCGACACCGGCCAGCATCACGACGTGCGCGTCGGGGTGCTCGCGGACGAGCCGGCGCGTGGTCTCCAGGCCGCCGATACCGGGCAGCGAGACATCCATCAGCACGAGGTCTTGGCGCTCCGACGGCCAGCGGGCGAGGACCTCCTCGCCGGTTTCCGCCGTATCCACCCGGTCGACCCCGGGAAGTGCCTGGACCGACCGCCGCAACCCTTCGCGGATCATGCGGTGGTCGTCACAGATCAGGACCGTCGTCACCGTCGTCCTTCGTCTCGCCGAGCCGGAAGTTTCACGTCGACACCTCGGGCCTGCACCACCAGCTCGCCACCGAGCGCACTGATCCGGCGGCCCCAGCGGTCCAGCTCTGAAGCGTCCCGGATCTTGTCGGCAGATTCCAGGCGGAACTTCACCTCCAACTCAGTGACCTCGACGGAGATCTGTGCCGGTTCGTCCGCATCGCCGACCGCCCCCCGAGCGAGCGCCTCAGCCACCCGTTCGACCACCACGGCGACCGCCGGCGGGAGCCCGGCCAGCCGCGCGACGTCGCCGACGACGACCATCCCGGCGTGCTGCAACGCCGATGCCAACCCGGCGTCGAGGGTGTGCGCCCGCAGTTGCCGCTGCTCCCGCCGTAACAGGGTCAGCGCATGGTCTACGGCGGCGATCTCGGCCGGCTCGACGACGGCGTGCTTGGCGGTGATGAGCGCGTCGGCGACGGCGTCGAGCTCGGCCGCGATCTGGGCCCGGTCTGCCTCCAGGTCGAGTACGGCCTGGCTGGCCGGCGCCGAGTCGGCCAGCCCCGCGAACAGGCGGGCAAGCTCGACGAGCATCTCGGCGAGCGCGGGCTCGAACGGCTGGTCCGCTTCGGCGGTCAGGACGTGTACGGCGTCCCCGACCCGGATCGGTACCGCGAGCAGGTAGCCCTCGCTGTCCCGCTGCGCCGGTACGACGGCCCCGGCGGGGTGCAGCGCCAGCGCGGTCAGCCGCAGCGCCCGGGCAGCCAGCGCGAGCGCGCGGTCCAGTCCCGGAGACGTAGCGGTCACTCGGGAAGTCTCGGCATCACAGCCGGTTCCGGTAGCGAAAGCGGGAGAAACTGGCCCCTTGGTAAGCCCCGTTGCCCCCCACCCGATCTGGGCGGATCAGCCTTCCAGTAGGGCGCTGACGTTCGGGCGGGCCAGCCACTCGTCGCGGAGTTCGGCCGGCAGATCGGCCGCGATCGTCAGGACCGCCGACCGGGCGGCGGCGAGCGACCGGGCGCTCTCCTCGCCCGACGCGCCGGCCAGCAGGGCGCCGAGCAGCGCGCGGGCCTGCCACACGACCGGCAACGCGGACAGCCCCTCCGCCAACGTCGCCGCTCGCCGCAGCGTGCCCGGCGCTTCCGGGTTGCCACCGGACAGCTCGGCCACGCCCTGGAACAGCAGGCCCTTCGCGACGTGCCGGGGCGCGCGGGCCCGCTCGGCCTGCTCCACGCTCGACGCCGCGGCAACCGCCGCCTCGTCCGGGTCGTCGGCGAGCAGCGCGATCTCCGCGCGCGCCCACTCCAGCCGGACCCGCTGGCGCCACCAGCCTTCGTCGTGCGCCGCGACCAGTTCGTCCGCCCGCGCGTACGACGCCCGCGCCGCGTCGAGATCCTGCTGACCGACGGCATCGCTCGCCAGCCCGAGCCGGGCGTCGAACTCGGCCTCGGCCTGGCTGTCGGCAAGCGCGAGCCCGCGCTGGTCGAGCAGTGCGGCGGCGGGGTGGCGGCCGAGCCCTCGGTGCACGCTCGCGGCGGTCGCGGCCGCGAAGGCGGCGAACAGCCGGGTCTCGGCGGCGGTCGAGTTCTCGCCTGCGTCGACCAGCGGCATCAGCACGCGCAGCGCCCCGCCGTAACGGCCGCCGGCGGACAGCGCAACGCCCAGGAGCCAGGCCGCCGCGGTGACTTCGGCGCGGCGGCCGGACTTCTGGGCGAGGACGACAGCTTTTTCGAGTTCCGCTACGGCGGCGCCGGGGGGCCCGTGGAAGGCGGCCCGCTCACCGGCGGCCAGCAGTGCGGCCAGTTGCTCCGCTGCTGCGGGTTGCTCGGTCACCGGGCGCAGGGTACCGAGCGGGAAACGCTCAGGTCACGCGACCACGCGGCGGCGGGTGCCCCAGGAAATGCCGACCATCGCGATAAGCGCGGCGGCGAGCAGCGAGGCGATGAGGCGGGTCGTGTCCGAGTTGCCGTGACCGGTGGTGGCCGCGACCAGGGTCGGCTGGCCCGACGCGAGCAGCATGTCGGTGTAGGGGCGGTTCGAGTCGACGTGGTGGCTGGCGTGCACGTGCTGGGCGGCGACCCGGTGCCGGGTGAGCTTGTGGTGCGGCGCGGCCGGGCGGGCGACGGCCTTGTGCACGGCCGGGCGGGCGGCGGGCTTCGGCGCCGACGTGGTGACGTGGTGAGTCACGGTCGCGGTGTGGTGCTGCATGGTCGGCGTCGTCGCAGTGGTGGTGCTGCCGTACTGGTCGACGAAGTCCATGGTGTTCCAGGCCACGCCACTGCTGAAGACGGTCGCGATGCCGAGGTAGCGGTAGCCGCTGCCGAGGATGTTGGCCTTGTGCTCCGGCGAGTTCATGTACGCGGTGAACAGCTTGTCGGCGCTCGAGGACGGGCCTTCGCCGACGTTCTCGCCGTACGTCGTCCAGTTCGGGCTGCCGTGCGCCTCGAGCTGCGACTGCAGGTTCGGGTTGTGCGCGAGGGTGTTCGTGGACGCCATGTGCGAGGACCAGCCGGACGCGACGGTCGAGGTGCCACCGGCGACGGAGAGGGCGCGCAGGCCGTGCTGGGCCCGGGCCTGGTTGACCAGGGTGACGAGGCGCGAGGTGAACGCAGACGTCGTGGACTCGGCCGACGCGGACGGGGCGGCAACGATCAACGTGCCGGCAACGCTGGCCAGGGCGGCTGTGACGAAAAGCTTCGCGCGCATGTCGCTTCTCCGGGGGGCTCGGATGGCGTGACTACGAACAATAACTAGTTCGGACTAGTCCCGGTACGGCTTGAGAGCCAATTTCCGAGCAATATCAAGGAGAAATCGGGCGCAATGCGGACAAAGAAGGGGGCCCGTTACGCCTTTCGGCGTAACGGGCCCCCTGGAAGTGACTAGCGAATGGCTAGTCAGCCATTAGTGCGAGTGGCCGTGACCATGCCCGTGACCGTGGCCGTGACCGGCCTCTGGCTCCTGATCGGCGGGCTTGTCCGCGACCAGCGCCTCGGTCGTCAGCAACATGCCGGCGATCGAAGCCGCGTTGCGGACCGCGGACCTGGTCACCTTCACCGGATCCACCACACCGGCTGCGGTCAGGTCGACGTACTCACCGGTCGCGGCGTTCAGGCCGTGGCCAGCGGGTAGGTCGCGCACCTTGCTGACCGCGACATAGCCCTCATGCCCGGCGTTCTGGGCAATCCAGCGCAACGGCTCGACGAGCGCGGCGCGGACGATGCCGACACCGGTCGCCTCGTCGCCGGTCAGGCCGCAGTTGCCGTCGAGTACGCCCATCACCGAGACGAGCGCACTGCCGCCGCCGGCGACGATGCCCTCTTCGATCGCGGCCCGGGTTGCGGAGATCGCGTCTTCGAGCCGGTGCTTCTTTTCCTTCAGCTCGACCTCGGTCGCGGCCCCGACCCGGATGATGCCGACGCCACCGCCGAGCTTGGCGAGACGCTCTTGCAGCTTCTCCCGATCCCAGTCGGAGTCGGTGTTGTCGATCTCGGCCTTGATCTGGCGGACGCGGTCGTCGATCGCCGACTGCTCGCCGCCACCGTCGACCAGAGTCGTGTCGTCCTTGGTAACGGTGACCCGACGGGCCCGGCCGAGTACGTCGAGCCCGATGGTGCCGAGTGAAAGGCCGACCTCTTCGGCGACGACCTGGCCGCCGGTGAGGATGGCCATGTCCTGCATCATCGCCTTGCGCCGGTCACCGAAGCCGGGCGCCTTGACGGCGACCGCGGTGAACGTGCCACGGATCTTGTTGACCACCAACGTCGACAGGGCCTCGCCCTCGACGTCCTCGGCGATGATGAGCAGCTGCTTGCCGCCCTGCACGACCTTTTCCAGCAACGGCAACAGATCCGTGATCGAGGAGATCTTGCCCTGGTGCAGCAGGATGTACGGGTCGTCGAGGACGGCTTCCATGCGCTCCGGGTCGGTCACGAAGTACGGCGAGATGTAGCCCTTGTCGAACTGCATGCCCTCGGTGAACTCGAGCTCGAGCACCATGGTCTGCGCTTCTTCGACGGTGATGACGCCGTCCTTGCCGACCTTCGCGAACGCCTCGGCGATGAGTTCGCCGATCTTCGGGTCCTGCGCCGAGATGGTCGCGACACTGGCGACCTCGGACTGCTCGCCGACCTCGCGGGCGATGCTGAGCAACTTCTCGCTCACCGCGTCGACCGCGGCCTCAATACCGCGCTTGAGCGCGAGCGGCTGGGCGCCGGCCGCGACGTTGCGCAGGCCCTCGCGCACCATCGCCTGGGCAAGCACCGTGGCGGTCGTCGTACCGTCGCCGGCGATGTCGTTGGTCTTGGTCGCAACTTCCTTGGCGAGCTGAGCGCCCATGTTCTCGTACGGGTCGTCGAGCTCGATCTCTTTCGCGATGGTGACGCCGTCGTTGGTGATCGTGGGCGCGCCCCACTTCTTGTCGATGACGACGTTGCGGCCCTTCGGGCCGAGCGTCACCTTGACGGCGTCGGCGAGCCGGTCGACGCCGCGCTGCAGCGAGTCACGCGCGTCGGTGTGGTAGCTCAGGATTTTCGGCATTTCGTCCTCTCATGCGAGCGCCCCGGCGCCAGTCGGCACCGGGGCGTTCGTCGCGTTCTCGGGTGTTACTTCTCGACTACCGCGAGCACGTCGCGGGCCGAGAGGATGAGGTACTCATCGGCGCCGAACTTGACCTCGGTGCCGCCGTACTTGGAGAAGATGACGGTGTCACCCTCCTTGATGTCCAGCGGCAGCCGCTGGCCATTCTCGAACCGGCCGGGGCCGACCGCGAGGACGGTGCCCTCCTGCGGCTTCTCCTTGGCGGTGTCGGGGATCACGATGCCCGACGCGGTGGTCTGCTCGGACTCCAGCACCGTCACGACGATGCGGTCTTCGAGCGGCTTGATGTTGACCTTGGTGGCCGTGGTCACGACCTGCCTCCCCCAACTTTCGGGACGGATGGACGGGTGAACTGAGGTCCTGCGCCTGCCGTCGCGGGGTCAGGCACTGGGCCTCGGGTGGGCCGGGAGTGCTAGCACTCTCGGACTCCGAGTGCCAATCTAGTCCCGCCGCGAAGCCGCAGTCAATTCGGGTCACCCATTGTGGGTGCCAGGCAGACTCGTACCCATGTCGGAACGTCCGCTGTGGCGGCCGGCCCGCGCCGCCCTACTCGCAGCGGTGGCGTTCGGCCTGCTTGCCGGCCTGGCAGTGATCGTGTTCTGGCAGCTGTTTGGCGGAGCCGTATCAAGGGCTGGCGACGTGTTGTTCGCGCCGACGGGACCGGCCGCG
>JAVEEG010000159.1 GCA_030840585.1 Frankiaceae bacterium | reverse complement strand
ACGCGGTGACTGGGCTGTGCGCCGGCCGAAGCTGGCGCCGGGCGGGTGGGCGTTCGAGTTCGCGAACGACGGCTATCCGGACACCGACGACACCGCCGAGGTAGTGCTCGCGTTGCGCCGGGTCGCGCATCCCGAGCCGTCCCGGTTGCGCGCCGCCGTCGATCGCGGACTCAAGTGGACCGCCGGCATGCAGTGCCGCGACGGTGGCTGGGGCGCGTTCGACGCCGACAACACCCGCGAGCTGGCGTACAAGCTGCCCTTCTGCGACTTCGGCGCGGTCATCGATCCGCCGTCGGCCGACGTGACCGCGCATGTCGTCGAAATGCTTGCGGTGGAGGGACTTTCCGACTCCGCGGCCGCTCGCCGTGGGGTGCGCTGGCTGCTCGACGCGCAGGAAGCGGACGGCTCGTGGTTCGGCCGCTGGGGCTGTAATTACGTCTACGGCATCGGCGCGGTCGTGCCCGCGCTGGTCACCGCCGGTATCGCCGCTAGCGACCGGTGCATTCGCCGCGCGGTCGAGTGGCTCACCGCGCACCAGAACGACGACGGCGGTTGGGGCGAGGACATGCGCTCCTACGACGACCCTGCGTGGGCCGGGCGCGGTGCGTCGACGGCGTCGCAGACGGCATGGGCGCTGCTTGCATTGCTCGCCGCCGGCGAGCGCTCCGACGCCGTCGACCGCGGCATGCTCTGGCTGGCCCGGACCCAACGGGCGGACGGGACCTGGGACGAGCCGTGGTTCACCGGAACCGGCTTCCCCGGTGACTTCTTCATCAACTACCACCTCTACCGGCTGGTGTTCCCGGTCAGCGCGCTCGGCCGTTACCTCGCACTTCGGAGGGCTGGCGACCACGACACGCGGCAAACCGGACACGGATCTGGTCACCAGGCCTCCGAAGTGGGGGTGGATGGTGGCTGAGCTGACGATCTGTACGGCGCTGCGGGTGGAGTCGGCCGCGGTCCGCGCACCGGCCGCGACCCGAGTGGTGCGCACCGGCATGGGTCCGCGGCGGGCCGCGCGATCGCTCGGCCGGCTCGGCGACAACGGTCCGGTCGCGATGCTCGGCGTTGCCGGCGGCGTCGCGCCGACGGTGCAGGTCGGCGATGTCGTCGTCGCGACAGAGGTGCGCCATGCCGATCGCGCGGTGACGTGCCCCTCCGCGCCGCTGCTTGCGGGCGAGCTGCGCCGGGCCGGGTTCCGCGTACACCTCGGGCCGATCGCGACCTCGGATTCCTTGCTGGGTAAGGAAAAACTCGCTGAACTTGCGTCGACCGGCGTGCTGGCCGTCGACATGGAGAGCGCGGTCGTGGGTGCTGCGGTCGGCGGCGAGCGGCCGTTCGCGGTGGTGCGGGTCGTCACCGACACGATCGCCGAGCCGATCTGGCGGCCGGACATCGTTGGCCGCGGCTGGCGCGCGCTGCGGACGCTGCGCGCCGTCGTACCGTTCGTTGGGCGCTGGGCCGCCGCTGCTGGGGAACGTTCGGTGCACCTCGCGTCGCCGCGATCGTTCTGTGCCGGCGTCGAGCGGGCGATCGAGATCGTCGAACGCGCCTTGGATCGCTACGGCGCACCTGTCTACGTGCGGCGGCAGATCGTGCACAACGCACACATCGTCGGCGACCTGCAGGCCCGCGGTGCGATCTTTGTCGAGGAGCTCGACGAGGTGCCGGTGGGTGCGCGCGTCATCCTCGCGGCTCACGGCGTCACGCCTGCGGTGCGGGCCGAGGCAGTCGCCCGCCGGCTCCAGGTCGTCGACGCGACCTGCCCGTTGGTGGCGAAGGTGCACGCGGAGGTACGGCGGTACGCGGCCGCCGACCACACCGTGTTCCTGATCGGCCACGGCGACCACGAGGAGGTCGTCGGCACGGTCGGCGAGGCACCCGATCGGGTCGTCGTCGTCGATGACCTCGCGGCCGCTTCCCGCGCCACTGCCGCTGACGCCGACCGGGTCGCGTACGTGATGCAGACCACGCTCGCGGTCGACGAGGCCGAGCAGATCGCCGGCGCACTGCGGTCGCGCTACCCGCAGCTCGTCGCGCCGCGGCAGGACGACATCTGTTACGCGACCAGCAACCGGCAGCTCGCGGTCCGCGACATCGCGGCGGACTGCGACGTCGTGCTCTTGGTGGGTTCGACGAACTCGTCCAACTCGCTACGGCTGGTCGAGGTCGCCGAACGGGCTGGCGTTGCGGCGTATCTCGTCGACGACGCGAGCGATGTCCGGCTGGACTGGATCACCGGCGCGCGGTCGGTCGGGATCACGGCCGGCGCGTCCGCCCCGCCTCGACTCGTGGACGAACTCGTCGGCTGCCTCGGCGGGCTCGGCACGATCGACCTGCACGAGCACCACAGCGTTTCCGAAGACGTCACCTTCACATTGCCCCGGGAAGTGAGCTGACCCGTCATGGCCATGCCCTTGCGCCAGAACCTCCGCCTCGGCGCGTACCTCGCCAAGCAGAAGCTGCGCGGCCGGGAGAAGTTCCCGCTGGTCATGGAGCTCGAGCCGTTGTTCGCCTGCAATCTCAAGTGCGCCGGCTGCGGAAAGATCCAGCAACCGCACACGATCCTCAAGCAGCGCATGCCGGTTGAGCAGGCGGTCGCCGCGGCCGAGGAGTGTGGTGCGCCGATCGTGTCGATCGCCGGTGGTGAGCCGTTGATGCACCCGCAGATCGACGAGATCGTCCGGCAGCTGATCGCCCGCAAGCGGATCGTGCTGCTGTGCACCAACGCCGTGCTGCTGCCCAAGCACCTGCACCGGTTCACCCCGCATCCGGACTTCGCCTGGATGGTGCACATCGACGGGCTGCGGGAGCGGCACGACGAGTCGGTCTGCAAGGACGGCGTGTTCGACCAGGCCGTCGAGGCGATAAAGCAGGCCAAGGCAGCCGGGTTCAAGGTGATGTCCAACACGACGTTCTTCACCACCGACACCGCGAGCGACGTCGTCGAGGTGCTCGACTACCTCAACGACGAACTCGGCGTCGACAACATGCAGATCTCGCCCGGGTACGCGTACGAGAAGGCGCCGGACCAGGAGCACTTCCTCGGCGTCGAGGAGACCCGGGCGCTGTTCGCCGAAGCGTTCGGTTCCGGCCGGCGGAAGAAGTGGCGGCTCAACCACTCGCCGCTGTTCCTCGACTTCCTCGAAGGCAAGCGCGACTTCGCCTGCACGCCGTGGGGCATCCCGTCGTACTCGCTGCTGGGTTGGCAGCAGCCGTGCTACCTGCTCGCCGACGGATACGCGAAGTCGTGGCAGGAACTGCTCGACACGACCGACTGGGACGCATTCGGCCGCGGCAAGGATCCGCGCTGCGCCAACTGCATGGCGCACTGCGGTTACGAGCCGAGTGCGGTGCTCGCGACCATGGGCTCGCTGCGCGAATCGATCCGGGCGGCGGTGGCGTCGTGACCTG
>JAVEEG010000154.1 GCA_030840585.1 Frankiaceae bacterium | reverse complement strand
CCCTGAGACGATGACTGAGCCAGGCATGCTGCCACGATAACCGCGTGCTGACCCGGATAGATCATGTGGGGATTGCCGTTCGCGACCTCGACACGGCGGTCGACCTCTATACGTCATTGTTCGGCCTGACCGTCGCCGGCCGCGAGACCAACGAGGCGCAAGGCGTCCGCGAGGCGATGCTCCACGTCGCCGGCGCGCCGGGCGGTGCGTCGTACGTGCAGCTGCTCGAACCGCTCGGCCCGGACACCCCAGTCGGGCGGTTCCTCGCGAGCCGCGGCGAGGGCGTGCACCACATCGGGTACGGCGTCGAAGACGTCGCGGCGTCGCTCGCGTCGCTGCGGGACCAGGGCGTGCGGCTGGTCGACGAGCGGCCGCGGCACGGCTCGCTCGGCGCCGCGATCGCGTTCCTGCACCCGAAGAGCGTCGGCGGCGTCCTCACCGAGTTGGTGCAATCCGCCAGCGTTTGACGCATTTACCGCGCGGGAATCGTCCCGTCAAGTCCGTAACGCCCCATATGCGGAGCGTGACGGACGACCGCGTTCTGGGGGCTGGCTTCGGGGGCTGACCACTCGGAGGACGACAGATGCAGGCCCCATCGCACTCGACGAGACGACGCTTCGCGACGGTAGCAATCGCCGGTACGACGCTGGCGCTGTCAGCGGTCGTCGGCGTGCCGGCCATGGCGGACTCGCCCAGTTCACACAGCTCACATAGTTCGCACGACCAGGTCGGTCAGTCGCATGGGAAGAGCTCGGCGGGGCAGAACCATGCGCAGAGCAACAGTCACACGTCGAACGGCACGCAGGGCTCGGGCGGCCACGGGGCGCCCGAGAACGCCGGCGGCGCGAACGGCAGCAGCGCGAACGGCAGCGGCGGACACAACCCGCCCGGCAACAACGGCACGGTCTTCATCCATGACGTCGCGGGCGACGAGAGCCCGCACAACGTCCCGCACGTCAGCTGCAACTTCTACGTCGACCTGTTCGGCTTCGACGCCGGTCAGACCGTGACCGTGTCGTTCGCCGGCCAGGCGCCGACCGGCATGGGCACCCCGCTCGGCGGCACGTGGACCGGTGTCGTCAGCACTGACGACGCGGGCGGCGCGGGCAACGACTTCGACTCCGAACTCGCGTATACCGCGGACCAGCTCGGCGTCACGTCACTCGGTGCGCCGGCCGCGCAGGGCTACCACGTGAAGATGACCGTCGCGACGAACGAGCCGGGCGGCAAGAAGTCGAAGGTCTTCTGGATCGAGCCGTGCGCCAGCACCCCGACGGTCGGCGGCACCACCGGTGGTGCGGTGCTGGGCAGCGGTTCGACTCTGGGCAGCGGTTCGACTCTGGGCACCGGTTCGGTTCTTGGCAGCACCGTCGGCAGCGCAACCACGACCGGCGGCGCGACCGTCCTCGGTGAGCACTTCACCCGCGGCGCAACGTCCGGCTCCGTGGCCGGTGCCGCGACCGGGCTTCCGTTTACCGGTGGCGAAATCGGGCTCGAGACGTTGGCCGGCCTCGCCGCGCTCGGTGCCGGCGCTGCGCTCCTCACCGCGACCCGTCGCCAGCGCTACCAGCCCGCGCATCGCGCGTAACTGCCGTCCCCCAGGACAGCGGCCCGGTGACCCAGCGAGGTCACCGGGCTTCTGTTTGTCTCAGCGCGGCCGGCGGCGGTCGCGGGCCTGCCAGCACGGCCGGTGCCAGTGCCGCCGGGCATCTTCCTCGCTCGGCCGCCAGCAGACGAGGTGGGGCAACCCGGGCTGGATCTCGTGGTCGCAGCCGGGGCACCGGTACGTCTTCATCGCGGCCGCGCCGGTGACGTTGCGCACGTACCAGTCCCCGTCCGGATGCGACTCGAGCACCGGTACGCCTTCGGTCCGCAGCGGCGGTGGATCCTCGCGGCGGCGGCCGGTTCGGCGGGGGCTCACAAGTAGCGCAGCAGCGGCGAGTACGAGTAGCCGAGCCGTTCCAACGCATCCGCGACCTTCGGCGGTCGTAGCTCGTCAAGCAATGCGAACGGCCCGCGCGGGTAGCCGCAGCCGAGCCGCATCGCGGTGTCGATGTCCTCGCGGCTGGCGTAGTTGTCGTCGAGCATGCGGACCGCGTCGTCGAGATGCGGGTAGACGAGTGTCTCAGCAACCCAACCTGGCTGCTCGCGGTCGGGCACTGCGATGTTGTTCAGCCGCGGTACCTCGACCGCCGGCGTGACATTGCCGTCGGCGTACGAGTAGTAGCCCCGGCCGGACTTGCGGCCAAGATGGCCAGCCAGCACGAGTCGCGTGAGCAGCGGTGCGGTCGCGTACCGGCGGTCGCGGGTCTCGTCGAACATCACCTTGAGCACCTCGACGCAGACGTCTAGCCCGATCAGGTCCATCAACGTCAGCGGGCCCATCGGGAACCCGGTCGCTTCGACGACCAACCGGTCGATCTCGTCGACGCTGCGGCGGCCGGTCTCGGCCATCCGGGCGGCGTCGTTGAGGTAGCCGAACAGGAGTGCGTTCGCGACGAAGCCGGCGCGGTCGCGGACGGCGACCGGAGTCTTGCCGCACGCGGTCGCGAGTTCGCGCACGGTGTCGACGACGGCGGAGTCCGTGAGAACGGTGTGCACCACTTCGACGAGACGCATGACCGGCGCCGGGTTGAAGAAGTGCATGCCGACGACGCGATCCGGTCGCTTGGTCGCGGCGGCCAGCCGGGTCACCGGCAGCGACGACGTGTTGGTCGCGAACACCGTGTGCGTCCCGCAGATGCCGTCGAGCTCGTCGAACAATGCGGTCTTGAGTTCGAGGCGTTCGGGCACCGCTTCGACGACCAGGTCGGCGCCGGCGAGGTCGGCGCGGTTCGCGGTGAAGGTGAGCCGGCCGAGGGTCGCGTCGTAATCGGCTGGGTCGAGCCGGCCGCGATCGCGCGCTTTGCTTAACGACTTGTCGATCCGTGCGCGACCTTGGTCGGCGAGCTCGGCGGTCACCTCGACGGCGACGACGTCGAAGCCGGAGCGAGCGAACACCTCGGCGATGCCCGCGCCCATCGTGCCGAGGCCGACGACGCCGACCGTACGGATGTCCATATGTGTCACCAGAGCCTTGGGGTGTCGGGTTCGAGGCCGCGCAGTTCGTCGTAGTCGAGCACCAGGCAGGCGATGCCGCGTTCGGTGGCGAGGACGCGGGCCTGCGGCTTGATCTCCTGCGCCGCGAAGACACCGCGGACCGGCCGCAGCAGCGGGTCGCGATCGAGCCGTTCGAGGTAGCGGGCGAGTTGCTCGACGCCGTCGATCTCACCGCGCCGTTTGATCTCGACCGCGACGTGCACGCCGTCGCCGTCGCGGCAGAGCAGGTCGACCGGGCCGATGTCGGTCGGGTACTCGCGCCGCACCAACGTCCAGCCCGGGCCGAGCACCTCGCAGCGGTCCGCGAGCAGTTGCTGCAGGTGCGCTTCGACGCCGTCCTTCTGCAAGCCCGGGTCGATGCCGAGGTCATGGTTGGTGTCGCTGAGGATCTCGTCGATCGTGATGGCGAGTTGTTCCTGCGCTTTGTTGGTCACCGTCCAGCGGGTCGGCTCCTCGCGCACGGTGCACGGCGGGCTCATCCACATCAGCGGTTTGTAGCCGCCCGCGTCGGAGTGCACGAGGACGCTGCCGTCGGCCTTGCAGACGAGCAACCGGGTGGCGAGCGGAAGGTGCGCGGAGAGTCGGCCGGTGTAGTCGACCGAGCAGCGAGCGATGACGAGCCGCATGGAGATGAGGCTATGGGGAGACGTCGGACGAGGTGGTCCTGGCACCTTCCCGGAAGTGTAAAAAATCTGACATTGACGGCGGTGGGTCGGTGCCGGTCTACTTGTCCCCGTTTGCACCACGCGTAACGGATGACCGGGGAGGCGATCTCGTGGCGTGTCCCGCGTACGTCGTCGCTCCTGGCGGGACGGCGGCCGCACCGGCGATGCCCGGCGGCCCGGTCACCCTCACCATGACGACGCCGTTGGGGTTCGGCGTCGTCGTGGGAACCGTGTCGCTTGTGGACGGCAACGGAATGCTGTACCCGCTGAGCGTCACGACGTGGACCGCCACGGAGATCATCGCAATGCTGCCCGCGACCACCCCGGGGCCTGAACCGCACGCTATTTCTGTCTCCACCGCCACCGACAGCGACTGCCGTCAGCCAATTTTCCTCGTGGGAGCCATGATGGGCGCAGGACAACCGCCGGATCTCAACATGCTCACGTCCCAGATCCTGGCGCTGACGCAGGTCGAGTGGGATCCGAAGTACCCGAAGCCGGGCGAGGCCATCGAGGTCCGCGTGATCCCGGGCTTCTCCGCTTTCCTGCCACCGAATCTCAGCGGAAGCCTGCCGGCCGGCGGCAACCTGCTGCTGAGCGCGCTGGTCAACAACATCGACTTCACCGTCAAGTACGACGTCACCAACCTCGACGGCAGTCCAGGTCCTGGACACGTGGTGAAGCCGCTGTCACCAGCCCAGCTGCCCAACTCGGATCCGCTCGAAGCACTGGTCACGATCCTTCCGCCGTTCGTGGACGAACTGGCGGTCGGCGACGCGCTCACGCTGCACCTGAACATCCATGTGACCGTGACGATCGAGGGAATCACCAAGACCGGCGACATCGCGCTTCCGATCCCGATCCCGCCCGTCCCCGTACCCGCCGTACTGCTCATGAGCAAGGACGCGGGCCACAAGGGCGAACTGGTGCTCCTGGTCCGGACCGGCTCGGCGCTGGCGAACGCCGGCCAGGTCGTCTCGACGTTGAACTCCGTCATCCAGGTCGCGAACAACGTGCGAGACATCGTCGACATGGCCTCGCTGCTCACCCCGCTGCACAGCGCGGTCGACACGATCACAACCGCAAGCAGTCTCGCCGGTGGCGTCGCGACCGGGGGCATCTCCGATCTCGAGGACTACGACGAGATGGACAACGAGCTCAGCTCGTGGCTGCTGATCGGCATGAAGGGAACGAAGGTCGAGTTCTGGAACAGCAGCGACTTCTCCGGGCCGTTCATCGGGGAGACACACAAGACGACGGTGACCCTCGGGGAACTGTCGGCCACGGTTCCGGGCACGTCGACGACGGTCCCGCTCGGTATCGGGGTGGACGAGCAGACCAACCTCAGTGGCAAAGCTTGGGACGACAGCGACGGCAACGACTTCATGAACGACGACATCGTCTCCGTGCGATTCATCTAAGGAGCCCACCCTCATGGCCGTCTTGGACGTCTGGGTCGCGAACCCGACCAACGCGAGTCGCATGGACGACGAAGCCTGGCGAATCACCCTGTACGACGCCCTGTCGCAGGTCTTCGTGTGGGCGGGAACCACATATGCCGACATGCCAGCGCCGAACGCGCACTGGACCGGCACGATTCCACCTGGCACCTACGTCGTCTCAGGCCGCGGCGAGACCAATGGCCTGGCGACAGACCACGCCATCGTCAGCTTCGACGGCGGCGAGGCAATCACCGTCCGGCTGTACGTGCACCGCGACAGCGGCGGTGGGACGCATGACTGCAGCGTGAAGGTGACGGACGCCGTCGGTCTGCGCGGAAGGAACACGGACCTCGCTCAGGCGGTTCGGGCCAGCGGAACGGCGGCCGGATGCTCCGAGGTCGTCGTCACCGTTGTCTACGAAGGGACGAAGGAGCAGGTCACCGCGACCGTTCAGGCGGACGGTTCATGGTCCGTCGACGTCCCGATGAAGGGTGGCGTTCGGTGCGGCGGTTCGCTCGCCGTGGTGGCGCAGTGCGCGAAGGACAAGCGGTGCGCCGACCGACTATCGGTTGCCGAACTGAAATGCGCCGCCACCCGCAAGACCAGTGCCCGCTGAATCTGGGGTCATAGCTCCGGCGGGTTAGCGTCTAGGGGTGAGTCCGAGGATTCGCGTCACCCGCCAGGGCGAGGCGATCGACCAAGTGCTGCGGACCGCGGCCGGCTTCCGGACCGCGCAGGATCTGTACGGCGAACTGCGCAACCAGGGCTCGTCGGTCGGGCTGACGACCGTCTACCGGCATCTCAAGGTGCTCGCCGACGCCGGCGAGATCGACGTTGTGCACCGCCCGGACGGCGAAGCGCAGTACCGGCTCTGCTCGCCGGCCGGCAGCGCCGATCCCACGGCGATACAGGACCACCATCACCACCTGGTCTGCCGGGTGTGTGGGCGCGCGGTCGAGGTCGACGGGCCCGAGGTGGAGCAGTGGGCCGAACGGGTCGCCGCCGCAGCCGGCTACACCCAAATCAGCCACACGGTCGAGGTGTTCGGGCTATGCCCCCAGCACTCGTGACTGAGTACTCGTGACGATCGCAGCGCCGGCGTAGAGAGCGGTCGACACCGCGAGGATCGCGAAGCTGGGCGGCAAGGTCGGGTAGGCGTACGCGAGGGTCAGGCCGACCCAGACCGACGCGGTCGCGAAGACCGCAGACAGCGCGAGCGCGCGCCACGGCCGGTCGGTGAGCCGTTGCGCGGCGGCCGGCGGCGCGGCCAGCAAGCCGAACAACAGCAACGCCCCGACGACTTGGCTCGCCTCGGCCGCGCTCGCCCCGACGACGCCGAGAAACAGCGGGCCGAGCAACCGGACCGGCACACCGCGGGCCGCCGCTACCGCCGGGTCGAGGCTGGCGAACAACAACGGCCGGGCAACGAGCAACACCACCCCGACAAGCCCGGCCGCGATCACCGCGGCGGTGACCGCATCGCGGCCGCTGATGCCGAAGATCGACCCGAACAACACCGTGACGCTCGCGGTCGAGTTGCCGGTCGCACGATGCGTCGTGAACAACGTCAGGAACAACACACCGAGACCCAGCACCCACGCGAACGTCGTACCGATCGTCACGTCGTCGGCGAGGCCGCGCCCGCCGAGCAGGCCGAGCAGGACGCCGACACCGATCGTCGCCGCGAACAGACCGAGCCGCAGATCCAGCCCGGCCGCAAGCGCGGCCAGCGCGCCGGTGTACGCGACATGCGACAGCGCATCACCGGCGAACAACTGCGCGCGCAGTACGACGAAGTACCCGACCACGCCGGAGAGCACCGCGACCGCAGTGCCCGCGAGCAGGGCGTGCTGCATGAACGGCTGGCTCAACATCGGTTAACCGCCCGCCGATCCGCGAGCATCCGATAACCCGTCGCGAGCAGAAACAGCGCGAACGCGAACGTCGTCACCCAGAACCCGATCGGGTACGGCGAGAAGTACGCGACGCCTTCGCCGAGCCAGGTCACCAGCAACGCGATGCCGACCGACAACGCCACACCGGCGAGCGGGTTCGCCGTCAGCCGTACCGCGGTTCCGGCGGGTGCAACCAGCAACGCGAACACCAGCAGGCTGCCGGTCACCTGACTCGTGCCGGCGGCCGCGATTCCCAGCAATACCAAGAACAATCCGCCGACGAGACGCACCCGGACGCCGCGCGCCCGCGCGACATCGATGTCGACACTGGCGAACAGCAGCGGCCGGCCGATCACCGCGAGCACCGCGAGCGCGATCGCACCGGCCACGAGCAACACCAACACCTGCGTGCTCGTGATCCCGATGATCGTGCCGAACAGCATGTCGTTCAGCCCGGACAGGAAGCCGTGGTACAGGCTGACGAACAGCAACCCGCACGCCAGCGCGAACGCCTGCACCGTGCCGATCACTGCGCTGCGTTCGCTGTACCGGCTGGCCGGCAACGACCCGATCACCAGCGCACCGGCGATGCAGAAACCAAAGAAGCCGAAGCTTTGATTCACGCCGAGCCAGGTCGCGCCGGCCGCGCCCGGAAATCCGATCAATGCCAGCGTATGCCCGGCGAAACTTTCCTTGCGCAACACCATGAAGTAGCCGATCGCCCCGGCGACGATCGCGACGATCGTGCCGGCCCGCAACGCGTTCACCATGAACGGGAACTGCAACAACTGCCGCACGTCGTCGACGAGGTTCCAAGACAGGTGTGCGGTCATCAGTGGTGCCCGTGGGT